>CBIHOS010000066.1:0-20502 GCA_966211945.1 uncultured bacterium
CCCTGGCGCCCGGCGCCCCTGGGGGGGGGGTCGTGCGGGTGTACTACGGCCCCCGCGACCCCACCGCAGGTGCGCCTGGACCAGCTCGACTCCCAGTTCTTCACACCGTTCCGACAGCACTCTTTGACGGTCCGGCGCCAACTTCGGCGTCGACAGGACGACACGCAGGGAGTCGGTCGCGTGTACCGCCGTCGCGAGTGCGTCGATTCCTCCGAGGACTTTGATGCCTTCGACGCGGGTCGCCTGCTTCGTCGAATCGTCGTCGAGGAACCCCGTCACGCGCCAGCCGATCGAAGCGTTCTCGCGCAGCTCGCGCAGCACCAGCAAACCGCCCTTGCCGGCACCGTAGACCAGCACCGGCTCGGCCCCGGGCGGGTCGCGTCGCAGCGAGGCGTCGAGTGCCCTGAACGACAGCCGGGTCGCCGCCACCAGCAGGAACAGGAGGACGGCATGGATGACGAACACGGCCCTCGAGTAGCCCTCGAAGCGGTACAGGAACAGCACGCCGACGACCGACAACACTGTGCCCACGGCGCAGGCCTGCGCCAGCCGTTGCAAGTCCCAGACGCCCGTGTAGCGCCAGATGCCACGATGAGTCCCCAGCGCCAGGAATGCCAGGACCTGCGCCATCAAGACGATCGGGAGTGACTGCTCGAACACCTGCTGCTCGCGCGCGAAGTGCTGCTCGAACCGGAGCAGGTAGGCCGAGTAGTACGCCACGACGATCAGCACGGTGTCCACAGCGACCGTCACGACCTGTCGTCGGTACGTGAAATCCGCCAGCAGCAGTGCCACTCCGGCCTGGGGCGTCGATCCCTCCGGGTACACCTGCAGGCGGCCGAGGAAAATGCCCAGCAGGCCGGTGCCGAGCAGCAGGAGGAGAGCGAGCACCGCACCGTAGGACAGCCCGTAGCGGTAGGAGAGCCATGCGATGGCCCCGCCGGTCACCGCGAGTGTGTAGAGCGTCAGCACCGCCTGGCGTTCGCTCATGCCCAGCGCCACGAGCCGGTGCGACGTGTGGTCGCGGCCGCCCTGGGAAACCGGGCGCCCCGCCAGGATGCGGGCCACGGTCACAAACGTCGTGTCGAAGATCGGTACCAGGACGACGAGCACCGGCAGAACGAGCACCAGTGTCGTTCCGCGGGCATACGGCCATCCTCCAACGAGGCTGAGCCCGGCGACCATGAACCCAAGGAAGAGGCTGCCGGTGTCTCCCATGAAGATCGACGCCGGGTTGAAGTTGTAGACGAGGAAGCCGAGGCAGGACCCGAGAATGACGCCAGCCAGCATCGCACCTTCCATCTGGCCATCCGCGAGGAAGAACGAGAGCCGGAACGCGGCGACGATGGCCGCGATGCCCGCGGCCAGACCGTCCATGTTGTCGAGGAGGTTCAGCGCGTTCGTGATCCCGACCAGCCACACCAGCGTGATCAGCATGTCGATGACCACGATGCCCGTGAACTGGAACTGCAGCCCCACCACGGTCATGACACCGGCAGCGAGGATCTGCAGGAAAAGCTTGGTCTGAGGCCGCAGGGCCCGAACGTCATCGACGAATCCAACGACGGCAAGGCCCGTGGCACAGCCAAGCAGGACCCAGACAGGCATCGTCGACGGGGCGCCGATCACAACTGCCACCAGCGCGCTGATGACGATTCCGACGCCACCCATGAGCGGTATGCGACCACGGTGCCAGCGGTCGGCCTTCGGCATCGCGACGAGGCCCGTCTGGTGTGCGACTCGCTGCACCACAGGGATCAGGCTGACGACCAGCAGGAACGCCACCAGCCCGGGCGCGAGCGCGGACCACGGCATCAGGCGAGTCCCTTCCGCGCGAGCACCCTCGCGTAGAGCGCGTCGACGTCGTTGACCAGACGGTCGGCGCCATACGTGGCGTGGACGTGATGCCGCGCCGCCTCGGCAACGGTGGCGCCGCGATCTGGCCGATCGAGCACGTCGAGGACCTGCTGCGCCAGCGCACGGTCATCGTCCATGGCGACGAGCCAGCCGGTCTCCCCCTGCCGCACGACGTCGGGAACGCCACCGACGCGGGTCGCAACGACGGGGCGCGCGCACGCCATCGCTTCGATCAGCGCGACCGGTGATCCCTCGTTACGAGAGGTCAGCAGGACCACGTCGAGGTCGGCGTAGATGCGCGCGAGGTCGGCACGCCAGCCGAGCAGATGCGTGACGGTCCGGAGCCTCGCGGTGTCGAGGAGCGCCTCAATCTCGCCACGCCGCTCGCCGTCGCCCACCACGACGAATTGCGTGTCGGGTCGTGCGTCATGCAACCGTCGTGCGGCGGCGACAAACACCTCGTGCGCCTTGATCGGAACCAGCCTGGCCACGATGCCGACGAGCGGCGTAGCGGCCGGCAGGCCAAGCTCGGCGCGCAGTTCGCCGCGGTGCGCGGCGGCGCCGGCGAAGCTGTCGAGATCGAAGCCGAGCGGCACGACACTGAAGCGATCCGCCCGGCCGATACCCATGGCGAGGAGTTCTTCGCGCACGCGCGGGCTCACCGCTACGAGTTCGTCGGTGACGCGTGCCAATCCCCGCTCGATCGCTCGATAGGTCCGTTCCTTGCGTGGCGAGAAGTACCCGCGCAGCACGTGCCCGTGGTACGTGTGCACCACCGCGGGCACGCGGCAGAGCGCCGCAGCGACACGTCCCAACGCACCGGCTTTGGCCGCATGCGTGTGCACGACGTGCGGCCGCTCGCGCCGCAGCAGTCGCACCAGCGCCGACAGGCTGCCGATGTCCCTGGGGCCGCTGATCTCACGACCCAGTTCGGGTATCTGCACAATGTGGGCACCCGCCAGGCCATGCAGCGACACGTAGTTGCCCTCCGACGCGTCTTCCGCGCCGGTGACCAGGGTCGTGTGGTATCGGGAGGGATTCAGCCGGTCCGTGAGGAGCGTGGCATGGATAGCCGGGCCGCCAACGTTGAGGCGCGCGATGATACGGACGACGCGAATCACAAAGGCCAGCCGGCACTCACGCGCATCCGGTCAGGCCAGCGGCTGTGCGGGCCCGGCGCCCTTCTCCAGCCGCGCCAGATCGGCGTCGACCATCATCGTCACCAGACCCCGGAAGTTCACGTCCTGCTGCCATCCGAGCTGCGTCCGGGCTTTCGTGGGATCGCCGATCAGCAGATCCACTTCCGCCGGGCGGATGAAGCGCTGGTCGACCTTCACGTACTTCTGCCAGTCCAGGCCGACGTGCTGGAACGCGATCTCGACGAGTTCACGTACCGGGTGCGTCTCGCCGGTCGCCACCACGTAGTCGTCGGGCGTCGGCTGCTGGAGCATCAGCCACATCGCCTTGATGTAGTCGCCGGCAAAGCCCCAGTCGCGCCGTGCATCGAGGTTGCCGAGCGCCAGGCTGTCGCAGAGCCCGAGCTTGATGCGCGCGACGCCGTCGGTGACCTTGCGGGTCACGAACTCCAGGCCGCGGCGCGGCGATTCGTGGTTGAAGAGGATGCCCGAGCACGCGTACATCCCGTAGCTCTCGCGGTAGTTCACGGTGATGTAGTGCCCGAAGACCTTCGACACCCCGTACGGCGAACGCGGGTGGAACGGCGTGTCCTCGCTCTGCGGCACGGCCCGCACCTTGCCGTACATCTCGCTCGAACTCGCCTGGTAGAACCGGGTATCCGGCTTGACCTGGCGAATCGCCTCGAGCACACGGGTCACGCCCTGGCTGTTGAACTCACCGGTCAGCAGCGGCGTGTCCCACGAGGCCGGCACGAAGGACATCGCGGCGAGGTTGTAGAACTCGTCCGGCTCGACCTCGTCGATCAGGCGGACGATCGACAGCTGATCGAGCAGGTCGCCCGACCGCAGATCGACACGATCCAGCAGGTGCTCGATGCGCCACAGATTGGGTGCCGAGGACCGGCGAACGACGCCGACGACGCGATAGCCCTTGTCGAGGAGGAACTCGGCCAGGTAGGAGCCGTCCTGCCCGGAGATGCCGGTGATGAGTGCAGTCTTTGCCATGAAGCGTCGTGTCGATCGGCCGCCCTCGGGTTCAGCTCCCGGCGGCGGTCGGCGGCGCGGCGGCCGCCCAACCGGGCTAGTGTAACGCACGGCCGTGGCCCGGCCAGGCCGCTGCGATAGGCTGAGCACCATGCGTGACTCGACTCCGCCGGTGGTCGCCGTCGAGCGGCTCGGGCGCACGTTCCACGTGCACGCGGACGAGCGGACCCGCCGTCGACACGCCTTCTGGGCCCTCGCGGCGCGCACGCCCCTGGGCCGCCGAGGAGCGGTGACCCGCCGTGACCGCCTCGTGACGGCGGTCGAGGCGCTCAGGGACGTGTCCTTCGACGTCGGTCGGGGCGAGTGCGTCGGCGTCATCGGCGCCAACGGCTCCGGCAAGTCGACCCTGCTGCACATCGTCTGCGGGACGCTGGCGCCAACCAGCGGCGAGGTGCGGACGCGCGGCCGCGTCGCCGCACTCCTCGAGCTCGGCACCGGCTTCTCACCCGACCTGACCGGGCGCGAGAACGTTCGTCTCAGTGGGTTGCTGCACGGGTTGACCGAGGCCGACGTCGCCCACCGCGAAGCGGCCATCGCCGCGTTCGCCGATATCGGGGCCTACCTCGACCAGCCGGTTCGTACCTATTCCAGCGGCATGTACGTGCGGCTCGCCTTCTCGGTGATGGCGCACCTCGACGCCGACCTGCTGGTGGTCGACGAGGCGCTCGCGGTCGGCGACATCCGCTTCGTCCGGAAGTGCCTCGCCCACCTCGAACGCTTCCGCGCCGGCGGCGGCACGCTCCTGTTCGTGAGCCACGACCTGCCGGCCGTCCAGCGCCTCTGCACCCGGGTGTTGTGGCTCGACGGCGGACGCCTGCGGCGCGACGGTCCGCCGCGCGAAGTCACCGAGGCGTACTTCGACGCGATGATCGGCTCCCCGCCGGACGATGAGGCCGAAGCTCGCGCCGCCGATGAGACCGATG
The DNA here is from genome assembly GCA_966211945.1 of uncultured bacterium. GTDB lineage: Bacteria > Acidobacteriota > Vicinamibacteria > Vicinamibacterales > Vicinamibacteraceae > Luteitalea. Next base: position 4,961 of record CBIHOS010000066.1, read on the forward strand.
CCGAGGCTGGCCGTCCCACGCCAGCGCCGACCGCCGCAGGGGCGACGGCGGGCCATGCCGTGGTGGCTGCCGGCGGCTCGGGCGCGCGCCTCACCGACGTGCAGCTGGTCGACGCGCGCGGACGCCCGGTGCTCTCGGTGCGAGGCGGTGAGCGGGTGACCCTGCGCGTCGACGTGGACCGCGGGCAGGCACTCTTGCGACCGGTGGTGGGCTTCTACGTCAAGGACCGCTTCGGACAGCAGTTGTTCGGCGAGAACACGTTCGCCGCGACGGCGCCGCCGGCCGGGGCGGCGAGCTGCCGCCTGCGAGCGCACTTCACCTTCGTGATGCCCCGGCTGTACCCCGGACAGTACCTCGTCGCGGTCGCGGTGGCCGACGGGACCCAGGCCGATCACGTCCACCACGAGTGGCAGCACGAGGCGTGGCAGTTCACCTCGACGTGGCCGGGCGAGGCCACGGGCCTGGTCGGCATCGACGTCGAGCCGTCGTGGATCGTCGTCGACGGCGGCACCGTGCGATCGGGCTAGGACAGCCGGGCCGCGCGTGCGGCCAGCCGCGCCACGGCACGCGCCCCACTGCGGACGCGCGGCATGCGGCGGAGGAGCGCGTCGGCGCGGGCCAGCGCCCTGATGGCGAGCGTTCCGTGCAGCCGCCGCAGCTCCGCCGCCTCTCCGGCCAGCCGGGCCGCCGCCGCCGGCGTCGGCGCGACCGCCTCGAAACTCTCGAGGAGGTGCATGACCTGCGCCTCGCCGCCGCGCGCCGCGATGCGCGGCAACTGGCCGGCGAGCGCATCGGCGAACCCGCGCTGCACGTCCAGATCGCGGCGCAGCACCGCCACCATCTCGGCGTGCTCCTCCAGTTCGCGCATCCGGTCGCGCAGCGTCCCTCGCAACGTCTCGCGGTCGGCGACGACGTCGGCCATCGCCAGACGCATGGCGGCACGCTCGCCGGCCAGCCCGGCCGGCGCCTCGTCCTGCCCGTGCCCATCGCGCCGGTCGACGAGTTCGCGCAGCTGCAGCAGCTCGGCATCGAGGCGGGTGGCGTAGCTCTCGAGGCTGCGGTAGTTGTGTTCGATGGTCCGCTGCCGTTCCTGCAGCGCCTGCAGCAGCCCGCGGGCGCCGGCCGCCGTGCCCGTCGCCGGCTGCGCCACGACGAAGTACTGGTAGACGCGCGCTGACGCATCGCTGGTGGCTGCGGCGACGACGTCGGGCGACAGCGTCGACGTGTCCACGTCGATCTCGGTCTCATGGACGTCGCGATCGACCGTGAGGAGGTCGATCAGCTCGAGGCCGGCGTCCGACAGCAGGGCGCGCAGCTGCGTCTCGTCGAAGAACTGCAGGTGCGTGCGATCGAGCAGCCCGACGTCGGTGCGCGGGAAGCGCCCCTGCAGCATCGCCAACCGCACCGCCGCGTGCGCCACGTTGGGCACCGACACCACCACACGCCCGCCCGGCGCCAGCCAGTCGAGCGCGCGGCCGAGGACCGCCGCCGGATCGACCAGGTGCTCCAGGACATCGAGCAGCAGCACGACGTCGAACGCCGCGGGCGGCAATGCATCCTCGGGCAGCCGCTCGAGGTCGGCGTGCACGACCGTCACGCCGGGCGCGGCGGCAAGTGCGTCGACGGCTCCGGCATCCCGCTCGACGGCCGTCACCACGCACCCCCGCTGCACGAGCACGCGGGCCACCGAACCGTCGGCCGCGCCGAGATCGAGCACACGACTGCCCGGCGCCGTCGCCAGGACGGCGAACGTGTGCACGTTGTTGAGGTCGTCGAACCTGACCTCGCGGCTATAGCGCGCGTACGACATCGGCGCCTCCCGCGCGTCTCAGGTTCAGGACGTCGCGCCAGGCTGGCTGCGCCGGCGCCACGCGCAGGCCGGCTTCGATCGCCTGCCGGTGCGCCCGCCACGCGGCCGTGTCGATCAGGCGGGCCACCACGGCTTCGGCGAACGCCTCCGGCCGATCGTGCACCGCCACCATGCCCGGCGCCCATGCGCCGAGCCCCTCGGCTCCGACGCTCGTCGCGACGACCGGCACGCCGTACTGCACGGCCTCCACGGTCTTCAGCTTGACGCCGGCGCCGAACCGCAGCGGCGCCACCGCGACGCGCAGCTGCCGGTAGAAGCCGGCCAGATCGGCGACGAAGCCTTCGGCCCGCAGGTGCGGCCCCTCGAGGCCGCGCAGCGAGGCCGGCAGCGCCCCGGTGACGCGCACCCGCACCCATGGCACGGCGGCGGCGATCGCCGGCAGCACCCGGGTCGCGAACCATTCGAGCGCGTCGGCATTGGGCGAGTCCTCGCCGGCGAGCCAGCCGGCCACGAAGCCGATGTCGGCCCGCCCCTCCAGCGACCCATCCGTGAGCATCGCTTGACGCAACCAGGGCGTCATGACGTGCACGGCGGCGCCGCCCGCGGCGCGGAAGAAGGCCGCCTCGTCCTCGGACACACAGACGATGGCGTCGGCGGCCGCGGCGGCGCGCGACTCGGCCTGACGCCAGGCGTCCCCCTGGGCCCGCAGGTCGTCGGCGATCGCCCCTGCGGCCAGCGCCGCCTGCCGATCCAGCCGCCGGTGATAGAGCGCTTCGGCGTCGTAGACCACGCGCGGGCGAGACGACGCCGGCAAATGCTCCAGGGCGTCGGTCACGCGCGCGACGTTGTTGGGACGCGACGCGACGACCACATCGGCATCGGTCATCTCGCGCGCCAGCGCCGGCCCCGTCGGCCCGTCGATCACGGCGATACCGGCCGCCGCCAGCCGTGGCGCGAACTCCGGCGGATGCTCTGCGGAGACGAGACGGACCCGCGCGCCCGCCGCAGCGAGTTCGAGCAACGTGTCCGCCATGCGGTCGAACCCCGATCCCAGGCCGTGCCGGGGCACGCGGTCGTCCACCACGAGCACGCGCGGGCCGGGCGTCTCGAGACGTGCCGCAGCCGCCCGTTCTGCCTCCGCCACCGCGGCCGGATCGGCAGGCGCATCGACGTGCGCCGCCAGTGCGTCGCACCAGCGCACCTGGAAGGCCGCGTGGTGCCGCGTGAAGAGGAACGACTTGAACGCCGGCGACGACGACGCCGATTCGGCGTGCACGACGTCGGCGCGCGGATCGACCCAGACCTCGTAGCCGGCCGCCGCGAGCCCCAAGCAGAAGTCCACGTCCTCGTAGTAGGCAGGGTGGTAGCGGGCATCGAAGCCGCCGACGCGGTCCCAGGCCGTACGGCGGACGAGCAGCGCACAGGCCGACGCGTAGTCCACCCGGCGCCGCCAGCGCCACGCCACCGACGAGGCCGGCAGCCCGCGACCGAACGGCCGCGTCGTGCCGTCGCGCCAGACCATCGAGCCGATCTCCTGGACCGTGCCGTCGCTTGCCAGCACGCGCGGCGCCACGGCTCCCGCGAGCGGCCGCTCTGCGAGCGTCTCGACAAGCGGATCCAGCCATCCCTCACTGACCCGCACGTCGTCGTTGAGGAGCACGAAGGCCGGCGCGAAAGAGTGCTGCACGCCGAGACGGCAGCCGCCGCCGAAGCCGCGATTGACCAGGCTGTCGACGAGACGGACGTCGCGGCCGGCGGCCGACTGCGCGAGCGCGCGAACGTCGGGCGTGGCGCCATTGAGGACGACGATCACGTCGGTCGGCACGCGCGAGGCCGACCGCGCGTGCGCCAGCGACGTCAGGCAGGCCTCGAGGTGCCCGGCCTGCGACACGGTGGGAATGATCACGCTGACGCGAGCGTCGTCGCCGCTCGCCGGACCCGCCATGCCGCGCATGCTACCATCCGCACCGGTGACGAAGGAGGGTTGGCTTGCGCACCTGCCGCGAACGCTGATCGTCTGCGTGACTGCGGCCCTCGCCAGTCAGATCGCCCCGTCGGCCACCCTGCTCGGTCTGCTGCCAGCCTTCCCGCACGACAGTGCATCCGCGAGCAGCGACGTGCTCGCGCAGGCAGTGCCACTGCCGCACGCCGGCGACACGCTCGCCTTTCTCGCGCGCCAGCTTCCGATCGCACCGGGCATCGTGGTGGTGCAGGGCAATCCGGCGCCAGCCGTCGCGCCGTTCTACGTGATCTCGACCCATCTCTGGCCACGCCCGATCATGCTGGTGAGCTGCGAGCCCGGTGCGGTGCGCCACCACGCCCTTTCGGCAGATGAGCGCCGGCCGATCGGCTGGCGCCTGGACCTCACGCTGGGCGGCGCACAACCTTTGCGCGTCACGACGCGGACCGAGGCGCTCGCGCCGGGCGCGTGGTGCCGCCCTGGCCACTCGTGATCGCCTGGGCCGCCTGCCTGGCGGCGATCGCCGTAGCGGTCGCCGCGGGCGCCGTAGTCGTGGTGCGACTCTGGCCCGAAGGCGAGCGGTTACAGGTGAGCGCGGCCGCCGGGCTCGTCTGCCTGATCGGACCCGCGGTCGTCGGTGTGCCGCTGATGGCCGGCGGCGCGATTGGCACCCCGGCCCGCGTCACCGTCGGTGTGACGTCGCTGATCGTGTTGGCGGCGTTGGGCGCCGGGGCGCGGCGGGCACGGCGCGGGCTGGAGTGGCCGCGATCACGACGCAGCTACCTGGCCCACGGCGTCCTCGTCCTGGCGATCGCGTGGACCTCCGGACTCGCGCTGCGCACGCACCTGGGCTGGGATGGCACGGTGGTCTGGTTCCACAAGGCGCGGATGCTGGCGCACGGTGGCGGCTGGATGGCGGGCAGCGCGCTGCGCGACACCACGCGCACCTGGACAGCCCCGGACTATCCGCTGCACGTTCCCCTGGCCGAGGCCTGGCTGATGCTGTTCATGGGCGAGGAAGACCAGCGGCTGCTGAAGCTGCTGCCGGCGGCGTGGTGCGCCGGCATCCTCTGCCTGGTGTTCGGCGCGGTACGGGATCGGCCCGACGAGGACGCGCCGCCCGGTGATGTCGAGGCCGCGGCAGCGGTGCTGCTCCTGGCCGCGGTTCCTCGACTGCTGATCGGCGAAGGCAGCTTCGGCAGCGGCTACGCCGACGGCCCTGCGAGCGGCTTGCTGGCGGCCCTGGTGTGGCTCGCGTGGCGCAGCGGGTGGGGTGCGAACCGCGCATGGCATCCCACACTCGCTGTCGTCGCCGCCGGGCTGGTCTGGACCAAGCAGGAGGGCCTGGCCGCCACGGTGCTCGTCGGGTTCGCCTGCGCGACTGCGGGGCGAGGCGGGTGGAAGAGGGCGCGCTTCATCGGCCCGGCCGTCGTGGTCGGCGTGGCCTGGCAGGCGTGGGTGCGCCTCCAGGGCGGCACGGCCACGATGGCGTACGCGTGGCCCCAGGACGCCGGGACCTGGATCGCGCGGCTACTCCTCATCGGACAGGGGTACGCGACCGAAATGCTCGACGTCGCAACGTGGGGTCTCTACTGGCCGGCGCTGCTGGCGGCTGCGCTCTACGCCTCGGCCAGGGGCGGCGCCCGCCCGGTGATGCTCGTACTCGGCATCGTGGGGGTCGGCATCCTGGCGTTGAGCTTTTCCGCCTGGCCCGACCTCTCCGAGCACGTCCGGGTGACCGCGCCGAGGCAGTTGATTCAGGCGGTCCCGGCGCTCCTGATGTGCTGCTTCGCGCTCAAAGACCTCCGCGCGACGCCATTAGTCCCCAAATCCGGCGACTTTATCCGCTAGCTCGACGGCAAATCGCGTTGTTTGGTTCTGCTGAGCCAATCGTTTTCAACCAATACAGGCCCGGATTGTTCAAAGTCAGGTCAGCTCGTCCCCGCGGCCCAAGGTGGCACCATGATTGCTGAGCAATGGGACGGGGCTCCCCGGCCCGCATTCACCATGCACAAGAAACTAGTTCTCGGGACGCTGCTTTCCGCCATGTGCCTGCCCACGGGGGCACACGCAGGTGCGGTCGTGATCGGCAACGGCGTGGCGTGGAAGCCGATGCCGACGGCCAGCACCGGTATCGGCAATGGCGGCGCCTGGGACAATCGGTCCTACGACAGTGCGTCCAACCAGGGTGGCACCGGCACCGGCCTGTGCTCGGCCGGCTCGCTGGTCCTGGGCGAGACGTGCGACTGGGTCGAACGCACGCTGCAGAACCCCTTGTCGGCGTCCGTAGACAGCCCGGTGGAATACCTTGCCCTCGACGGCCCGCCAGTCGAGAACCAGGGTGATTTCTTCCTTCGCGGCGATCTCTCCGTCGATCTGAACATGCTGTTCCAGCTCACGAACTGGGACGGCGCGCGCCTCGACACACCAGCCCACGACGGCAGCATCGAGTTCGGCTGGTACCGTGCGGGCGATCCGACGCAGTTGTTCCCGTTGTTCGGCCCCGGCGGTCCGTTCACGGACAACGACGGCTCGGTCGCGGTGCAGGGGCAGGCCTCGTTCACCATCACCGGCGACTTCGGCTTCTATTACCGGAGCACGATGTTCGGCAACGATGCCGCGTCCGAGGTGGCCTTCTTCACGGAGTCGCGGTTCAACAAGATTCCGGGATACTCGGCCTACTTCGACTTCGCCGAGTTCGACAACCAGGGGCGCTTCTCGTCCGAGTTCAAGTTCGACGACGAGATCGTCCGCCTGCAATACGACGTGGCGCTGTTCAGCGGCAACCAGCAGTTCGCGCTGTTCCGCCAGGGCAACAGGTACTGGCTCGGCATCGAGGACCAGGTCGGGGCGCAGACGTCGATCTTCTGCGCCGAGCTGGACAAGCAGCCCTGCTCCGACTACGACTTCAACGATTTCATCGTCGAATTCGACGTCGAAACCGAGACGGTGCCCGAGCCGACCACGCTGACGCTGCTGGCAGGGGCCCTCTTCGCCGCGGCCTGGACGCAGCGCCGCCGGCGCTAACCGGCGACACGCTCCTCGGCGGCCCGCAGGTAGCGTTCGAGCGCGTCCTGCCAGGTCCGCATCGGCTCACCAACCGCCGCCGTCAGCTTCGCGTTGGACAAGGCGCAATAGACCGGCCGCTGCGCCGCGAGCCGCACATCCTTCACCGAGGTCCGCACCAGCAGCGACGGATCGGCGCCGATCACCGCCGCGACGTGCTCGCCGATGTCGGCCCACGTCCCCTGCCCGCTGTTGACGCAGTGGAACACGCCCGACGGCACGCCGCGAGCCAGGAGCGCGAGGGTCGCGTCGCGCACGTCGGCGACGTAGCTCGGTGTCACGACGCGATCGGCGAAGACGGGGGCCGGCGTCCCGCCGCGCAAGGCCGCGACGATCTTGTCGACGCTGCTGCGCGCCTGCGGCCCGCCGAACAAGCTCTCGACGCGCAGCACGTACCAGCGCGGCGCATCCTGCGCGAACCATTCGCCGAGCAGCTTCGAGCACCCGTACACGCTGACCGGACGCGTCCGATCGTCTTCGGTGTACGGCTCGGACGCCTCGCCGTCGAACACGAAGTCGGTGCTGTAGTGCACGAGCGTGGCGCCGACCCTCGCCGACGCCGCCGCCAGCGATCGCACCGCGAAGGCATTGACCGCCAGGGCCGTCGCCGCGTCGCCTTCGGCGCCGTCGACGTTGTTGTAGGCCGTGCAGTTGACGACCACGTCGGGCCGGATCTGCCCGACCGTGTCGATGACGGCGTCGTGGCGCGTCACGTCCACGTCGGCCCGGGTCACGCCGATCACCTCGTGTCCCGCCGCGCCGGCGAACGTGGCCCCCAACTGGCCGGCCGCCCCCACTACCAGAAGCTTCATCGGAAGGCCTCGATGGCGCGGTCGTCGAGCACGCCTTCCCAGCGCGCCACGACTGCCGTCGCCAGGCAGTTGCCGGTCACGTTGACGGCGGTCCGGCCCATGTCCAGCACCTGGTCGATGCCGAGCAGGATGGCGGCTCCCTCGAGCGGCAGCCCGAAGGTGGTCAACGCCGCGGTCAGGACGACGAGCGCGCCGCGCGGCACGCCGGCCACGCCCTTGCTCGTGAGCATCAACGTCAGCATCATCACGAGCTGCTGGCCGAGCGACATCTCGATGCCGGCCAGCTGCGCCACGAACACGCTCGCGATCGACAGGTAGAGCGTCGATCCATCGAGGTTGAAGCTGTAGCCGGTCGGCAGCACGAAACCGACGATGTTGCGGGGCACGCCGAAGCGGGCCATCACGTCGAGCGCCTTGGGCAGCGCCGCCTCGGAACTGGCGGTGGTGAACGCGATCAGGAACGGCTCGCGGATGGCCTTGAGGAACGTGAAGAACGGCACCCGAATCAGCAGCGCGACGCCGCCGATCACGACGAACAGGAAGATGAACAGCCCGAGGTACATCACGCCGACGAGTTTGCCGAGCGTGAGCAGGATGCCCAGGCCTCTCCCGCCGACCGTCGCCGCCATCGCCGCCATCACGCCGATCGGCGCAAACCGCATCACGTAGGCGGTGAAGCGGAACATCACATGGGCCACCGCATCGAGGACCTCGGTGACCGGCCTCCCCTTCTCGCCGATGCTGGCCAGCGCGACGCCGAAGAACGTCGCAAAGACGACGACCTGCAGGATGTCGCCGCGCGCCATCGAATCGACGACCGACGTCGGGAAGAGGTGCAGGAAGATCTCCCAACCAGTCTGTTGGCGCTGCGCCATGGCCGCGACGTCGGCGGTGCTCGCCGCCGAGACCGCGACGCCGGCGCCCGGCTGGAAGTAGTTCACCAGCCCGAGGCCGAGCACGAGCGCGATGGTGGTGGCGACCTCGAAGTACACCAGCGCCTTGACGCCGATGCGGCCCATCGTCCGCATGTCGCCGGTCCCGGCGATGCCGACCACGAGCGTGCTGAACAGCAGCGGCGCGATGATCATCTTGATCATCCGCAGGAACGCGTCGGCCAGCGGCTTGATGGCGACGGCCACGTCGGGCACCGTTGCGCCGAGCACGACCCCGACCGCCAGGCCGATGAAAATCTGCGTCGTCAGCCCCGGCCACCACCACGGCCCGGCGGCAGACGCCGGCACGGGGGCGCCGGCCGCCTCGGTCTCGATTCTCGCCATGGATTGGGGTCTCAGGCCGGCGCGTAGAACGCCGCGATCACGTCGACGACGTGCCGCTGCTGCGACTCGGTGAGTTCGCTGTAGATGGGCAGCGCCAGGGTGTCGGAGGCGGCGCGTTCGGACTCCGGCAACGCGCCCCGGGGCACGCCGAGGTACGCAAAGCAGGGCTGCAGGTGGAACGGCACCGGATAGTAGATCTCGCAGCCGACGCCATTGGCGCGCAGATGATCGCGCAGCGCGTCGCGCCGCTCGGCCCGGATGACGAACTGGTTGTAGATGTGCCGGCGGCCGGGCTGCACGACCGGCAGCTGGACCGGCACGCCTGGGGCGCGTTCGGCAAACAGGCCGCGATAGCGATCGGCGTTGCGCTGCCGCGCCTCGGTCCACGCGTCGAGATGTGGCAGCTTGACCCGGAGCACCGCCGCCTGGATCGCCGCCAGCCGGAAGTTGCCGCCCACTTCCTCGTGGTAGTACGTCCGCTGGGCGCCATGCACGCGCAGCTTCCGGACCCTTGCCGCGAGCTCATCGTCGTTGACAGTGACGAGGCCGGCATCGCCGGCCGCGCCGAGGTTCTTGCTCGGATAGAACGAGAAGCAGCCGGCGTCGCCCAGCGTGCCGAGGTGCCGGTCGCCGTAGGTGGCGCCGAGCGCCTGGGCGGCGTCCTCGATGACGCGCAGACCGTACTCGCGCGCCACGGTCAGCAGCGGGGTCATCTCCGCCGCCTGCCCGTAGAGATGGACCGGCACGATCGCCCGGGTCCGCGGGGTGATCGCCCGCCGCACCGCCTCGACGTCGATGTTGAACGTCTCCGGCTCGATGTCGACCAGCACCGGCGTCGCCCCGAGGCGTGACACGCAGCCGGCCGTCGCGAAGAACGAATAGGTCGGGACGATGACCTCGGTGCCGGGGCCGACGTCCAGCGCCATCATCGCCACCAGCAGCGCATCGGTGCCCGAGCTGACGCCGATCGCGTGCCTGGCTCCAAGGTAAGCGGCGGCTTCCGCTTCGAACGCCTCGACTTCCGGTCCGAGGATGAACCGCTGTGTATCGACGACCCGGGTGACGGCCTCGACGACGGCGTCCCGGATGGGGGCGTACTGGGCGGCGAGGTCGAGCAGCGGCACCTGCATCACTGGCTGCATGCTACACTCGGCCCGCCGTGGCGGCCAACGACCTCCGCGCGCTCGTGGCCTACCGCGGCCTGCTTCGCGGGCTCGTCCAGCGCGACCTCACCGTCAAGTACAAGGGCTCCCTGCTCGGCGTCGCCTGGTCGCTGTTGCACCCGCTCGTGATGGCGGCCGTCTACACACTCGCGTTCCGCTACGTGGTGCGCGTGCCGATCGAACGGTTCCCGCTGTTCCTGCTCAGCGGCCTGCTGCCGTGGATGTTCTTCACCAGCGCCCTCGGCAGCGCCACCAGTTCGATCACCGACAACGGCACGCTCGTGCGCAAGGTGGCGTTCCCGCGCGCCGTGCTGCCGCTGGCGGCCGTCGCCTCGGCCCTCGTGCAGTTCCTCTTGATGTATACCGTGCTGGTGCCGACCGCGCTGGTCATGGGCGGCGGCGTCTCGCTCGCGTGGACGGCGCTGCTGCCGGTGGTGGTGCTGCAGACGATCTTCACCGCGGGTCTCGGCCTGCTGCTGGCCACCGCCTACGTCTTCGTCCGCGACGCGCGCCACCTGCTCGACGTCGCGCTGCAGGTGTGGTTCTGGCTGACGCCGATCGTGTACGCGGCGAGCCTGGCGCCGGAACGCCTGCGCCGCTGGCTGCAGCTCAACCCGATGCTGCACTTCGTGACCGCGTACCAGGAGATCGTCATGCAGCACGACGTGCCGTCGCTGGCGACGTTCGCGGTGCTCACGGCCCTGGCTGCCGTCACGTCGACGGCCGGCTGGCTCCTGTTCTCGCGGGCGCAGAAGCGGTTCGCGGAATACGTCTGACGCTACTCGTGGACGACGCGCGCGGGCGGTCCCCCGCGCACGTGAGGCCACTCGACGCGCGGCTCGACCCACACGGGCACGTCGTTGACCGCGTTGCCCCATCGCTCCGGCGTCGTTTCGAGCACGAGCGTGACCCGTTGCCCCGCCCACGGGTGCAGGGGCACCTCCACCGGGAACAGCTTGCGGTGCTCGGCCACGCCCATCGGGAACAGCGTGAGCTGCGTCATCAGCGTCTGGCCGCGCGAGTGCTCCACCGTGATCGCCATCTGGATGCCATCGCTGTTGCGCGTCCACATGTCGGGACGCATCGCCGCACCGCCGCGGAAGACCGCGCCCGGCGGCACGTCGATCGTCCAGGCGATGCGCGACGTCGGCATGGCGATCAGCGTTCGGCGGACGATCCCGCCGAAGACGACCGACTGCCGGGACACGCCGTCGTGCAAGGGCCACGTCGTCTCGATGGCGGCCTCGGGCAACAGCGCAATCAGGTCCAGCGTGCGCGCGGCCGGGGTCGGCCACAACGTGATCACCAGTCCCGTCGCGACGACCAGCCCCGTGGCCAGCATGGCGGAGCGGTGCAGGCGCCCGTCCGCCCCGGGCCGTCCCACTGGGCGATCGGCCGCCAACGCGTCCGCCCCACGCTCGGTGACGGTGGCCGCGTCCGTCGTGACCACACGCCGTCCACTGAGCCCGACAGACAGCGCACAGGCCCAGGCGAGCAGCAGGTTCATCAGCGCGACCGCGCCGGCGATCGTCGCCGGCGACCGGACCCAGGCCGGCCACGGCGCCAGGATTTCGTGCATCCAGTAGGGCAGCGTCGCGCGACGGCTCGTGGTCTGCATCACCAGGTCGCCCCACTGCTCGACACCATCGGCAGCCAGCGGCATCCGTCGGAGTTCGTCGTCGCGCGTGACGCCCAGTTCGATCGAGGGGCCGGGCTCGGCGTGGAGGTGGCGGACGTCGACGCGGTAACGGTGGCCGCGCGACGCCCGGATCGGCCGGAACGGCACGTGGACGCGGCCTCCCTGCACGGCGTCGGCGGCCGGGAGCGAAGCGCGCGCGAGCCGCACCGCGCCCGCGGGGGTGACCTCGTGCAGGTCGACGATGAGCTCACCGACCGGGAGTCGGCCGTCGGTACGGGCGTCCAGCCAGAGACCGTCGAGTCCATCGGCGCCCATGACGAACGTCTGCTGGACCGGGCGAGGCGACGCCGCGGCGACCGTCGCCGCAGCCGGCCGGTGCGACCACGACGACACCAACCCGTAATGCGTGAAGCACCAGCGATCGACTTGCCAGGCGAGGAGCGCGCCGTACAGCAGCAGGAAGGCCGCCCAGGCGCGCGAGCGAGAAGACACGCCCGACAGCGTGCATGGAGTCGTCGGATTTCTCAAACACAATCGCCGACGACTGCGGCGTGCCGCGCTCAGCCTCGCAACGCCCGCAACCGGTGCATCAGCGGACGCTGGCGGCCGAACAGGTCGTAGAGCTCTGCGTACAGCGCGTAGAGATCCGCGTAGCGCGCCCGCGCCTCGGGGTCGGGCCGATAGGTCGCGGCGGGCGGCGGCGCCATCGCCGCGGCGGCCGCTTCCACGGTCGGGTGCCCGCCGCCGGCCGCGCCGGCCGCAACCGCACCGAGCATGGCCGCGCCGAGCGCCGAGGCCTGCCCCGCTCCCGCCACCTCGACGTCGATCCCGAGGACGTCCGCATAGATCTGCAGCAACAGTGCGTTGCGGGTCAGCCCGCCACCGGCAACGACGCGCGTCACCGGCACGCCACCCGCCACCAGGGCATCGGCGATGACCCTCGTGCCGAAGGCCGTGCTCTCGATGAGCGCCCGGTAGACGTGCTCTGGCCGCGTCCCGAGCGTGGCCCCGACCAGCACGCCGCTCAGTTCGGCATCGACCAGCGTGCTGCGGTTGCCGTTCCACCAGTCGAGCGCGAGCAGGCCCGACTCCCCCGGCCGCAGCGCTGAGGCGCGATCTGTCAGTTCCTCGTGGATCGACCGTCCGGCCACGGCCGCGGCGGCGGCCACCTCGCTCGACGCCAGCGTCTCGACGAACCACGCGAAGCTGTCGCCGACGGCCGCCTGCCCCGCCTCGTAGGCGAACAGCCCGGCGACGATACCGTCCTCGACGACGCCGGCGACGCCAGGGACGAGCCGCTCGCGATCGGCAAGCAACAGGTGACACGTCGAGGTCCCGAGGATGAGCATCAGGTCGCCCGGCGCAGTGGCGCCGCTGCCGAGCACGCCCGCGTGCGCATCGATGAGGGCGGCGCCCACCGGGGTCTGCGGCAGTAAGCCGAGACGCGTGGCCCAGGCCGGGGTCAGCGTGCCGACGCGTGTGCCTGGCGCCACGACGTCCTGGCCGCCGCCGCGGGCCGCGTAGAACCCCCGCAACCCGGGATTGAGCGCAATGAGGTAGTCGTCCGAGGGATAGCCTTCGCGCTTGTGCCACAACCCCTTGTAGCCGGCCGCGCAGGCATTGCGCGCGAACCGTCCGGTCAGCTGCCACACCACCCAGTCGCCGCCTTCGACGATCAGGTCGGCGGCCGCAAACACGTCGGGCGCCTCCTCGAGCACCTGCAGCGCCTTGGGCAGCATCCATTCGGAGGAGATCCGACCGCCGTACCGCGACAGCCAGCCCTCGCCGCGGCCTGCGGCGACGTCGGTCACCCGTGTCGCCTGCGGCTGCGACGCGTGGTGCTTCCAGAGCTTCGGCCAGGCATGCGGCGCACGCGCGAGCGCCGGGTCCTGCATCAGCGGCGTGCCGTCGGCGCGCACGGGCAGCACGGTGCAGGCCGTGAAGTCCAGCCCGATGCCGGCGACCGTCGACGCATCGACGCCCGACGCCGCGATCGCCGCGCGCACCGACGCGGCGAGCGCTTCGAGCCAGTCACCCGGATGCTGCAGCGCCCACTCCGCGCCGAGCCGTTCGCCCGCCGTCGGCAGGCGCTCGTCGATCACGCCGTGGCGATAGGCCGCGACGCCACTGCCCCGCACGCGGCCATCGGCCGCATCGACGACGAGGGCGCGCGCCGACTCGGTCCCGAAGTCGACGCCGATGACGACGTGTCCGCCCGACCCCATCCGCACTCCCGTCTCGACGGCCATGTCAGCCCAGGATCTCGCAGGGAATGTCGAGCACGTCGCACACGCCCTGCAGCTCCGCGATCACGTCGCCGTACACGCCGTGGATGTGATTGCAGTTGAACGCCTGGATGAACGCGTCGGTCGTGCAGGCGAACTTCGCGAAGGCGTGCGGCCAGTTGTCCTGGCTGATTGCTGCGACCTCGTGCGCGCGGGCACCGAGGTCGGCGAACTCGGCCCGGAACGCCACCATCCGGTAGCGGCCGGCCCGTCGCGTGAGGCGGGCCAGCGTCACCTCGCCCGGCGCCGCGACGTGGTACACCGAGGCGCCGCCGGCCGGGAAGTAGAAGCCCTGCGGCCGGAACTCGGTCTTCGCCAGGTTGACGGCCGGGTCGAGGCTGCGGCCCGCGAAGTACGTCGCGTGCTCGCCGCTGTTGCACAAGTCCCACAACCCGAGGTCGGCATGGTAATGGCGGACGTCGGCGAACAACACCGGCGTGCCCGTCAGGTGCTTGAAAATCTGCATCGTCAAGGCGGCGTCCGAGTCGGCTTCGGTCGAGCAGACGATCGACGGCTTCGGGGTGCCGTCGGGATGGTACGGGTCGTTGAGGAACGCTTCGGCGACGTCGGCCGTGGCGAAGTGCTCGGTGAGCTCCCGCTGGCCCTTGATGCCGCAGAAGTCGTAGCCGAACTCCTCGATCAGGTCGATCGCGGCGTAGTACATGCCGAGTTGCTTGCGCAGCAGATCCTCGGTGAGGCGGAACGTCGCGTCCGGCGCGGTCCAGTGGATCTTGCCGACATGCGCCTTCAGGTAGGCCAGGGCCGGCGCCACCCGCGTCCCACCCGCCAGTTCGCGTTCGGCCCGGCGCACGAGTTCGAACTGATCGATGTGATCGACGTCGATGCCGAACTGCGACATCCACTGCGCGGGATCGATCACCGTCGTGTCGATGCCGAGCGAACGGCCGCCGATGAGCGCGTAGGTCTGGCCCTTGAGCCGCCGGGCCGCGGCCACCGCGCGGACGCGCGACAGCAACCCGCGGTAGACGGCCGGATCCTCCAGGTCGCCGAAGGTCTTGGTGAAGCGGACGCCGGCCTGATCGAGTGAGCCGGCGTTGGCCAGCATGCCGACCAGGCCCGGATACTGCGGGTTGACACTGGCGAACATCGCGATCGGCTGCGGGCAGAACTGCGCCGCAACGCGCGCGTACTGGGGCCAGGCCCACACCGAGAAATTGAAGATCACCGCGTCGACGTCGGCGGCGGCCATCGCCTTGCCGTTGCGCACGGCGATGTCGTTGCGCCAGATCACGTCGTCGCCGAGGACGACGTCGTGGCCGTCGGCGCGGAGGCGGTTGGCGAGCGCGTCGCGGAACTGCCGCTGGACGGGCGCGAGCGGCTGGCTGAGGAAGTCGCGGCCGTCCCCGAAGTCGAGGACACCGATGCGCAGCGGACGTTGAGTCAGGTGTTCGAGCATGTGTCTCTCAGCGGCCGCAAAGCGGCGGTCATTCCGTAGCGGCCGGACTTGTCCGGCCGGCCGCTCGAGTCGGCCTTCGTTATCTCTCGCGTCGTTCCGTCGTTCCGACGTTC
>CBIHOS010000067.1:0-20368 GCA_966211945.1 uncultured bacterium
GCGTTCGGCGTTCGGCGTTCGGCGTTTACGGATACAGCCGCTGCACCGACCAGGCATCGCCGGTCCGCTCGTAGAGTTCGCGGTCGTGCAGGCGGAACTCGCCCGCCTTCCAGAACTCGATGCGCAGCGGCGTGAGCCGATAGCCGCCCCAGTCGTCGGGTCGGGGGACGTCGGTCCCGTCGAACTTCGCTTCGAACTCCTTGACGCGTCCCACGAGCGCGTCGCGCGATTCGAGCGGCTGGCTCTGCAGCGATGCCCAGGCGCCAATCTGGCTGCCGCGCGGGCGGACCGCGAAGTAGCGGTCGGATTCGCTGGCCGACACGCGCGCCACGGTGCCCTCGATGCGCACCTGCTCGTCGATCCAGGGCCAGTACGCGCAGATCGCCGCGTGCGGGTTGGCCTCGAGTTCGCGCGCCTTGCGGCCGCCGTAGTTGGTGTGGAACACGAAGCCGCGCGCGTCCACCTCATGCAGCAGGACGATGCGGCAGGACGGGCGTCCATCCGGCGTGGACGTGGCCAGCGAGAGCGCGATGGGATCGAACGGCGCGCCGGCGGTCGCCCGGGCCATCACCTCCTGGAAACGCACGATCGGGTCGAGCATTGGCACATCTTACCCAGCGGGCCAGCGGGACGTGTTCGCCGGGCCGGATCGCGCCGTTATGACGATCGAGCGCGCAGGGTCGAGCCTGCCATATCGCAGTACCTTCTTTTCATGTCCACGTACGTCTTTCCCCACGCGCGAGCGATTGCCCGCGCTCTACTCGTCACCACAGCCATCCTTCTGGCCGGTCCTGCCGCTCACGCCGACACCGTTTCCAAGAAGGTACGCTTCGACGCGGGCACGACGGTGCCGGTGAAACTGGCAGTCCAGGGCATCGAGATCGACACCCTGCGGTTCTCGCTCGAGGGCGGCGTGAAGCTGAACCCGTTCAAGACCGGCAAGGGCCCGCAGGCGTTCCTGAGGGTCAGGAACGTCGGCACCAGGTCACTGGACTTCGCGATTGCCATCGGTCTGTACGACGAGCAGGGCGCACTCATCGCCGCCTCGGAGAGCAGCCACCTCGGCGACCTGGACCCGGGCGAGGAAGGCGAGATCGAGGTGATGTTCCGCTACGTGAAGCGCAAGGTGTACACGGCCAAGACCGTGGAGGTCGTGCTCGAGACGCTGCCCCAGGACTGAGTGGTCGGGTGTCAGGGGCAGCTCGGGGAGCTGCCCCTACCAGCAAGAGGTCCTGACAAGCCAATGGGCGGGCCTGGCTTGCGCCAGGTCCGCCCATTGCTCTGACAGACCAGGGAAGGGGAAGGAGGCCTGTCGAGAGACGTAAGCGACGGCTTCCGCTAGAAGCCGACCCGCATGCCGAGCTCGAGCCGCCGGCCCGGCATCGCCGCGGTGGGCGTGCCGAAGCTGTCGATGTTGGAGAGCACCGAGCCGTAGGTGATGTAGTTGGTCTGGTTGAAGACGTTGAACGTCTGCAGATAGACCTCCAGGCGTACGGCCTTGTCGCCGCCGTTCATCGGGCCGCCCATACCGCCACCGCCGCCGCCCGGTCCACGTCCACCGCCACCACCACCACCGGGGCCGCGAACGACGACCGGACCGCCACCGGGTCCGCCGCCGGTCCCGCCGCGCTGCGCGCCGAAGCCGCGGCTCCAGCTCAGTCGCAGGTCTGTGTTGCTCTGCCAGGGCAGCCGTCCGGCGTTGCGGTCGTAGCCCTCCGGGCGCTCGTTGATCACGCCGTCGCCGTTGCTGTCCAGGCCGCTCGTGATGTTGTACGGGCGGCCCGACTGCGCGCGATAGTTGAGCCCGAGGCGCAACCCCCACATCAGGTCCGTGCTCACGAAGCTGAAAAAGCGGTGGCGGATGTCGTCCGAGGCCGGGCCCCATTCCGCTTCCAGGCTGTTGCTGTTGACCGGCAGCGAGAGGGCCGAGTCGGCGTAGTTCTGCCGCTCGCCGAGTGTGTACCCGAACACGCCGAACAGCCGCCGCGGCTGATAGTTGAAATTCAGGTTCAGGTCGATGCCCTGGCTTTCGGCCGTGGCCGACGTCTCGAGGAGCGTGATGTTGCCGAAGTCCGCCTCGGGACGCACGCCGTCGATCGGCTGGTTGATGTTGATGCCCCGGAACTGGTTCCAGCCGTACTGGTTGAAGTAGTTGGCGCGCAGCCGCAGCCACGACAGCAGGGTCTGCTCGACACCGAACGAGTAGCGACGGACGGTCGGCATCTCGAGGTTGTCGGCCATTCGCACGACGCTCGCAGCCACCGGGATGATCGTGCCGCCCAGGTAGGGATCGGGATAGCCCGGGTTGCGGACGATCTGGTCGTACTGGTGGAAGCCGTCCTGGCGCAGCGCGCTCTCGTAGGTGCTGGTCTCGTACCAGTCGTAGAAGATGCCGGCGCCGCCGCGGACGGTCGTCTTGTTGCTCTTGAAGGGCGACCAGGTGAAGCCGGCGCGCGGTGCGAGATTCAGCTGATCGTCGACCAGCGACTGCGCTTCGTAGCGCAGCCCGAACGAGAGCAGCAGGTTCTTCTTGAAGCGGTAGTCGTCCTGCAGGAAGACCGCCGCCTCGGTGTTGCGGTACTCGACGTACGGGTCACCGACCCGGACCGTGTAGTTGTTCGGCGTGTTGGCGGCAAACGCTGCCTGCGACGTGAACGTGAACGTGCCGTTGGCATTGCGCAGCTCGTCGCCGATGTAGTTGCCCGTGCTGACCTCGAAGCCGGTGCGGAGGCTGTGCTTCTTGCCGAGCGGGATGTCCAAGTTGTCGGCCACCTCGAGCTCCCAGAACTTGCGGCCACCTGCGATCTGCGCGCCGCCCGTCGTCAGCCAGTCCTGGACACGGACGGTGGTCGCGTCGCTCACCGACACCGACTGCTGTTCCTGCCAGTTGTACTGGACCCGGATCTCGTTGAGGTACTTCTTGCGGAACGTGCCGATGTCCGACAGCCGGACGCGGTTGCTGAAGCCATCGCGGCTGTAGCCGCGCTGGTCGATGTCGTACGTGCCGATGCCGAGGTTCTGCGCGTTGTTCGTGTCGCGGTCGAAGGAGAAGCGGAGCGTGTGCGTCTTTGTGAGCACGTGCTCGATGTTGAAGTCGACGTCGAACCGCTCGGTGGGCTGCGTGACGACCTGGTTGATCGCGCCGCCCTGCGCGTACACGGCCTGCACGTCGTACTCGTCGTTGCGCCGGACGTTCAGCGAGAAGCCGGTGCGGCCCTTGACGATCGGACCGTCGATCGACCAGCCGAAGCGGCGCGTCTGCCCGTCGCCGGTCGTCCGCGCCAGCGGGTTGGGCGAGTCCCACTCGTTGTTGCGGAAGCCGAACGTCATGTTGTTGCGGATCGGTCCGCTGCCCGGGCGCGTGACGATGTCGACGCGCGGGAAGCCGGCGTCGTGGTTCTCGGCCGCGAACGGATCGAAGCGGAAGCGGATCTCGCGGATCTGCGACTTGGGCGGCAGCTGCCCGCCCTCGAAGCCGTTGACGCGGATGCGCGCACCGGGGCCGGCGAGCTGTTCGAGCTGCGTCGCCATCTCGTCGGGATCATCGGCCAGCGCGTCGATCTGCGACGAGGTCAGCGCCGTCGAGAACGCGTCGGTCACCGCGCGGTCGGCCGTGTCCTGCTCGACCTCCACCTGCTCGACGAAGCCGGCAATCTCCAGCGTGACGTCCTGCTTGGTGGTGCGGCCGGCCCGCACGTTCAGGTCCGCCGCCGCATTGGGATCGAAGCCCGGGAACTCGGCGACGACGGCGTACTTGCCGGGCACCAGCGCCGGGAAGGTCGCCACGCCCTTCTCGTCGGCGAGCTGCTGCGTCGCCGTGCCGTCGGGGCTCGTGAGCGTGACGTTGGCGGCAGCGATCGCCAGACCGGTGGTGTCGTAGACCGTGATGGTGAGCGTGCCAGGACGCTCCTGCGCGAGGACGGGCGCGGCGAGACCGGCGACGACCATCAGGGCCGCCAAGACTGAACGAAGGAGGGCGCGCATGTCAGTTGCCTCCGCCGCCGCCGCTGCGTCGACCTTCGTCCGCGCCGGCCTTCTTCTCGAACTGCTCCGGCTCGAGCGGCGCGTTCAGCTTGTACTTCTCGATGGTCCACTCCTCCTGCACCTTGCCCTCGACCTGACGGGTGATCTTGTGCGGCAGCGTGACCCCATCGACCTTGCGGAAATCGGTGAAGAAGACGTTGGACTCGACGAGCGGCGGCGGCGGTTCGGCCTCGAACTTCTTCCGCATCTCCTCGAAGTAGGCGCGGCGCTCCTCGTCGGACTTGAACTGCGGCAGGTTCGCCGGCCGCTGCATCATGCGCGGCTGACGCATCATGTAACTGAGCATCAACGGCCGGTGCTCGGCCTGCTCGACGAAGAGGCGCGCCCGGAAGTTGTCCGGACCGCTGATGTCGATGACGTCGGCCACGCCGGTCGGCGACTCGGCCTCGGCCACGTGCGTGAACGTCAGCGCCGACAGGAGCGGCGATCCCGGCATGATGCCGAGCAGCGTGCGATACAGGTCGGCCTTGATCATCACCGACGGGTCGACGCGATTGGCGCCGCCAGGACCACCGGGCCCACCGCCCGGGCCGCCGGGACCGCCCCCAGGACCGCCGGGGCCGCCGCCAAAGCGCATCATCATGCCGCCGCCACCGCCACCGACCATCGAACGGAAGGCGTCGCCGCCCTTGATGGTCTGCACCATGCTCGGACCGGCCATGCCGTCCGGGCGCATGAACTGCCGCGCCACCTGGAAGGCATCGGGCATCAGACCCGCCATCTCGATGCCGCCGCTCATCTCACGCTCGCCCAGCACCTGGCGATACTCGCCTTCGGCGGTGAACGACTGGAGCGACGTCAACTTGTCGCCGCCCATCGCCTTGGTGACGGCGTCGAGGACGGCCTTCGCCTTGGCGGGATCGCCCTTGGCGGGCGCGTCGGTCGCGGCAGGAGCCGCCGGCGCCTGCGCCGCTGCGATACCTGCCGCCGCCACACTGACACACGCGGCCAACGCCGCGGTCCTGATGATCTGCTGCATATGAGTGCCCTTGTCGGTCGCGTCCCACCGTTCGCCGTCGTACGGGCGCGCGGCAGGCGGTCCTTCTGACTTTTGACTTTTGACTTTGTCGAACACGCCAGCCAGTCCGCCGTAGCCTTGGCGAAGGCGGGCGGCACGTCCCTACCGTGGTCAGCCCCTTCCCAGTAGGCTCGAACCATTGGACGATGGCAGGGGCCTGGAAGTGGTTAAGCCGCGGCTAAAAGATTGTTAAGGATGCAAAAAGCGGAGATTGCCGTGATCGGTGCGGGAGCGGCGGGGCTGATGGCCGCCCTCACTGCCGCCCGCGCAGCGCCCGGCGCGCGCATCGTCGCGCTCGACGGCGCCACCAGGCTGGGCGCCAAGATCCTGATCGCCGGCGGCGGGCGCTGCAACGTCACCCATCACGCCGTCAGCGAACGCGACTTCAGCGGCTCGACGCCCGCGGCCATCCGCCGCATCCTGCGCGCCTTCGACGTCGATGCGGCCCGCGCGTTCTTCGAGGCCGAAGGCGTGGCGCTCAAACAGGAGGCGACCGGCAAGCTGTTCCCCGTATCCGACACCGCGCGCGACGTGCTCGACGCGCTCGTGCGGGCCGCCACGCGCGCGGGTGTGGTCCTCGAGCACCCGTGCCGCGTAACCGACGTCGTACCCAACGGCGAGGGCTTCGACGTCCATGCCACCGCAGGCACCGGCGGCTCCCACCTTCGCCAGGGCCTTGCGGCGCCCGTGGTGATCCTCGCGGCGGGCGGGTGCAGCGTGCCCCGCACCGGCTCGGACGGCAGCGGGCACGTCCTCGCGCGCCGCCTCGACCTGCCGATCACGCCGCGCGTCTTCCCGGCCCTGGTGCCTCTCCTCCTGCCCGAGGCCCATCCGCTCCGCGACGTCGCCGGCCTCGCCACCGACGTGGGCCTGACCGTCGTGAGCGGGACGGGCCGGCACGGCCAACGCGTGTCCGGGGCGCTGCTCTGCACCCACCAGGGCCTGTCGGGGCCGGCCGTGCTCGACGTGAGCCGGCATTGGCAAGCGGCGTGCTTCGAGGATGCCGGCACCGGTCTGCTGGTCGACTGGATGCCGGAGCTCTCGATGGAGGAACTCGACGGCCGACTGCAGCGCCTGGGCGCGCGTCCGATCCGTCGGGCACTCGCGCCGCCGCTACCCGAACGCCTGGCGGACGCGCTCTGTACGCTGGCCGGGCTCGACCCGGCCCAGCCTGCCGCCGTGCTGTCGCGCGACGGCCGGAAGCGGCTGGTCCAGACGTGTGGCGCGTGGCGCGCGCCGGTGACCGGCACCCGCGGGTTCGCCGTCGCCGAGGTCACCGCAGGGGGCGTGCCGCTGGCAGCGCTGACCGCCGGGCTGGAGGCCCGCCACCGGCCGGGACTGTTCGTGTGCGGCGAGGTGTGTGACGTCGACGGCCGCATCGGCGGCTTCAATTTCCAGTGGGCCTGGGCCAGCGGCACCGTCGCCGGCCGGGCCGCAGCGGCGGCGGTACACACCGCTCGACCTGTGTCACGATGACTGGACTCATGATCACGCGACGGACGGCGCCGACAGTACTCATCGCCGTCCTCGCTCTGCTCGGCGCCCTGGCACCCCACTCGCCAGTCCAGGCGGTGGCGGCGCCCTTCCTCTGGGAAGGCCAGGCCGGCACCCATCGACTGGCGCTCTTCGGCACGATCCACGTGCCCGATGCCCGCGTCCTCGATCTGCCCGCCCCGGTGCGGGCGGCGTTTGCCCGGGCCGATCGCGTGGTCACGGAGATTCCGCTGGACGGCTCGACACAGGCGGCGATGGCGTCAGCCCTGCTGCTGCCCGATCCGCAGCGGTTGCGGACCATCATCGGCGACGCACGCTTCACCCGCCTCGAGAAGCGGGTCCAGACGACGCTCGACGCCAAGGCGCCGCTGCTGACGCCGCTCCTGGTCGGGATGCTCGACCGGCTGAAGCCGTGGGCGGCCATGGCGCAGCTCGCCAGCCTCGATTACCTGCCCGACCTGCTCGAGGGGAAGGTGGCGCTCGATGCCCGGATCTACGCCGACGCGGCGGCGGCCGGCAAGCGGGTCGGCGGGCTCGAGACGGTGGCCGAGCAGGCCGCGGTGTTCGAAGCCTTCACGATGGAGGAGCAGACCCGGCTGCTCGACGCGGCGCTCCAGGATCTCGAGTCGCCCGGCCAGGCGCCCGGTGGGCCCGAGCTCGTGCAGCTCTACCTCGACGGCAATGGCGAGAAGCTGGCCGAAGCGCTGACCCAGGGCGCCACCGACGCCGACCTGACGCGCAAGTTCCACGCCGAAGTGATCGTGGCGCGCAACCACCGCATGGCCGACCGCATCGATGCGCTCAGGCGTGAGGCGCCCGACGAGAGCGTGTTCGTCGCGGTCGGCGCACTCCACCTTGTCGGCCCCGACAACCTGCCGCTGCTGCTGCAGGCACGCGGCTACCAGCTCGCCCGCGTCCGGCCGTGAGCCGCACGCCAGGCATGAAAGACGATTCGATGCGCTTCTGTTCCATGCTCGTGGCAGTGTTCCTGGCGGCCGGCTGCACGGCCGCCCCGTCCTCGTCGTCGGCCCAGCCGGCGCCGGCGACGACCCCGTCCACGGCAGCCGCCGGCGACGTCCTCGCGACGGTCGACGGGACGCCGATCACCGAGGGCGACCTGCGGAAGGCGGCCGGCCTGGAACTGTCGCGGCTCGAGCAGCAGCTCTATCAGCTCAAGAAGCAGCAGCTGGACGCGCTCGTCGCCGCGCGGCTCATCGAGGCCGAGGCCAAGCGCCGCGGGATGAGCGTGGCCGCATTCGAGCAGGACCAGATCACCAGCCAGGTGGCGGCGGTGACCGAACCCGAGATCGATGCGTTCGCCGAGGCCAATCGCACCCGGATTCGCGGCGACGTCACCCAGCTGCGGCCGCAGATCCGCGACTTCCTGCGCGACCAGAAGGCCGAGGCCAGGCGCACCGCGGTCGTCGAGGGCCTCCGCGCCAGCGCCAAGGTGGACGTGTCGCTGGCCGCCCCGGCGGCCTATCGCGCCGAGGTCGACGTGGCCGGCGCGCCGGTTCGCGGCGTGGCGACCGCACCAGTCACGATCGTCGAGTACTCAGACTTCCACTGCCCGTTCTGCCGTCGCGTCCAGCCGACGCTGACGACGCTGCTCGACAAGTACAAGGGGCAGGTGCGGCTCGTGTACAAGCACCTGCCGCTGGACGGCCTGCACCCGCAGGCGCGCCGCGTGTCCGAGGCGTCGTGGTGCGCGGCGCAGCAGGACCGCTTCTGGCAGTTCCACGACGCCGTGTACGCCGACGCGAGCACCGACGCGAGCGACGCGACCCTCACGCGCCTGGCCACGACCGCCGGACTCGACACCGGCAGCTTCTCGTCGTGCCTGGCCAATCCCGAGGCCAAGGCCGCCGTGCAGCGCGACGCGACCCAGGGCGAGGCGCTGGGGCTGAGCAGCACGCCGGGCTTCTTCATCAACGGTCGTGAGGTGCGCGGCGCGCAGCCGATCGACGCGTTCGTCGCCATCATCGACGAGGAGTTGCGCGGCTCGCGCCGCTGAGACCTCCCGTGCCCGCCGCTCCGCTGCCAGCGAGCGAGAAGGCGCGGCTCGCCGCGCTCGGTCGCTACGACATCCTCGACACGCCGCCCGAGGAGTCCTTCGACCGCTTCACGCGGCTCGCGTCGTCGATCCTCGGCACGCCGATGTCCCTGATCTCGCTGGTCGACGCCTCGCGCCAGTGGTTCAAGTCGGCGACCGGTCTCGCCCTGCAGCAGACGCCTCGTGATCACGCGTTCTGCGCCCACACGATCCTGTCGGGCGACGTGCTCGTGGTGCCCGATGCGTCGCGCGATCGGCGGTTTGCCGACAATCCGCTGGTCGTCGGGGCGCCGAACATCCGCTTCTATGCGGCCGCGCCTCTCACCGCCCCAGGCGGCGAACGCATCGGCACGCTGTGCGTCCTCGACGATCGGCCGCATCCGACCGGTCTCACCACCGCACAGGTGGAGCAGCTGCGGGATCTCGCTGGCCTCGTCGTCACGCAGCTCGAACTGCGACGCCGCACCACGGAGCTCCAGGAGAGTCGTCGCCTGATCGATGCGCACACGGCCTCGACGCAGGCCAGCCTGGACGCGACCCAGGAGCGCGAGCAGCGCTACCGGGTGCTGTTCCACGAGAACCCGCAGCCGATGTGGGTCTACGACCTCGACACGCTGGCGTTCCTCGACGTCAACACCGCAGCGGTCGTGATGTACGGCTACACGCGCGAGGAATTCCTGGCGCGAACCATCCTCGACATCCGCCCGCCCGACGAAGTCGAGCGGACGCGGCTCGCCGCGCACCAGGTGCCGCCGAGCGTGCATCGCAGCGGCCCCTGGCGGCACCTGCGCAAGGACGGCTCGCTGAACTTCGTGCGCGTGGCGTCCTACCCGACGCAGTTCGAAGGCCGGCGCGCCCGGCTCGTCCTGGTGACCGACATCACCGACGAGAAGCGGCTCGAGGAACAGCTGGTGCAGGCCCAGAAGATGGAGGCCGTGGGCCAGCTGGCCGGCGGCATCGCCCACGACTTCAACAACCTGCTGACGGTGATCAACGGCTACGCGCAGCTGCTGGTCTCGCGCCTGCACGATGCCGATCCGCTGCGCGTCGATGCCGGCCACATCCTCCAGGCCGGTGAGCGGGCCGCAGCACTCACCCAGCAGCTGCTCGCGTTCAGCCGCCGCCAGGTGCTGCAGCCGCGCGCTCTGAACGTGCCGAGCGTGATCGAAGGCCTGCGGCCGATGCTCGGACGGCTGCTGCGCGAGAACATCGAGGTCCGCACTGCGCTGCCGCCAGCTCTTCCCGCGGTGATGGTCGACCCGGTCCAGCTCGAACAGGTGCTGCTGAACCTGGCAATCAACGGCGCCGACGCGATGCCCGACGGCGGCACGCTGACGATCACGGCCGGCCAGGTCGTCGTGGACGCGGACGTGGCTGCGCGCAAGGGAATCGACGAAGGGGCCTACGTGACCGTCGCCGTCACCGACACCGGCGTCGGCATCGACGAGGACACGCTGGGCCACATCTTCGAACCGTTCTTCACGACCAAGTCGAAGGGCCGCGGCTCCGGGCTCGGGCTGCCGGTGGCCGATGGCATCGTCACCCAGAGCGGCGGCACCATCGTCGTGCGGAGCCGGCCGGGACACGGATCGACCTTCACCGTCTACCTGCCGCTGGCGGAAACGACCGACGCGGAGGACGCCGGGCCGGCAGCGGCCGAACCGGCGCCGGTGCAGGGACACGAGACGGTGCTGGTGGTGGAAGACCACGAGGCGGTTCGACGCCTGGCCGCCGACGTCCTCAAGACGCACGGCTACCAGGTGCTCGTCGCCGAGCACGGACACGCGGCAATCGACATCGTCGAGGCGCGCGGCGGCGACGTCGACCTGTTGATCACCGACGTCATCATGCCGAGGATGAGCGGCCGCGATGTCGCGACGGCGCTGCAGCAGCGCGTGCCGGGCATGGGCGTGCTCTTCATGAGCGGGTACACGCAGACGGCGATCGTGCAGAACGGCGCGCTCGAAGTCGGCCTCAATTTCCTGCCCAAGCCGTTCACGCCGGGCGAGCTGCTCGCCCGCGTCCGCGAGGTACTGGCAGCGCGCGCCGCCAATGGGGCCACGACGCTGCCAGCGTCGGCATCACCAGCGGTGCCGTTACCGGCACCGGCGGTGGCCGCGGTCCCAGTGGTTC
This sequence comes from uncultured bacterium, assembly GCA_966211945.1. Classification (GTDB taxonomy): domain Bacteria; phylum Acidobacteriota; class Vicinamibacteria; order Vicinamibacterales; family Vicinamibacteraceae; genus Luteitalea. Next base: position 10,743 of record CBIHOS010000067.1, read on the forward strand.
CCGCGGTTCCAGCGGTTCGAGCGGTCAGCGCCCCTGCGCCTGCTCCGCCGGCAGTGGCACGGCCCGCCGCCGAGCCCGCGGCGCCGCCAACCGCCGCCGCGGCCGGACGTCTGCGCCGCGTGGTGGTGGCCGACGACGAGCCGGGGCTGCGGCTGCTGCTGGCGGCCACGCTGACCGGCGCCGGGTACGACGTGCTGCAGGCGAGCAACGGCCTCGAGGCGGTCCACCTGTGCGAGACCGGCGACGTCGATCTGCTCCTGACCGACCTGGTCATGCCAGACCACGAAGGCCTCGAGACCATCCGCCGGCTGCGGCAGGAGCGGCCGACGATCCCGATCGTCGCGATGTCGGGCGCCTTCGACGGCGGCTTCCTCGAAGTGGCGCGCGCGATGGGCGCCGCCGCCGTGATCCAGAAGCCGTTCACGCCCGATCAGGTGATCAAGGTGGTGGGACGCGTCCTCGGCGGCGCGTCGACGGCCACGCCCTGAGGCGTTCGAAGGACGACGGTCCGTCATTCGCCGAGCAGTTCGCCAACGGCGTGCAGGTCGTCGATGCGATCGGCGATGACCTTGAGCCCCATGAGCAAGGGCACGCCAAGCACGACGCCCCAGGTGCCCCACAGCCAGCCCCAGAACAACAGGCCGACGAACATCGCGACCGGATTCATCCGCGCCGATCGACTCATGAGCATGGGCGTCAGGAGGAAGCCTTCGAGCGACGTGATGGCCAGCTGGATGCCGCCGATCATCAGCGCGCTCGATGCCGAACCGAAGTGCGCGAAGGCCATCGCCGACGCGGCGCCAGCGACCAGCGTCGGTCCGACGTAGGGGACGACATTGGCGATGCCGGCGAGCAGGCCCCACACCGCGGCGTTCGGCATGCCGACGTAGAGATAGGCGAGCCACGTCGCCAGGCCGACAATCGTGCTGACCAGGACGAGCGTCCGCAGGTAGACGCCCATCTGGCCGTTGATCTCGTCGATGATCTGGACCGTGATCTTCTTGCGCGAGAGCGACGGACCGGTCAGCTTGACCAGCTTTCGCTTGTAGAGGTCGCCAGCCGAGAGCAGGAAGAACACGAGGAAGAAGACCAGCAGCACCTGCGCAACCACGCCGGTGCCGGCCGTGACGTAGTCGCGGAGCTGGGCGGGCGGCTCGACGACGCGGACCGGTTGCGCACGGGCACGTTCGCGCGGCGCTGCCGCCGGAGCCGCCGTCAGTTCGTCGGCGGCCTCCTGCAGGTTGGCGACGGCGCTCTGCTGGTCGGCGGCGGTGCGGACGATCGCCTCGCGCACCCGCCGCGCCACCCGCGGCAGATCGTCGGCCAGCGCCGAGGCCGGCTCGCTGACGTGATAGCCGAAGGTGCCGACCGTCCCGACGAGCATCATCAGCACGAGCGCGGCGCCCAGCGCGCGCGGCAGCCGGATCCGCTGGAGTCCGTCCACCAGCGGCGAGAGCACCAGGCTGATGATGATGCCGAGCAGCAGCGGCACCAGCAGCGTCCTCATCACGTACAGCGCCCAGGTGGCGGCGATGACCGTGAGCACCGTGAGCGCCACGCTGCGCACGCTGGTGGGCATCGAGATGATCGGCAGCACCTCGTCCCGCACATCGTCGATGCTGCCGGACGGCCGTACGTCGGAGACGTCAGGGTCGTCGACCGGGATCGGGCGCGGCGCGGCGGACTCGTCCATGGCGGACTCCAGAGCAAGGCTCGATCCAGCCGATCGCCGGGCCGGCGACGCGAGCCGGGTACGGTGAACGCCGCGACGTGGCCGACCGAGCGAACGGGGCGTCGTGGTGTGGACGGCGGGCGTCAGTGGTGTTGGTCCGCTGCAAGTGCAGCGCCGCCATGCCGGGCAAACGGCGCGCAGCCGTTGGGCTTGCCCGGAGGGTCCGTGTCGATCGGGACGCGCGGGCGGTCAGATCCGCAGGAGCACGCCGCGGGCCGGACGCCCGGTCGCGGCCGAGATCGCGCGGGCGTACAAGGCGACCTGCCGGCGATAGCCGTCCAGGCTCGCGTCCAGTTCGGCGTCCGTCTTGAAGTCCACCACCGTCCATCCGTCACCATCCTCGAACGCGAGATCGAACTGCCCTTCGACCCACGTGCCGTCGTCGAGCCGCAACGTCACCGGCGTCTCGCGGCGGCAGCGGCCGGCTGCCTCGGCGCTCGCCGCGGCGCGCAGCAACGGATGGCGCAGCGTTGCGCGAATGGCCGACACCGCGGCGTCCGGATCGACGTCGCCGACGTTCAGCACCCGCGCCTTCATCGCCACAGCGCCGGCGATCTCGTCGTCGGCCGCGTCGAGGCCGACGATCGCGATGGCCTCGTGGAGCAGCTCGCCGAACCGGCTGCCGCGACGACCGCGACGCAGGCCCTCGACCTGCGCGACGCCAACCGCGGCGGCACCGGCGTCGACGCCCGCCGCGGCATGGGTCACGCGCGAGACCCGCAGCGACGGCACGCGGCCGGCCCCGATCCGGCGTTCGTGCAGCTGCGTCCAGTGATCGACGGCGTCGAGCCCCTCGCGCACGCGCGACTCGGGCGCCGATCTGTCGATCAGCGCCGCCTGCCGGCTACCGAACGCGAGCCGGGCGTCGAGGTGGAGCGCGAACGGGTCCCACCACGTCACGTCGAACGCGGCCGGCGAGGCGCCAAGGGTGTAGCGTCCCGGCCGCATCGGCGTCGGGTGCAGCATCTCCTCGTCCGGCCGCTCCAGGACGGTGTCGCGCCCGAACGGCGGGCAGCCGACGGCCTCGTCGGGCAGCGGCCACGGCCGCTCGGTGGGATACAACGCGGCGTTCATCACGCCGATCCACTTCTCCCCTTGCCGATCGTTCGGGTAGGGCTCGTCGCCGACGGCTGGCACGACCAGCAGGTCGCGGGCCCGCGTCGCCGCGACGTATGCGAGGCGATGGCCTTCGGCGCGGTCGCGCGCGATCTCTGCGTCGCGCAGTTCGAGCAGTTCGGCAGGCACGCAGCCGGCCAGCGTCTGCACGCAGAGGTTGCGCGAGGCGACGAGCGCGCGCGTCGGTCTGTCGCTGGCGAGCCGGCAGGTCGGGTCGGCCAGAATCACGACGGGGAACTCGAGGCCCTTGGCCTTGTGCACCGTCATGAGCCGGACGCCGTCGGTGCCTTCCTCGAGGATCGGACTCTCGGCCGCCTCGGTGTGGGTCTCGTCCAGGAACTGCTGGACGAACCCGCGGAACGAGGCGCCGTCGGCCGCTTCGTATTGCCGCGCCAGTTCGAGCACGTGCAGCACGTTGGCCAGCGCCTGCTCGCCGCCGGGCCGGAGCGCCAGGCCGGCATGCGCCCGGGTGGCGCGCAGCAGCGCCTGCACCGTGTCCTGTACGGGCACACGATTGCGACGGCGATGCAGGTTGCGCAGCAGCCGGAGCGCGTCCTCGATGTCGTCCTCGTCGGAGGCGGCGTCGTCGCCGCGCGACGGATCGTCCTCGTGACTGGCGCCGGCCGCGGCAAGCGGATGGAGGCGGCCGCCGTGCGCGTCGCGATACGCGTGCAGCACGTGGTCGGGAAACGCGAAGAAGCCGCCGCGGAGCGTCGCGTAGACGGACAGTTCGTCGTCGGGCCACTCGATCGCGCAGAGCGCGGCGCGCAGCGCGTCGACCTCGTCGCGCTCGTGGAAGCTGCGGCCGCCCACGAGCAGGTGGGCGATCTGTCGCGCCTCGAGCGCCTGGACGTAGGGGCGGGTCACGTCGGTGCCCCAGCTCGTGAAGCGGCGGAACAGGATGGCGACATGGCGGGCCTGCACCGGCACACGCGTCTCGCCGCCGCCCGGCGCGCGCTCGGAGACCTGCCAGCCGCTCTCGCGCACGAGCCAGTCGACGAACGCACCGACGGCATCGGGGAGCGAGGCCTCGATCGCCTCGAAGCTCACGTATCGCGACTTGTACGGCCGCGGCACCGGCAGCGCCACCAGCGCCGGCTGCGTGTCGATGCCGGCGCGGACCGGCTCGAGCGCCACGTACTCGGCCTGCGAGGCAGTGACGTCGCCCGCCATCAACGGCGCGAAGACGTGGTTGACCGCCCGCTGCAGCGCCGGCACGCTCCGGAAGCAGGTGCGCAGCTGGCACACCGCCGCGCCGGCCGCAACCAGCTGCCGCTTCACCTGCCAGTACGTCTCGACGTCGGCCCGCCGGAACCGGTAAATGGCTTGTTTCGGATCACCGACGATGAACAGCTTGCCTGGCGCGGGCGTGACCTGCAGCCAGTCGCGCTGGGCGGGGTCGGCGGCAGCGAGCAGGAGCAGGATCTCCGCCTGGATCGGATCGGTGTCCTGGAACTCATCGACGAACAGCCGCCGGTACCGCTGCTGGAGGTCGGCGCGCACATCGTCGTGGTCGCGCAGCAGGCTGCGGGCCCGCACCAGCAGGTCGGTGAAGTCCAGCGCCCCGCGCTCCTGCTTGGCCAGTTCGTAGCGGTCGAGGCACGGCTGGAGTTCCTGCTGCAGGAGCGCCGCGAGATCGGCGTCCAGCGCGGCGGTCACGTCGTGAAGACGATCGCGCAGTGCGGCGTGCTGCGCGCGCACGTCGGCACGCAGGAGGTCGGTCGCGTAGGCCGTGCCGTAGCCGGCGCGGCACTTCGTGAAGGCCTTGCTGCGCGCGAGCAGGCCGAGCTGCGCCTCGAGCCCGTCGAGCACGTCGTTGCCATCGGGACCGGCCGGCACCGTGGTCGGCTGCAGGCGGCTGAAGCGCCGGATCGGCTCGGTGTCGATCCGCAGGTTGTCGGACCGGTGGCCCTTCCCGCTCACGGCCGCGAAGGCGTGCACGTCGGCCAGCACGCTCGCGATCGAGGCGCGGCGATCGATCGGATCGCGCCGCCATGGCGCGTCGAAGTCGCGCCATTCCGACAGGCTCTGAGCGGCGCGCCGCAGCGCCGCACGCGGACCGAGCTCGCCTTCCTCGTCGTTGTACGTCCGGCGGAGCACGCGCCGCACGCCTTCGCCCGGCCCGTCCAGCGTTTCCTGCAGCCAGCCGTCCACGACGCGGTCGCGGATCTGGCTGGCGACCGGCTCGAGCAGCACCTCGAAGCGCGGATCGACGTCGGCCTCGACCGGCCGCTCCCGCAGCAAATCGGCGCAGAAGCCGTGGATGGTGCTGACGTGCGCGTCCTCGAGGTGCGCCAGCGCGTCCTCGAGGCGGGCCCGCGGGCCGCCGTCACGCTGCTCGCGCGCGTGTTCGATCTCTTCCCGCAGCCGCAGCTTGAGTTCGCCGGCGGCCTTCTCCGTGAAGGTCACCGCGACGATCTCGCCGATGCGCGCGCGGCCGGCGGCCAGCGTGTTGACCATGCGCGCCACCAGCTCGGTCGTCTTGCCCGTGCCGGCGGCGGCCTCCACGACCAGCGTCGTGTCGAGCGCCTCGCGGATCTGCTGCCGATCGGCACCGTCGACCAGTGTCGAGACATGCGGACTCATCGCCAGCCTCGCAGTTCGATGAGGTCGGCCAGCGGTCCGGCATCCTTGCGGCCCGGCACGTGCTGGGCGCCCGGTCCGCACACGGCCGTGAAGTCACACCACCTGCACGTCTCGCGATCGGGTGCGGCCGGCAGCTGGCCCTGCGCGATCGCCCGATCGACGACGGCGAGCACCTGCAGGCCCTGCTCACGCGTCTGCGCACCACTGGCGCCGGTGATCGGCCAGTCGTGCTCGCGGTAGTTGCCGTCCTCGGTGCAGTAGTAGAGACGCGACGCGGTCACCCGTCCGCCGAACGCCGCCTCGACCGCCATCGCGTACAGAATCGGCTGCAGCGTGCGGCCGCCGTTGACCACCGCGCGTTCGGTCAGCCGGTACTTCCCCGTCTTGTAGTCGGTGATCCGCCACTCGCCGGCGTCGCGCTGTTCGATGAGGTCGACCACGCCGTGCAAGCGGGTGCCGTCCGGCAGCGCGACGTCCTCGCGGCGGCTGGCCTGGTCGCGGCCGAAGCCGCCGGCAAAGCCGACACCCATCTCGACGTGGACCGGCGTCCACTCGCCCATCTCCTCTGCGAGCCGTCGGACCCATTCATGGATGTCGCGACGGATGCCGGCAATCGCATCGTCCCAGACGCGCAGGATGGGCGGCAGCAGGCGATCGGCGTAGGCGCCGGCCACCCGGGTGACGAGGGCATCGGCGAGCGCCTGCGCCTCGTCCAGCCGATCGGCGGCCATCGGCAGCCAGCCGCGATCGATGAAGGCCCGCATCGTGTCGGCGAGCATCTCGTGGACCATCGATCCGCGGGTCAGCGGATCCAGCGTGGTCAGCGGAACCGCCTCCTCGCGCGGCGCGAGCCGCAGGATGGTGGACAGGTAGAACTGGTACGGGCAGGCGGCGAAGCGCTGCAGCGCCGACGCGGAGTACGGGCGGGCGGCGAGCCGGTGCCGCGCGAGCTGCTCCGGCGCGACGGCGAGGCCGTCGTACGGCGTCCACGATCGCGACAGGCGGTGATGCCGCGCAAGGAGCGCACGCCGCAGCGACGGGTTGAGATCGAACAGGTATCGCGCGCGTCCGGCGAGATCCTTGCCGGGACCGCGCAGGTAGCCCTGCAGCGTGCTCAGATCGTGTTCGGCGGCGTCGATGGCGGTCGCGGCGTCGAGCGGCGCCGGCCAGGCGAGCCTGGCGCCACTGCGCTGCTGCGCGGCGCGGATCAGCGCTTCGTAGCCGGGCACGCGGCCGGTGACCGCGCGCTGGACGTCGACGGCGTAGAAGGACGGCACGCGCGGGCGCGCCTGCGCCGTGTCCATCGACGCGTACGACGTGACGAGCGACATCGAGGCCGCGCCGGTCGCGAGCCGCAGCTGCAGCCGCTCGGTGGCGACCCGATCGTCGTCCACGCCGAGCCAGGGCGAGAGGGCGGCCCGTTCGCTGTCGAGCAGCAGTGGATCCTGGCGGCCCCGCTGCGGGAAGACGCGCTCGGAGAGCCCGGGGACGCACACGAGATCGAACGTGCGGCCGCGCAACTGGTCGGGCGTGCCGACGAAGACCTGTCCGTAGCGGTTGTCCGGCGGCGCCACCGTGAGATGCGTGAGGCGGTCGCGCAGGACCTCGCGGACCTCCGACAGCGAGACGCCGGAAACCCCCGCCAGCGGCTGCAGTTCCTCCAGCGTGCCGAGCACGCGGTCGGGCGCGACGAGCACGCGCGGCGCGAACGCCCGCAGCCGATCCAGCCAGCCGCCCCAGCCATCGGTCGAGGGCCAGCCGGCCATCTCGCCGACGATCTCGCCGGCGAAGGCGATGAGCTCGTCGGCCCAGACCATGCGCCGCGCCAGGCTCTCGTGACGCGGCGAACTCGGATCGTCGTTGAAGGCGGCCCTGGCGCGAACCTGCAGCTCCTCGCGATGCCCGCGCAGCCGGCGCGTCCAGCGATCGACGCCGCTGATCACCTGGGCGTCGTTCAGGATCGCTTCCCATCGCCACGGCGACCGCCCAGCCGGCAGGGCCTCGCGCTCGCCTTCCGTCCCGGCGCCGTCGACGACGGCCTCGGTCGCGACATCGTCGTCCAGCGGCCGCAGGCCGAGTGCCTCGGCGGCGTCCGCCGGCGCCGATGGGGCCGATCGGGCCGCGGGCGTCGCGGCGCCACGCGGCACCTGATCGAGCGACAGGTACTCGGCAAACCGCCGCGCGGAGAGATCCTCGCCGGCGCAGGCGAGCAGCGCGAGGAAGGCGCGGCCTGCCGGATCGGGCCGCCGCGTGCCGCGGCCGAAACAGGCCGGCACCTGCCCGCGTCGGAGCGCGCTTTCGAGGTGACTCGCGTACAACTCGGGCGCTCTCAGCGCGATGGCCATCCGGTCGAACGGCAGGCCCTGTTCGGCGTGCGCCAACAGCACGCGCACGACCTCGACGCACTCGCGTCCTTCGCCAGGGGCCGACAACACCTCCACGGATCGGTCGGCCGCATGGTCGGTATTGGACGACGTGAACAGGCCCTCGTGCACGCGGCGCAGCGCCGCCGGCGTCGCGATGGAATGATCCGCAGGGCTGGCGTCGAGGCTGTCCTGTCCGTCGAGCAGCCGGCGCACCCAGGGATCGCCGTCCGGTGCCGTCAGCAGGGGCGCCGCGCTGCGCGCCAGCAGGGCTCGCGCGAGGTCGACATCCCGCCGGCTCGCGAGCGGCGGGTCGACGATCGCGAGCGGCATCGTCAGCGGCGCGGCGTCATCGTCGCGGACGGCGGCGGCCGCCAGTTCGAGGACGAGCGCGCGGTCGGCGTACTTCAGTTCGTCCAGCGCCTGGACGATGGCGGTGAGCAGCCAGGCGAGATCGGCACCCTTCGGCGTGCCGTTGTCGAGCGCCCCGGCTGCGACGCCGGCGAGACGCACGTCGGCGAGCGTGCGGGCCAGCGACGGCACGAACCCCGGGTGACGGCACGCGGCGCCGAAGTAGCGCAGCACGCACGCCTCGCGGGCGCGCGTGACGACGCGCGCGACGATCGCTTCGAAGCCGAGACCGGAGATGGGCGTCAGCCCGGCGGCGATCAGCGCCGGCGTGGCCAGCCTGGCGCTGTAGCCCACCCAGCCGCCGCGCTCGACGCCGAGCGACGCCGGCACGTCCGACAGCACGTACCGGACGACGTCGTGTGCCTGCTCGTGCGTGGCGGCGATGATGCGGACGCCGGTGTCCTGGTGCGCCCGGACGTGGCGTGCGACGGCCGCGAGACGCACGTGCGCGGCGCCGTGCGTGGCCACCCGCAGGCGTCGACCTGTGACGTTCGAGGTAGGGCCGGCCCGCGCGGGGACGGCAGTCTCGCCCTCGGGACCGGGATCGTCCCAGGGCAGCAGCGGAGTGGACACAAGCGCCTCGCATGCCCCGGGTCGCAGTGCCAGGGCTCTTCGAAGATCGGACGTGAACGCGGCGGCGGTTCTGACGCATGGTCCCACGGCCGCGGCGGGGGTTCAAGCCATGCGATACGCTTGTCGCCGTGCGCGGGCTGCCGCCGATGATCGACGTGACGTTCGCCCCGGGCGTGCCTTCCCTGTCGGACGAGATGCTCGGCATCTTCGACGAGGGCGAGCGGCAGCGGCTCCAGCAGTTGCGTCCGACCGGCCGGCCGCTGTACATCGCCGCCCACCTGATCGTGCGGATGCTCGTGGTTCGGCGACTGGTCTGGGCGACCGACACGCCGAGCCATGGGCCGGAGCCGGCAGAGTTCGGCTGGACCCTCGAGCCGACGGGAAAGCCGCGGCTCACCTATCGCGACGGGCGCCCGCAGCCGCTGCACATCAGCATCTCGCACGCCGGTGGCCTGGCCGTGGCGGCGATCTGCGAACACGGGCCGATCGGCGTCGACGTCGAGCACATCGAGATGCGCCGACCGCTGCTGCCGATCGCCAGGCGGTTCTACTCGCCGGAGGAGTGCGCGCAGCTCGAAGCGTGCGCGGCCGACGAGCGGACGGCGCTCTTCCACCAGTGGTGGACGCGCAAGGAGGCGGTGCTGAAGGCGACCGGCGAGGGGCTGCGCGGCGGCCTCTCCGTTCGGGTCGATGGCGGGCCGGACGGGGCGGGCTGGCGGCGCGTCGAGATGCCGGGCCGGAATCAGCCGCTGTTCGTGCGCGACCTGCGGCCGCCCGATCCGGGCCTCGTGGGCGCGGTCGCGCTCGAAGGGCAGCCCGGCGTCATCCAGTCGGTCGGAGTGGAC
>CBIHOS010000068.1:0-20195 GCA_966211945.1 uncultured bacterium
TCAGGGCAGCTCGGGGAGCTGCCCCTACCAGCGTGATCCAGTACAGCGTACCCGATACCCACCTACTGGTTCGACGATGACGAGCTGCCGCCGGCCGCGGCCCAATCAGCGGCGTACTTCTGCATGTCGGCGGCCGTCGGGTTCGCGTCGAGCACGAGGATGCGGTAGCGGAACGTCGCGGGCGTGCCTTCGGCGATCGAGAAGTTCAGCGTGTCCTTGCCGTTGCTGAGCGCGGCCTGGCCGAGCGGGTTGGCGGCGAACAGCCCGTAGCCGCGTGCGTGCCAGTACGTCGGGTAGCCCGGGTTGCCCGGCGCGTCGAGGATGGCAACGGTGACGTCCTTGCCGTTCACCTTGCCACTCAGCTTGGTCCAGGCGCCGCGCGTGCCCCACACCGCGCCCCCGACCTTGCCCTCGCTGCTCAGGTACTGGCCGGTGACGCCGCTCGTGTCCATGTTGGCCATCTTGGTGACGCGTCCGGAGGCGTCCTTGAACTCGCCGCTCTTCTCGGCGGGATCCTCGAGCGCGCGGATCACGCGCAGGCCGAGCGCGCCTTCCTTGTTGTCGGGCAGCTTGACGGTGCCGGTGCCCTTGGCCGCCGCCAGCGTCGTCACGCGATCGATCATCCGCACGCCGTTTGCCGCAGCGCGGAACGTGAAGGTGGTCGACTCGTTCAGCAGCGTCTTGCCGTCGCCCGAGACCCAGTCGGCCTTCACCTGCAGCGTCGCGTGGTCGCCCTTGCTCTCCGCCTTGACGATGTCACGGTGCTCGACCGAGCCCATCTTCGCCTTCTGCTCCGGCTTGATCGCGTCGGAGTTGTTCCAGAAGTCGAAGCCGTTGACGTCGCCGTAGTTGAACCACAGGCCGACGTGATGCGGATGGTCCTGCCGTTCGTTGGGCAGCGGCGGGAACCCGCGCGTGATCGTCGTGCCCGCGGCCGTGTCGATCGGGTAGAGCACCGGCTTCTCGAGCGAGTCGGGCCACATGTACGTCGTGAACGGCTTGCCGTCCACCGTGACCTCGACCTTCTTCTCGGCCGGCTTGCTCGTGATCCCGACCTTGGGCGCCTGCGCCGTCACAGCGATCCCTCCAACAACGATCGCGGCTGCGACGGAAAGGGCGGTGTACCCGGTACCCGGTACCCGGAACCCGGAACCCGGAACCGATGTGCGGTTAGCGTCGAGCTGCACTGGAGACTCCTTGTCCGCCGATCACGACATCCTGCGTGGCATCGTCGAAGGTCACGCGCTGGCCTGTCTGGATGGCGGCAATCGTCATGCACAAGGCCACCGAATGACTGTACCCCGCTTCGACGCTCGCGTTGGGCGTCTTGCGGCTGCGCACGCACTCCATCCAGTTCCGCATGTTGGCGGCCGTCGCATCGTCGGCGCCGGTGTCGGCGCCGGTCTGCATCGCCGCGGCTTCGGCAATCGACATCGACGGCAGCAGGTTGGGTTTCATGCCCATCGCCTTGGCGTGGTTCTCCTTCAGGCCGCCGGTCTCGGTCACCGTGTTCTTGTCGAGGTCGAGCATCCCGCCGTTGGAGTAGTAGTACTCCTTCACGTCGCCGGCGGAGTTGGTCATGCGCGAGCTGTAGATCACCTGGAAGCCCTTGGAGGCATCGTCGAGCGGACCGTAGTCGTACACGCCGGTGAACGTGTCCCAGTTGCGGCGGCCGTCCTTCCACAGGTAGATGCCGCCGTTGGCGACGACGCTGCGCGGACGCGGGTAGCCGCTGAACCAGTGCACGGTGTCGATCTGGTGTACCAGCCACTGGTCGGGAATGCCCGACGAGTACGGCCAGAACAGGCGGAACTCGAGGTACTTGCGCGGGTCGAACGCTTCCTTCGGCCGGTTCATCTGATACCGCGTCCAGTCGGTGTCCTCCTGCCGCAGCTTGCCGACGAGCCCGGCCCGCCGCCAGCGGCCCGGCTGATTGACGTTCCACGTCATCTCGACCGCGACGATGTCGCCGAACTTGCCGGACTTCAGGTACTCGTAGGCCTGCTGGTAGTTCTTCGCGCTGCGGCGCTGCGTGCCGATCTGGACGATCTTGCCGGTGTCCTCGACCGCCTTGCGGAGGGCGCGGGCATCCTCCATCGAGTTGGCCATCGGCTTCTCGACGTAGGCGTCCCGTCCGGCCCGCACGGCCTCGACGCCGTGCAGCGCGTGCTGGAAGTCGGCGGTGGCGACGATCACGGCGTCGACGTCCTTGCGGGCGTACAACTCGTCGTTGTTCCGACACAGGAAGGGGCTACTGTTCCCCAGCTTCTGGAGCGCGGCGCTGCCGGTCTCGCGGCGCAGGCTCCAGATGTCGGAGACGCCGGCCAGTTCGAAGTTCAGTTCCTGGGCGTACTTCTGGAAGGCGGGGATCAGGCTGCCGCGGCAGCGGTCGGAGAAACCGACGATGCCGACCCGGACGCGGTCGTTGGCGCCGAGGATGCGGGCATAGCTGCGGGCCGAGCCGAGGGTGGTGGCGGCCGCGGTCACGCCCGCGGCCTGCAGGAATTGTCGACGGTTGTGCATGCGCATCTCCCTGGCCGGGGCGCGCGACGCGCGCGTCCGGTCGACGATGGTGGTCATGACCGATGACGCCAGCGGTGGCCATCGCGTGACCAAACGTGACGCCGCGGTGGAGGAACCGTGAGCACTGGTTCAACCACTTCGACGCACGACAGCTTCTGTTTGCGCGGTGAGATTTACTACGAAGAGGTGACGAAGTGCAAGCAACTGCGGGAGAGGTCGGTCCACTTGGAACTGGAGTGGTGTGCCGATCGCACACGTCTGCCTTGACCGTCCCGAAGAGCCGTGTTACACCCCTAGGCGGTTTCCCTCTCTTGACAGCCCGACAACAGGGCGGACAGGCAGCGGCGTGCCCCCACGAGCAGCCGTATCGCCAGCGACGTTTGCGACGAGCAGGCTCGAGTCTGCATGGGTGGACGGCCGCGAGAGATATGTAACCAGAGCTTCACCTGTTCTGCGGTGCGCGATGGACGGCCTGGCACGCACCGGCAGTTGCGGCCGTTCCACGGCACGGCGCCGATGTGGCGCAGGAACGGCTTGTGCTCGATGCCACTCAGGCAGCCGGGTCCACCCCGGCATGACGACACAAGGAAGGAACGCACTTATGGGGAAGGTCCACGTGAGGAGGAGCCTGCAACGCCTGTTGGCCTGTGCAGTGCTGCTGCTCGCCGGTACGCCAGCGTTCGCGCAGTTCGAGCGCAGCCGCGTTGCCGGCACGGTTCGTGACCAGCAGGGCGGCGTGATGCCCGGCGTCAGCGTCACCGCCACCAACCAGGCCACCAGTCAGGCCGAGACGACCGTGACCGACGAGTCCGGTTTCTACTCGTTCTCGACCCTGCTGCCGGGCCAGTACACGCTCAGCGCCGAACTCCAGGGCTTCAAGAAGGCGACCCGATCGGCCGTCCAGCTCGACGCCGCCGGCGCCATCACGCTGGACTTCTCGCTCGAGACGGGAGCCCTGTCCGAGGAAGTCACGGTGACGGCCGAAGCCGCGCAGCTGCAGACCGACGTCGCGCTGCGCAAGACGGTCGAGGCCAAGGACATCGAGCAGCTGTCGTTCAACGGCCGCAACCCGATTGGCGTCGCCGGTCTGAAGGCGGGCGTCAGCGGCGGGTCCTTCAACAACTACGGCTTCTCGAGCCTGTCCAACGGCGGCTGGAACATCAACGGCAGCCGCAGCGACGAGAACAACATCACGGTGGACGGCGCGACGGCGATTCGGACCCGGTCGGCCGGCGCGATCGTCGGCGTGCAGAACGTGGACACGATTCAGGAAGTCCAGGTGCTGACCGGCAACTACCTGCCCGAGTTCGGCCGCGCCAGCGGCGGCCAGGTGCGCCTGATCACCAAGAGCGGCAGCAACCGCTTCACCGGCACCGCCGGCTTCTACTACCGTGACGACAAGCTGCAGGCCAACACCTGGTCGCGCAACCGCAGCACCAGTACCGTCGAGAACAGCGGCGCCGCGCCGTTCGAGTTCAAGCAGTACGGCTACTCGGTGGGCGGTCCCATCCTCAAGAACCGCCTGTTCTTCTTCGGCGCGCAGGAGTGGGCCAACTACAAGGCGACGTCCACGGCCATCATCACGGTTCCGACGATGGCCATGCGGCAGGGCGATTTCAGCGAGCTGCTCAACCCGGCCAACGGGTTCTTCAACGGCGCCCGCACGATCATCGACCCGCAGACCGGCCAGCCGTTCCCCGGCAACATCATCCCGGCCGGCCGCCTCTCGGCCAACGGCACCGCGCTGATGCGGCTGTACCCGGAGCCGACGCCCGGCTTCCGCCAGGGCACCAACAACGCGATCATCAACAGCGACAACCCGCAGGATCAGCGGAAGGACAACATCCGCTTCGACTGGCGTCCGAGCGCGGCGCACCAGTTCTCCTACCGGTTCTCGCGCAGCAACTGGGTGGCCATCGACGCGTTCCGCGACAACCTGCCGTTTGCGCGCACCGACTGGGAGCGCCCGAACTTCACGCAGACGATCAGCTGGACGAGCACGTGGAAGAGCAACCTCGTGAACGAGTTCTCCTACACGGGCGGCCGCGACGACGTGTTCATCAACGTCTTCACGGAGAGCGGACTGCACCAGCGCAGCCGCACGGGCGTGAACTATCCGTACATCTTCGCGGAGAAGGAAATCTCCGACAAGATTCCGACGGTGACGGGCTCCGGCTTCCAGACGATCGACGGCGGTCCGTACCCGGCCTCGTCATCGGGACCGATTCACACGATCGCCAACACGACGACCTACGTGAAGGGCCGCCACACGTTCAAGGCCGGCGTCTCGGTCGAGTACTCCGGCGAGGACGACTTCGACCAGATCAACGTCAGCGCGATCCCGGGCAGCACCAACAACCAGAACGGCCGCTTCGAGTTCTCGGACACGCGTGCGGGCGGCAGCGGACTGGCCATGAGCAATCTCGCGCTCGGCCTGTTCACCAACTACGCCGAGCTCGGCCAGCGCAACTTCACCAAGTGGCGCTCGCTGGCGACCGACGTCTTCGTCCAGGACTCGTGGCGTCCGACCGCGAAGCTGACGGTCGAAGGCGGCTTCCGCTATGCCTACTGGCCGCCGTGGTACTCGACGACCAACAACATCGCGACGTTCAGCGAGGCCGCCTACAATCCGGCCAACGCGCCGGCGGTCAACCCGGCCAACGGCACCCTCTCGGGTGGCGTGCGGTACAACGGCGTCATCCTGCCGGGCGACGGCTTCACCGGCGACGCGGCCAGCTCGGTCATCGCCAACGACCCGGCCGTGCTGGCGCTGTTCGGCGGCTACCCGCGTGGCTTCTCGCAGACGCACGGCAACGTCTTCGAGCCGCGCCTCGGCGCCAGCTACCAGGTGAACGACAAGACGGTCGTGCGCACGAGCGCCGGCATGTTCCACAACCGGGTGACGCTGAACGACTCGACGCTGCTCGGCGGCAACCCGCCGTTCCAGCCGCAGGCGACGGTGTCCAACGGCAGCGTGGACAATCCCGGCGGCGTCGGGGTCAACCCGGGCAACCTGCCGATCGGCATCACCGCGCAGGACCTCGTGTTCAAGCACCCGACCTCGTACCTGTGGTCGGCCGGCGTGCAGCGTGAGATCCCGTTGGGCTTCATCGTCGACGTGACCTACGTCGGCCGCCGCGGGCTGTACCTGCAGCGCGAGCGCAACATCAACCAGCTGGCGCTGGGCACGACGCTGCTGCCCCAGAACCAGAACGTCAACATCGCCGCGCTGCGTCCGTACGCGGGCTACGGCCTGATCCGCCTGTCGGAGAACGCCGCCGCCTCCAAGTACCACAGCCTCCAGGTCTCGGCCGATCGCCGCTACACCAACGGCCTGAAGGTGGGCATGGCCTACACGCTCGGCAAGTCGACCGACAACGGGTCGGACAAGCGCAACGTGCTGTGGAACACGTACGACGACACGCTCTATCAGGGCGCGTCGAACTTCGACCGCCGCCACGTGTTCAACTTCTATTACATCTACGACCTGCCGTTCTTCCGCGAGCAGGACACGCTGGTCGGCAACCTGCTCGGCGGCTGGCAGGTCTCGGGCGCGACGTTCATGCGCTCGGGCACGCCGTTCAGCGTGACCCAGAGCTCGCAGGACATCGCGGGTGTGGGCGACGTGAGCGTCGGCCAGCCCTGGAGCCAGACGGGTTCGTCCAGCACGGACCACCAGCTGTACACCGGACCGGGCACCGAGTCGCTCGACACCAGCGTCTTCGTGCGGCCGGCCAACGGCACGTTCGGCAACTCGCCGCGTAATGCCAACTACAACCCGGGCGAGATGCAGTGGGACCTGGCGCTCTTCAAGAACTTCAACCTGGGCGGCGCCCGCCGGGTGCAGTTCCGCGCCGAGTGCTTCAACTTCCTCAACCACCCGAACCTGAGTGGCATCGAGGCCAATCCGCTGAACGCCAACTTCGGCCGCATCACGTCCAAGGACAACAATCGTCGCGACGTGCAGCTGAGCCTCCGGTTCCTGTTCTAGAGGTCAGGCCTGAAGGCGGCGGCCCGGGCCGCCGCTGATTGGAGGGCGGGGCGACGACGGTCGCTCCGCCCTTTTTCGTCCCGGTGGCCGCCTTTTCCCGTTCCCTCACGCGCGGCTTGGCGATACACTCCGGCTCATCGTGTTTCGTCTTCGTCTGTCGACCTGGCGGCAGGTGCAGCCCCTGGCGACCGCCGGCCTTCTGGCCGTGACGGCGTCGGCCCTGGTTGCGCAGCCCGCCCCGTCGGCCGCGCCCGCGGCCGGCTACACCGAGACCATTCCCGGCACGACCGTCAGCTTCGAGATGGTGGCCGTCCCCGGCGGCACGTTCACCATGGGCAGCCCCGACGCCGAGACCGGCCGCAACGCCGACGAGGGGCCGCAGGTCAGCGTCACGCTGAAGCCGTTCTGGATCGGCAAGACGGAGGTGACCTGGGACGAGTTCGACCAGTTCGCCTTCGTCGGCAACACCGGCGCCCGCACCGGCGACCAGGGAGCCGACGCCCTCGCCGACGCCGAGAGCAAGCCGTCGCGCGCCTATGGCGACGAGGCCAAGGGCTACGGGAAGGGCAAGCAGCCGGCCCTCGCGATGACCCACCACGCGGCGATGGAGTACTGCCGCTGGCTCTCGCAGAAGACCGGCAAGCTCTATCGTCTGCCGACCGAGGCCGAATGGGAGTTCGCGGCGCGGGCAGGGGAGTCGACGGCGGCGCCCGCCGACCTGGACGCCGTTGCCTGGCACGCCGGCAATGCCGAGGAGATTCCGCACAAGGTCGGGCTGAAGAAACCCAACGCGTTCGGCCTGTACGACATGCTCGGCAACGTCGCGGAGTGGACGCTGGACGCGTACGACGCCAAGCGGTACGCCGAGTGGGGCGCCAAGGCCGTGCAGCCGGTGGCGCTGCCGACCGACAAGCGCTATCCCAACGCGACGCGCGGCGGGTCGTTCATCGAGCCGGCCGCCAAGATCCGGTATGCCGACCGCCAGCCGTCGCACGAGGACTGGAGCCAGCGCGACCCGCAGGTGCCCCAGAGCATCTGGTGGCACACCGACGCCGACAATGTCGGCTTCCGGGTGGTGCGAGCCGCCGAGGAGCAGGCAAATCTGAAGGGCCTGCGCAGCAAGGTGATCAAGGAAAGCGCGGATCGGTAGCGGGCAATTTCAGAATTGCAGAATTTCAGAATTGCATCACCAATGCCAGCGGTCGACGCACTGACACTGGTAAGGAAATTATGAAATTCCTGAAATCGTGAAATTTCAGGCGAGGCGAGGTGAGGAAATGTCCGAGCAACACTCTGGTTCCACCCGACGTGATTTCCTGAAGACGACCACCGCCGCCGCCGTGGGCACCGGCCTGGTGGGCTGGCAGACGATTCCCGGCGCGCATGCGCAGGGCAGCGACGAGATCCGCATCGGGCTGATCGGCGCCGGCGGACGTGGCAGCGGCGCGGTGGCCGACGTGTTCAAGGGCCACGAGACCGGCGTCAAGCTCGTGGCGGTGGGGGACATGTTCCCCGATCGGCTCGAACAGAGCCTGAAGCGGCTGTCGACCCAGTACGCCGATCGCGTGGCCGTCAAGCCCGAGCACCGGTTCACCGGCTTCGACGCGTATCAGAAGGTGCTCGCGGTGCCCGAGGTGAACTACGTGATCCTGGCCACGCCGCCGGGGTTCCGTCCGACCCACCTCGAGGCGGCGATCAACGCCGGCAAGCACACGTTCACCGAGAAGCCGGTGGCGGTGGACGGCCCGGGCATTCGCAAGGTGCTGGAGCTGGCCAAGCTCTCACAGAGCAAGGGCCTGAACATCGTGGCCGGCACGCAGCGCCGCCACCAGCACGGCTACCTGGAGACGATGAAGCGTGTGCACGACGGCGCCATCGGCGACATCACGTCGGCGCGGGCGTACTGGAATCAGGGCTTCCTCTGGAAGCGCGATCGCCAGCCGGCCTGGAGCGACATGGAGTGGCAGCTGCGCAACTGGCTGTACTTCACCTGGTTGTCCGGCGATCACATCGTCGAACAGCACATTCACAACATCGACGTGATCAACTGGGCGAAGAACGGCCACCCGGTGAGCGCCGTCGGCATGGGCGGCCGCCAGGTCCGGACCGACAAGGCGTACGGCCACATCTTCGACCACTTCGCGATCGACTACGAGTACCCCGACGGCTCGCACATGCTCAGCATGTGCCGCCAGATCGACAACTGCGCCAACAGCGTGTCCGAGGCGCTTGTCGGCACCAAGGGCCGCTGCCAGGCCGACAAGTACGAGATCACCGGCGCCACCAGCTGGAAGGGCGAGAAGGATCCGATCAGCCCGTACGTGCAGGAGCACATCGACCTGATCCGGATCATCCGCGCCGGCCAGAAGATCAACGAACTGCAGACGGTGGCCGAAACGACACTGACCGCGATCATGGGCCGGATGTCGGCCTACAGCGGCAAGGCCGTGACCTGGGACGAGGCGCTCAACTCCAAGGAATCGCTCCTGCCCGCGACGTTGCAGCTCGGCCCGATCGAGACGCCGCCCGTCCCCATGCCGGGGCAGGCCACCAACTGAAGCAACGACGTCAGGTTCAGGTAGGGACGGCTCGCCACGATGACGCGCATCACACGCCTGCGGGCGCACGCAGTCCTCTTCGTTGCTCTCAGCGGCGCCGCCGTTCCGGCCTGTCAGCACTTCGACGGCGATACGTCGCACAAGGCCGCGCAGGCGGACCTGCGACCCGCTCACGGCGGCACGCGCGTGGCCGTGCCGGCCGATCCCCGTGCGCCGCTGCCGCCCCGTTCGCGCACGTGAGATCGGTCACACCGGCGAAACGGGCGCGCCGCCGCTCCAGTAGTGCAGGGTGATGCCTGCGCGCCGACCGCGCGTGTGCGCCGCTCGTCCATCGTCTGCGTCCCGGACGATGGACGGCGCTGCCGCGCGCCCCTCCGAGGAGTCGTGTTCATGAAACGGATTGCATCTCTGGCCTTCGCCGTCCTGGCGGCAGCCGCGCCGGCGTTCGCACAAGCGACCGACGGCGGGTGGACCACGCTGTTCGACGGCAAGACCCTCACGGGCTGGCAGGGCTACAAGGGCAAGGCGCTCGGACCCGGCTGGAAGGCCGTGGACGGCGTGCTGGTGCTCGACGGCAAGGGCGGCGACCTGGTCAGCGAGAAGGCGTACGGCAACGTCGAACTGTCGCTGGACTTCAAGATCGCCGAGGGCGGCAACAGCGGCATCATGTACCGCGTCACCACCGAGGGCGAGGCGCCGTACTACAGCGGCCCCGAATACCAGATCCTCGACAACGAGCGGCACGCCGACGCCAAGAACGGCCCCGATCGCCTGACCGGCGCCAACTACGACCTCATCGCCCCGTCGGGCAACGCCAGCAAGCCGGCCGGCCAGTGGAACACGGCCCGCATCGTGATCGACGGCAACCACGTCGAGCACTGGCTGAACGGCACCAAGGTCGTCGAGTACGAGTTCGCCAGCCCGGAGTGGACGCGGCTGGTCGCCGAGAGCAAGTTCAAGGCGTGGCCGATCTACGGCAAGGCCGCCCGCGGCCACATCGTGCTGCAGGACCACGGCAACCACGTGGAGTTCCGCAACATCCGTATCAAGGAGCTGAAGTAGATGTCATCGTCCACACGCTTCAAGCTCTCCGCGCTCATGTTCCTCCAGTACTTCATCTGGGGGACCTGGTACGTGACCATGGGGCCGTACCTGAACGAGGTCCTGAAGTTCAACGGGCAGCAGATTGGCCTGGCCTATGGCGCGACGGCGCTCGCCGCCATCGTGTCGCCGTTCTTCGTCGGCATGATCGCCGACCGGTTCTTCGCCACCGAGAAGATCATGGCGGTGCTGCACCTGCTCGGGGCGGTGCTGCTGCTCTACGTCTCGACGCTGGCCGACTTCTCGGCGTTCTATCCGATCCTGCTGATCTACACGCTCTGCTACATGCCGACACTGGCGCTGGCCAACTCGCTGTCGTTCCGGCAGATGACCGACCCGGGCAAGGAGTTCCCGGGCGTCCGAGTGCTTGGCACGATCGGCTGGATCGTCGCCGGCTACGCGATCACGCTGCTCGGGTTCGGAAAGAGCTCGGGCATGTTCCTGACGGCGGCGGCCGCGTCGGCGGTGCTCGGCGTCTACAGTCTCGCGCTGCCGCACACGCCGCCCGTCAAGACCGGCGGCGCCGTGACGATGCGCGACATCCTCGGGCTCGACGCGCTGGCGCTCATGAAGGAGCGGTCGTTCGCGATCTTCGTCCTCGGCTCGTTCCTCATCTGCATTCCGCTGCAGTTCTACTACGGGCTCGCCGGCACGTTCCTGAGCGAGATCGGCGTGGCCAACGTCGAGTCGATCATGCCGTTCGGCCAGTGGTCAGAACTGGGCTTCATGCTGCTGATGCCGGTGCTCTTCGCCCGCCTCGGCGTCAAGTGGATGCTGATCGTCGGCATGATCGCGTGGACCCTGCGGTACACGCTGTTCGCGCTGGGCGACGCCGGCCCTGGCTTCTGGATGCTGCTGGTCGGCATTCTGCTGCACGGCATCTGCTACGACTTCTTCTTCGTGACCGGCCAGATCTACGTGGACAAGAAGGCGCCCTCGCACCTGCGCGGCGCCGCGCAGGGCTTCATCGCCTTCGTCACGCTGGGTCTCGGCATGTTCATCGGCTCGCTGGTGTTCGGGCCCGTGCTCGACGCCAACGTCGTCGCCGGCGTTCCGCCGCACAACTGGCAGAACGTGTGGATCGTGCCGGCCGCATTTGCCGGCGTCGTGCTGATCCTGTTTGCGGTGATGTTCAGCGACAAGGGCTCGGCCCGCGAGGCCGAGCCGGTCAAGGGAGCCGTACCCGAGCGGGCATAGGGCGGGCGTGCGAACCGTCAACGTCACCCGCTACGTCATGCCGCTGCGCGAAGGCGGGTCGCTGCCCGCCATCGTCGAAGCCGATGACGATGGGCTGTACGTCCTGAAGTTTCGCGGCGCCGGGCAGGGGCCGCGCGCCCTGGTTGCCGAACTGCTGGCCGGCGAACTGGCGCGGCTCCTCGGCCTCGCGGTGCCGGAACTCGTCTTCGTCGAGCTCGACGCGGACCTGGCGCGCACCGAGCCCGACCCCGAGATCCAGGAACTGATTCGCGCCAGCGGCGGCCTCAACCTCGCGCTGGACTACCTTCCCGGATCGGTCACCTACGACCCCGTCGCCGACCGCCTCGACGATCGCCTGGCGTCCGAGGTCGTGTGGTTCGACGCGTTCGTCAGCAACGTCGATCGCACGGCGCGCAACACCAACCTGCTCATGTGGCACCGGCGCCTGTGGCTCATCGACCACGGCGCCTGCCTGTACTTCCATCACGGCACGCCGTCGGCGGATTTCGTCGCGCGGGCCGACGATGGGTTCGGGCGCATCGGGGAGCACGTGCTGCTGCCCGGGGCGTCGGCGCTGCGCGACGCCGATGTGTCGGCCGTCGCGCGTCTCACGCCGGCCGCCATCCAGGACATCGTCGCGCTGGTGCCGGACAGCTGGCTGCCGCACGATGGGGCCGAGGCCGAGCGCCGGGCGTACGCGGCATACCTGATCGCCAGGGTGCAGGGACCGCGATCCTTTGTCGAGGAGGCGATACGTGCGCGACTGCCACGCGTATGACTACGCCATCCTCAGGCTCGTGCCTCAGGTCGAGCGCGAGGAGTTCCTCAACGTCGGCGTCATCCTGTCGTGTCCCGACCGGCAGTTCCTCGGGGTGCGCGTGCACGTCGATCACGCGCGCGCCGCGGCCTTCGCACCGGCGCTCGACGTGGCAACGGTCGAGGCCCACCTCGCGTCCTTCGACGCGGTCTGTCGCGGCGGTGCGGCGGCTGGCCCGATCGGTGAGCTGCCGGCGCGGCAGCGGTTCCTGTGGCTGGTCGCGCCGCGCAGCACGATCATCCAGTCGTCGCCGGTCCACACCGGCTGGCTGCGCGATCCCCAGGAGACGCTCGACCGGCTGCTGCGTCAGTACGTCCTCAGGTAGCCTGCAGGCTGTAGGCCGTAGGCTGTAGGCTACCTGATCGTTCTGATTCATCCCGCCGCGCGCCTCGCCGATTACGACGGTGGGTCGGCCTCCACCGCCGGCCCCACCGACATGACGATCACGCCCCCCTTTCTCGAACGTGTCCGGACGCGCAGGGTTCTCCTCGCCGTCACGATCGCCTGTGGCACCGTCGCCTGCTCCTCGGAGGCGCCGCCAGCGGCCAAGGCGGCTGCGGCCGCCACGGCGGCCTCGCCGGAGCTGAACGAGGCCACGGCCAGGATGTTCGAGAACGTCGAGACCCACGCCGACGCCCCCCCGCACGGCGGACAGGTCGTCGAACTGGGCAACCACGCCGCGCACGCGGAGCTCCTGCTCGTGCCCGACACCGGCGAGGTCATCGTGTACGTGCTCGACCGCGACGGGAAGCCGGGCAAACGGATCGCGCAGCCGTCGGTGCTCGTCGATATCGAGACCAGTGGCCGCGGCGTCCGCCTCGAACTGAAGGCGGCGCCCGAGGACGGCGAGGCCACCGGCGACGCGTCGCGGTTCACCGCCCGGTCCGAGGACCTGCTGCGCGTCGGCAGCGCCCGGGTGACGCTGCGCTGGATTCTCGTCGACGGCCAGGTGTTCAGCGACACCGTCGTCGATTGGGGCACCGGGGCGCCGGCGTTCTGAGCCGCATGTCGCGACGCGTATTTGCGCCCCCGCGCCGCGTGTAGCAGAATCGGGCTCGGACCCGCTCCGGCGGGACAGCCGTCGTGCCCATCTACCTGGACTACCACGCGACCACCCCGGTCGACCCTCGGGTGTTTGCCTCCATGACGCCGTACTTCATGGAGATATTCGGCAACCCGGCCAGCACCAGCCATGCGTTCGGCCTGCGGGCCCGCGCCGCGGTGGAGCAGGCGCGGGCGCGGATCGCGGCGGCGCTCAACGCCGCCTCGCCGCGCGAGGTCGTCTTCACGTCGGGCTCGACCGAGTCCAACAATCTCGCCATCAAGGGAGTGGTCCGCACCTGCGCCTCGAAGGGGCGCCACGTGGTGACTGCGGCCACCGAGCACAAGTGCGTGCTCAACGCCTGCAAGGCGCTTCGCGACGACGGCTACGACGTGACGGTGCTGCCGGTCGCCGCCGACGGCGCGATCGCGGTGGCCGACGTCGCCGCTGCCCTCCGTCCCGACACCGTGCTCGTCTCGCTGATGCAGGCCAACAACGAGATCGGCGTCGTCCACGACATCGCGGCGATCGGCGCCCTGTGCCGCGAGCGCGGCGTCCTCGTGCACACCGACGCGACGCAGTCGTTCGGCAAGCTGCCCGTGGACGTCCAGGCGATGCACGTGGACCTGCTCTCGATGAGCGCGCACAAGATGTACGGCCCCAAGGGCGTCGGTGCGCTCTACGTCCGGACGCCCTGCCGGCTGGTGCCGCAGCTCGATGGCGGCGGCCACGAAGGCGGCCTGCGCAGCGGCACGCTCAATGTGCCGGGCATTGTCGGGCTCGCCGAAGCGGTGGCGCTGTCGTGCGAGGACCTCGACGACGATCGCCGAACGCAGCGCGCGCTGCGCGATCGGTTGTGGGTGGCGTTGCGCGCCGCGTTCCCGGCCACGCTGTTGAACGGGCCGGATCCGCTCGCGGCGCCCGAGCGGCGGTTGCCCAACAATCTCAACGTCAGCCTGCCGTCGGCCGAGGGCGACGCGCTGCTGGCCGCGCTCGGATCGGATGTCGCCGTGTCCACGAGTTCGGCCTGCACGAGCGCGTCGGGCGAGGCGTCGCACGTGCTGTCGGCGATCGGCCGCGCCGCCGACATGGTGCACCTCCGCATCAGCGTCGGGCGGCCGACGACCGCCGCGGAAATCGATGCGGTGATCGCCGCCGTCGAGCGCGCCGCCGTCCGGGCCTGAATCGACCTGGAAGGTAGGGACGTCCCGCCGGGTACAATCACCGCCATGTCCGTTTCCCGTCGTGCACTTCTCGGCGCTGCCGGTACGGCTGCCGCCGCCGCTGCGCTGCCGCTCGTTTCCTCGTCTGCCGCGCTGGCGCAACCTGCCGCCGCCCCAGCCAGGGCACGAGTCAAGCTCGGTGTCTCGTCCTACTCCTACTGGCATTTCCGCCCGCAGAACCAGCCGTATCCGATCGAGAAGGTGATCGATCACGCCGCCTCGATTGGCGTCGAGGGCGTCGACATCCTGCACCGGCAGATGACCGGCGAGGACAACGCCTACCTGCAGAAGCTGAAGAAGCACGCGTTCGTCAACGGCATCGATCTCATTGCGCTCTCGATCCACCAGGGCTTCGTCTTCAAGGACGCGGCCGAGCGCCAGAAGCACATCGACCACACGGTCAAGTGCATGCAGCTGGCCCACGACATGGGCATCCCGTGCCTGCGCCTGAACACCGGCCGCTGGAACACCACCGCGTCCTTCGACGACCTGATGAAGAACCGCGGCATCGAGCCGGTGCTGCCGGGCGTGACCGAGGACCAGGGCTTTGCCTGGTGCATCGAATCGATCCAGAAGCTGCTGCCGACGGCCGAGAAGCTGGGCGTGCTGCTGGCGCTCGAGAACCACTGGGGCCTGGCGCGGACCGCCGACGGGCTGATGCGCATCGTCGACGCGGTGGACTCGCCGTGGCTCGGCGTGCTCGCCGACACCGGCAACTTCCTCGACGACCAGTACGCCCAGTTCGAGAAGATTGCGCCCAAGACGGTGTTCGTCCAGGCGAAGACCTACGAGGGCGGCGGCGAGTGGTACTCGCTCGACATCGACTACGCACGCATCGCGAAGATCCTGGCGGCGCAGAACTATCGCGGCTACGTGTCGCTGGAGTTCGAAGGGAAGGCGCCGGCCGAGACCGCCGTGCCGAAGGCCATCGCGATGTTGCGCGCCGCGTTCAACGCATAGGTAGGGACGGCCGTCCCGGCCGTCCATGTCGCCTACAGCCTACAGGCTACGTGAACAGGTAGCCCGCAGCCTGATGTCAGTGGCTGGCGAAGACGCTCGTCTTGCCTTCGGCGGTGAAGGCGAGCGTGTCGTACTTCTGCGGGTTCGGCCCTTCCATCCCCGGCGAGCCGATGGGCATCCCTGGCACGCCAATCCCCTTGACGGCCGGCTTGGTCGCGAGCAGCTTCTTCACGTCGGCCGCCGGCACGTGGCCCTCGACGACGTAGGGGCCGACGAGCGCGAAGTGGCACGACTGCACCGCGGCGGGAATCTTGTGCTGCTGCCGCACGCTCGCCAGATCCTCGCGGTTCTGCGTCTCCACCTTGAAGCCCGCCGCTTCGAGATGACTGACCCACTTGCCGCAGCAGCCGCAGGTCGGCGTCTTGTAGACGACGACGGTCGGCGTGGACGCCTTGCCCTGGGCCATCACCACCGCTCCGGTCAACGCCATCGCCGCGACCGCGGCCCCGCCAAATCGCTTCATTCGCACTGGATTCACGTCGGACACTCCTCGGAGAACCATACCATCGTCGGGAGGGTGATGAGCGACACGCTGCGAATCGTTGCGGGCTCCTACCTCGGTAACGCCTGTTCCATCTCCGCGGCGATCCACGTGACGACGGCAAGGCCGGCGGCGGCCTTGGCCGCCTCCTTCGGATCGACGCGCTCGGGCACGTCGGCCGGCGTGTGATGGATCTGGAAGTAGCGGGCCGAGTCGCCGTGCAGCGCCATGGTCGGCACGTGTCCTGCCTGCGCGATCGGTCCGATGTCGGCGCCGCCGCCGCCCGGTCCGAGCGCCGGGAAGCCGAGGGGCGACAACAGATCGACGACGTCGGTCATCACCTGGCGCCCGCGGTCGCTGCCCGAGAAGCCGAGCCGCATCGGCTCGAAGACGCCGGTGTCCGACTCGAGGGCCAGCACGTGCCGCGCGGCATCGGGCAGGTGCGCGTCGCGGTAGGCGGTGGCGCCGCGCAGGCCGTTCTCCTCGTTGGTGAACAGCACGACGCGGATGGTGCGCCGCGGCACCAGTCCGAGGCTGCGGATCAACCGCGCCGCCTCCCACGTCACGATGCAGCCGATCGCATCGTCGGAGGCGCCGGTGGCCACGTCCCAGGAATCGAAGTGCCCGCCGACCAGGACGATCTCCTCCGGCGTCTCGCGCCCGGCGATCTCGCCGATCACGTTCGCCGTCTCGACGTCGGGCCGCGTCTCGGCCGCCATCCGCAGCCGAAGCGTGACAGGAACCTTACGCGACGCGAGCCGCGCCAGCCGCTGCGCATCCTCGATCGGGATGGCGGCCGCCGGGATCTGCGGCGTGCCTGCCGCGTACGCCATGCTGCCGGTGTGCGGCGTACGCAGGCCCATCGGACCGACGGCGCGCACCAGCGCCGCCATCGCACCGTATCGTGCTGCGGTGATGGCCCCGTTGACCCGGTAGGCGACCGTCTGTCCGTAGTTCGTGTAGGGCACGTCGAACAGCACGATGCGGCCGCGCGCGTCGGCGGCGCGGACCTGCAGTTCGTCGAAACTGCGCACGATCAGGAGCGGCGCCGTCAGGCCGTCCGGCGGCGTCGCCACGCTGCCGCCCAGTCCCAGGAGCACCAGCGGCGAGGGCGCTGGATCGACGATGTCGAGCGACTCTTCGCCGCGCACCCACTGTGGGCCCTTGGTCTTCTGGAGGCGGACCTGCTTGAGGCCGTCGTTGCGCATCGCCTCGACTGCCCACGTCGTGGCGAGTTCGAGGTTGCGCGAGCCGGTCAGGCGGCTGCCGAAGGTGTCGCACAGTTCGGCCAGCCGATCCCAGGCGAACGTGCTGCCGGTGCCTGCCTCGATCAACCGGCGCACGTCTTCGAGATAGGGAGCCAGCCAGGCGGCGTGCGTCGGGGTCTGTCCGCGCGCGTGCGTCGGCAACGAGCGCGCGGCCACCGCCGCGGCAGGAATCGTGGACAGGAGCGAGCGACGAGTCAGCATGGGATTGCAGAATTGCAGAATTTCACAATTTCACCACCACCTCCGCACTTCGAAGGTTGGCGGTGCTGATGAAATTCTGCAATTCTGCGATTGTGCAATTGAAAAACGCCCCGACAGGTCGAAACCCGCCGGAGCGTCCGGGGACCAGCGCAGAGGGAGGTGTGCAAGGTCCCAAGCTGAAGTGTGCCGCACGATAGTCCGTGGCGCACAAGCCGTCAACTAACGATGGATTGAGCATGTGGGATGCGCGGGTCGGTCACGGCGGCGTCGCCTGTGTTGCCGTGCGCGCGATCGTGTGCAGCCGGTCGACGGCCAATCCCTTCACGGGTTGCCGGGTGCCGTCCGGCCACGTGACCACCAGCGAGACGGGCGCCGCATGTGTGCCGAGGCCGGCGTGGACCACGAAGTCGGAGGCGGAGAGATAGCTGCCGCCGGACCGCACGCGCCGGACGATCGGCGGCCCGCCCGGGACCTCCACGCGCACGACCGCGCCGAGCGCGAACCGGTTGCCGTCCGGCTGCGTGAGCCGCAGCTGCAGCCAGTGACCCTGACCGGGCGTCGTGTTGCGGAGCAGGGCGACCGGACCATCGTTGCGCGTGACGAGGATGTCGAGGTCGCCGTCGCGATCGACGTCGCCGAACGCGGCCCCCCGGCTCACCGCCAGTGGCTCCAGGCCAGGTCCCGCCTCAGCGGTCACGTCGTGCAGGCGGACGACCGGCCTGGCCGCCGGAGCCGACGATGCCGCGGGCTGCGGCCGTCCCACGAGCAGCTGGTTGCGCTGCCGGAACGGGTTGGACTCGCCGCGCCGCGACTGGATCATGTTCACCGCGCCGTTGGCGAAGAAGATGTCGAGCCAGCCGTCCTGATCGGCATCGAACCAGTCGGCGCCAAAGCCGGTCATCGCGGCCGTGGGCGCCGCGAGACCCACCGCGGCCCGGCGATCCTCGAAGCCCGCGCGGCCGTCGTTCTCGTAGAGCACGAAGGTTTCGCCGACAAGGTTGGACACGACCAGATCGTCGTCGCCGTCGCGGTCGTAGTCGCCCGATGCGATGCCCATGCTGCCTTCGGGCCGACCCGCCGCGTTGTACGCGGTCCCCGACAGCGGCCCCTGGTCGTCGAACGTGCCGTCCTTCTGGTTCATCCAGAGCTGATTGGGCGTCGCGTCGTTGGCCACGTAGATGTCGGGCCAGCCGTCCTCGTCGTAGTCGCCCACCGCCACGCCCAGCCCGTTGCCGTCGGCCCTGACGATGCCGGCGGGCTCGGTGACGTCGTCGAACGTCCCGTTGCCACGGTTGCGCAGCAGACGGTCGGGCACCGGGCGGTACGCGACAGGGGCGCAGTAGTCGCGCCCGCCTGCCGGCTCGCGACACAGCTTGTTGCCGGCCGGCGTGAAGTCCACGTAGTTGGCGACGAAGAGGTCGAGGAAGCCGTCGCGGTCGTAGTCCACGAAGGCGGCGCTCGTGCTCCAGCGCGCATCGTTGGCGCCGGCCGCGGCGGTCACGTCGGTGAAGCGGCCGTTGCCCTCGTTGCGGTACAGCACGTTGTCGCCGAACGTGGTGACGTACAGATCGAGGTCGCCGTCGTTGTCGATGTCGCCGGCCGCCACGCCCATCCCCTGGGCCACCAGCCCGACGCCGGCCGCCGTCGTGACGTCGGTGAAGCGCAGCCGGCCGCCTGGACGATCGAGGTCGTTGCGGAACAGGCGCGAGGTGCTCGCGGCGGCCGCCTTGCGCGCCGCCGGATCGGCCGGGTCGCCGGCCATGCCCTGCACGAGGAACACGTCGAGGTCGCCGTCGTTGTCGTAGTCGAACAGCGCGCCGCCGGCGCCGAGCATCTCGGTGAACCAGTAGTCGCCGCGGGCGCCGTTGTCGTGCGTGAACCGCAAGCCAGTCGCCTCGGCGACGTCCTCGAAGCGCGGCGTCGCGACACCGCCCTGCGCCGACACGATGGGGTGAATGGCCGCGAGCGACAACAGACTGGATGAAACAACGTGACGCAGAGTCATGTCGGAATCGTTACGAACTACGGCGATCGTCGAGGGGGTAGCGCCGGTACCCGGTACCCGGTACCCGATACCCGGTACCCGATACCCGGTACCCGATACCCGGTACCCGGTACCCGATACCCGGTACCCGATCCCTATCTGATCTTCGCCAAATCGCGCTCGATGCTCGCGGCGAGATCTGTCAGCCCGTACTTGCGGGCCCGCGACAGCGCTTCTTCACTGAGACGCCGGCCTTCGGCGATGTTGCCCTTGCGCACGTACACGGCGCCGGCGGCGAAGAGGTAGCGCGCGCTCTCGGCGTCGTCCGGCTCGCGGAGGAGCAGGAGTTGGGCGAGCGCATCGTCCAGGCGCCCGAGGTTGACGAGCACGCGCGCGAGTCCGAAGCGCATCGCCCGGTCGGCCGGCCTGGCCTCGACCGCGCGGCGATAGGACGCTTCGGCCTCGACCAGGCGTCCGCTCGTTTCGCGGATGAAGGCGAGCCCGTTGTGTGCCTGCGCATCCTGCGGATTGGCCTGGACCGCGCGTTCGAGGATCGGCTCGGCCCTGGCCGGCTGACGGGCATCGAGCAGACCGAGGCCGAACGCGTGGTGCGCATCGGCGAGATCCATCCCGGTCGCGAGCACCTTCTGGTACTGCGCCTCGGCGCCCGCCAGGTTGCCGGTTTGCGCGTAGAGCGTGATCAGGTTGAGGCGGACGGCGACGTTGTCGGCGCGCGCGAGCGCCTCCTCGTGCAGCGCGATGGCTTTGCCGGCGTCCTCGCGCTGCGCC
>CBIHOS010000069.1:0-19976 GCA_966211945.1 uncultured bacterium
GATAGCCGTCCGGCGTCTCGATCTCGAAGGCGACGACACCATCCTTTGCCGTCCCGTTGCGGATCGGGAAGCGTTCGTTGTCGTCGTGGCCACCCGCCGTGCCGGTGACCGTGCCGCCCTCCTGACGCAGCACGAGGTGCGCCGAGCTGGGGTCCTTGCCCTCGGGTGCGAGCGTGCCGATCCATGAGCCGCTGACGTCGGTGAACGCCACGCTGCTGGCGATGATGGCAGCCACGATCCAGGTCGTCATGCAGCGTTAGTACGCGCTGGCACGCGGTTGGTGCACGGGACCCGCCGATCGCGTGGCCATCACCGTAACAGCGTGGCTGCGGAGCGACGTGTGGAGCCATCCGTCGCGATTCATGTAATCCGTCGCGCAGGTGAGTGGCACGCGTGGGGATGGGGGCCCCACGCATGTGGTCCATCGCACACCGGAGCGACGGATTTCCGGATGGCGGAACAGGAGCGAGCGGCCGCGGTGAATGGCGGCGACGCTCGTTACCGCACGGTGGCGAGATGCAGGGCCACGAGAGAGGCGCCCGTCCCGCGGAGATTGCCGCCGGCCTTGTCGGCCGGCGCCGTTTCATGGGCGGCTCGGGGAGCCGCCCCTACCTACGTATCGGCGTCGCCGTATGAGCGCGACCGCGGAGCGTGGGCGTCGCCGTGGCAGCGCGGCTGCGGAGCGACGTGTGGAGCCATCCGTTGCGATTCATGTAATCCGTCGCGCAGGTGAGTGAAGGCGTGGGGCTGGGGGCCCCACCCATGTGGTCCATCGCACACCGGAGCGACGGATTTCCGGATGGCGGAACAGGAGCGAGCGGCCGCGGTGAATGGCGGCGACGCTCGTTACCGCACGGTGGCGAGATGCAGGGCGCACGAGAGAGGCGCCCTGACCACGGAGATTGCCGCCAGCCTGGTCGGCCAACGCCGTTTCAGGGGCGGCTCGGGGAGCCGCCCCTACCTACGTGTTGGCGCTACGAGCGGCCTTCGAGGAACGCCTTCAGCTTGCGGCTGCGCGACGGGTGACGCAGCTTGCGCAGCGCCTTGGCCTCGATCTGCCGGATCCGCTCGCGCGTGACGGCGAAGTTCTGGCCGACCTCCTCGAGCGTGTGCTCGCTGCCGTCGCCGACACCGAACCGCATCTTGATCACCCGCTCCTCGCGCGGCGTCAGCGTCTTCAGCACATCGTCGGTCTGTTCCTTCAGGTTCAGATTGATGACGGCCTCGGCCGGCGACACGATGTTGCGGTCCTCGATGAAGTCGCCGAGGTGCGAATCCTCTTCCTCGCCGATTGGCGTCTCGAGCGAGATGGGCTCCTGGGCGATCTTGAGGACCTTGCGGACCTTGGCGACCGGGATGTCCATCCGCTGCGCGATCTCTTCCGAGGTCGGCTCGCGCCCGAGCTCCTGCACCAGCGCGCGGCTGGTGCGAATCAGCTTGTTGATCGTCTCGATCATGTGCACCGGGATGCGGATGGTGCGGGCCTGATCGGCGATCGCGCGGGTGATGGCCTGGCGGATCCACCACGTCGCGTAGGTCGAGAACTTGTAGCCGCGGCGGTACTCGAACTTGTCGACCGCCTTCATCAGGCCGATGTTGCCTTCCTGGATCAGGTCGAGGAACTGCAGGCCGCGGTTGGTGTACTTCTTGGCGATCGAGACGACCAGCCGCAGGTTGGCCTCGACCAGTTCCTTCTTGGCCTGCTCGGCCTGCATCTCGCCGCGGTAGATCGTCTCCAGCGTGTGCCGCAGGCGCTCGGGCGTCTCCTCGAGGTCGGCCGACATCTGCTGGACGGCGGCGCGCAGGTCCTTCTGCTTCTTGAGGAGGACCTTCTTCTCCTCCTCCTTCAGCTTCGGCTTGCGGCCCTTGGCGGTCGGGTTGACCTGGCGCTCGATGTGGTCGGCCTCGCGCTGCAGCTTCTGGACGGCCTCGACCTGCTCCTTGATCTCCTCGATCAGGCGGCGCTTGACGACCTCGGTGAACTCGATGCGGCGAATCGCCTTGGAGATCGCCACGCGCTTGCGCAGCATCGACCAGCGCGCCTTGCGCCACTTGCCGAGTTCGGCCTTGGTCTTGCCCTTCTTCAGCGTGCCGAACTTGAGCTCGGCCGCCTTGTACGCCGCGATCGCCTTCTTGACCGCGTCGATCTGCTTGAGGACTTCCTTGGCGCGCTCCTCGAGGCGGTCCTCGGTGACCTCCTCGTCGGTGAAGATCGCGATCTCGCGGATGGTGCGCTGCCCGGCCCGCAGCTGCTCGCCCATCTCGAGGATCTTCTTGGCGACCGTCGGCGTGCGCGAGATCGACTTGATCACGGCCAGCTTGCCGCGCTCGATGCGCTTGGCGATCTCGACTTCACCTTCGCGGGTCAGCAGCGGCACCGTGCCCATCTCGCGCAGGTACATGCGGACCGGATCGTTGGTCTTGTCGAGCGCGCCCGGCGTCAGATCGAGCTCGGGTTCCTCGCCCGTGTCCGGGCGGTCGAGCATCTTGTCTTCGCGGTACTTCTGCTCCGACTCGACGACTTCGATACCGGCACTGCCGAACGTGCTGAACAGGTCCTCGAGTTCCTCGGCCGACGAGGTGATGTCGGCGGGGAGCACTTCGCTGACCTCGTCGTACAGGAGATAGCCCTTCTCCTTGCCGATCGCGATCAGGTGACGGACTTCGTCGTACTTGTCTTCGATTGACACGTCGGCCTGACGGCCCCGCGGCGCGGGAGTCGGTCGATCCTCGTTGCTCACTTCGGTTCCTCTGGCCTTTCCTTCAGTTGTCTTCCGATTTCCAGCTTTCGCCGGTACAGCGCGTTCAGCCGCTCCAGGTGCACCGGGTCGGCTGCCTCCTGCAGCAGGTCGATTTCCTGCTGCACGGAGGCTTGCGCCGCCTTCAGCCTTTGCCTCTGGATGTCCTCGACGCACACCCTCGGTGGCGCCACGGCGCCCGCGCTCATCGTCAATCCGGTGACCCACCGACGCTCCTCTTCTGTGAGACGTGCCAGCAACGCTCCCGGCAGATGTGCCGGGTCCTGGACGTCCATCGAGAGCACCAGACGCAACAGGCGTCCGGTGCGCAACGGCTCGAGATCGCCTTCCTCGAGCGCATCCATGGCGAGCACCGCGTCGCCGGGCGTGGTCATCACGCCGACGATGAGCTCGCGTTCCGCCCAGGTCACCCCGGGCACCGACGCACGGCGCGCGGTGTCGGGCAGGGTCGCCTGCCTGGTCACCGCTGCCTTGCGAATCTCCTGCCGGATCGTGTCCTCCGCCACGTGCGCGCGGATGGCCAACCGATCGGCAAACTGATCCCGGGCCAGCGCCTCGGGAATCCGAGCCGCCACCCCCAGCATCTCGTTCAGGAACGCGACACGCCCGGTCGGATCCTTCACGTTGTGCCGGCCGGCGGCGCGGTCCAGCACGAAATCCAGATACGGCCGCGCCTGTTCCACCTTCTCGCGGTAGGCGTCGCCGCCGTGGCGCCGCACGAACGTATCGGGATCTTCGCCGTCGGGCAGCAGGGCCACGCTCACCTGGAACCCCTCGGCCACCAGCAAGTCGCCGGACTTGGCCGCCGCGCTCTGCCCGGCGCCATCCGCGTCGAAACTCAGGATCACCTTCGACGCGAAACGCCGCAACGTCTGCGCCTGCGCCTGGGTGAGGGCCGTCCCGCTGGACGCGACCGTGTGGGTGACCCCACCCTGCCACGCCTGCAGCACGTCGAAATAGCCCTCCATCATTACGACGCTGCCGGCCTTCCTGATGGCGTGCTTGCTCAGGTGCAGGCCGTAGAGCACCTTCCCCTTCGTATACAGCGGCGTTTCGGGTGAGTTCAGGTACTTGGGCACCTGATCCTCGGCCATCGCCCGCCCGCCGAACGCCACCACCGACCCACCCTCCCGATGGATAGGAAACAGCAACCGTTGGCGGAACCGATCGACGACAGATCCATCGTCGCGCTGCATCGCCAGCCCGCCCCGCACCAGCTGGGCCGGCGAGAAACCCTGCTGCTTCAGGTGCCGCACCAGCAGATCGCGCGACGCCGGTGCGTACCCGATCCCGAACGTCTCGACCGCCTCGGGCCGGACGTCGCGCTTGCTCAACAGGTCGCGCGCCGCGGCCGCGGCCGGCGTCGCCAACTGCGCCGCATAGAACGCCCGCGCCAGCTCGTGCGCCTTCAGCAGCGCTTCCCGCTCGGCTTCCTCGGCGTGCGCTTCGGGCGAAGCCGGCACTTCGGGCAGCGCAATCCCGCACCGGGCCGCCACCCGCTTGACCGCGTCCTGGAAGCCGACGCCCTCCTGCAATTCGACGAACTTGAAGACGTCTCCGCCCTGCCCGCACCCGAAGCAGTGGAAGAAGCCCTTGTCACGGTTGACCGTGAACGACGGCGTCCGCTCCCCGTGGAACGGACACAGCCCCTTGTACGTCGTGCCGGCCCGCCGCAGCGGCACGTACTCCTGCACGACCTGCACGATGTCGGCAGCGTGCCGCACCTGGTCGATGAGCTCGCGCGAGTAGCGCACCGGCCGCCCGCCTAGTCCTTCAACTCGACCAGCGTGACCGCACTGCCGCCCATGTCGTTGGGCGCCGGTGCTGCCCGCAGCACCAGCGGGTGCGCGTTGAGGTATCCGCTGAGCGCCTGCCGGAGTCGGCCCGTGCCATGTCCGTGAATCACCCGGATCGTGCGCAGTTCGTGCATGGCCGCCTCGTCCAGGAACTTGTCGGTCCGGTCGATGGCCTCGTCCACCGTGCAGCCGATCACGTTGAGATCGCTGCCTGTGCCCGACGTCTCGCTGCGACCGGCCAGCCGCACGGTGACAGACGGCGCCGCCGCAGTGCCGGCGCCACCCACCTTGCGCAGCTCCGCGATCCGCACCCGCATCCGTTTGCCGTTGACGTCGACCTCGGCGTCCTTGCCCGCCAGCGAGCGCAGGACGCCCTGCAGCCGGAGCACACCTACTTCGACGCGATCACCCACCTTCGCGGCCCCGCCCTCGGCCGGCGCCGCCCCGGCCGACATGCCCTCGGGTGGACCGGGCGCGCCGCCCTCGCGCACGCGCTCGGCAATCGCATCCAGCGCCGCCCGGGCCGACACGCGGAGGTCGCCGGTGACCCCGGTCGGAATGGGCGCGGCGTGTTTCTGCTGCTTCTTTTCGAGCGACGTCGCCTGCTGCCGCAATTCCTGGACGACCCGATCGACTTCCGTGCGCGCGGCGCGCAATTGCTCGTCGAGACGCTGTTCGAGCTTGCGCGTGAACTGCGCCTCGCGCTCCCGGAGGGCCTCCTCGCGGAGGCGCAGCTGGCGCTCCGCGGTCTCGGCCTGGACGCGCGCCTGCGCGGTCAGCCGCTTCTCGTGATCGAGCGACTGCAGCTGGCGATCGAGCTTGCCCATCTGCTCGGAGAGCCGCGCCGCGTTGTCGTCGCGCCAGGCGTGCGCCGCGTCCAGCACGGGCTTGGGCAATCCCAGGCGCGCGGCGATCTCGAATGCCAGGCTGCCGCCGGGCGATCCGTAGATCAGGCGATAGGTCGGCGCGAACGTCTGCGGCTCGAATCCGAACGCCGCACAGGTGACGCCCTGCGTGCTGGTGGCGTACGACTTGATCGTCTCGTAGTGCGTCGTGGCGACGACCAGCGCGCCGCGCTGACGGAAGTGGTCGATGATCGCCACGCCGAGCGCCCCGCCCTCGACCGGATCGGTGCCGTTGCCGACCTCGTCGAGCAGCACCAGGGCCGGCAGCTTCAGCGCCTGATCCATCGAGACGATGCTCGTCATGTGCCACGAGAACGTGCTGAGGTTGGCGGCAATCGACTGCTCGTCGCCGATGTCGGCGAACACGCTGCGGAAGACCGGCAGACGCGAGCCGGCCTCGGCCGGCACGAAGAGCCCCGCCTGCGCCATCAGCACCAGCAGTCCGGCGGTCTTGAGCGCCACCGTCTTGCCGCCGGTATTCGGCCCCGTGATCACCAGCGCCTTGGCCGGCGGCACCACCAGGAGGTCGCTCGCCACCGGTTCGACCTCGCGCGCGACCCGCAGGCCGGCCTCGGGCAGCCGCCGCGCGACGGCGGGGATCAGCAGCGGATGACGGGCGTGGCGCAGTTCGAGCCGGCCATCGTGCGACAGCGCCGGCCGCACGCCGTTGAACGACATCGAGCAGCGGGCCCTGGCCTGGATGACGTCGAGGTCGGTCGCCGCCTCCAGCGTCTTCTGCAGATCGGCCGTACGAGCGCGGTAGCCATCGGTCAGCGCCAGCAGGATCCGGCGAACCTCCTCGGCCTCCTGCTCCTCGAGCGCGACGATGTCGTTGTTGACGTCGACGGTGCTGAGCGGCTCGAGGTAGAGGCTGGCGCCGCTGGCCGAGGCGCCGTGGATGAGCCCCGGAATCGCCGTCCGGTGTTCAGCGCGCACCACCAGCACGTAGCGGCCGTTGCGTTCGGTGACGACCTGTTCCTGCAGGTACCTGGCCGTATCGCGGCCGCGCAGATACGACTCGAGGGTGCCGCGCAGCCGCTGGCGCTGGCGGCGCAGCTTGTCGCGAAGCGTGGCCAGCGCCGGACTCGCGTCGTCCACGACCTCGCCGTGCTGGCTGATGGCCTTGCGGACGCGGGCGTTCTCGTCCACGAAGCGGGCGGCCCGCCGCGCGACGGCCGCCAGGGCGGGCAGGCGGGTGGCGGCGCGCTCCACGAGGGCCACGGTGCGGTCGACCGAATCGAAGAAGTCGGCCAGGGCCAGCAGGCGCAGCGGCTCGAGCGGGTGCCCCGGCAGCGGCAGGACGTCGAGGGCCGCGCTCACCGCCTCGCCGGCGCGCAGCGGCAGCCCCTGGTGATCCTGCAGGAGGAGCAGCGCCTCGCCGGTCAGGTCCAGCGCTTCGGCGACCCGGATGGGGTCGCTCGACGGCGTCAACTGGTCCAGCCGCCGGCCGCCCAGGGGCGTGACGGCGTACGAGCGCACCACGGCCGCGACCAGGTCGAACTCGAGGGCGCGGAGTGTGGTGGCTTGCATGAAGGAAATGTGCCGGCTGGTGCGGAGAGCACTTGGGCGACGAACCTCGTAGCGTAGCACGGACGCGGCCTTGTTGTCGCTTGACAGCTCGTCCGTTTGTTTGACCCTCCGCCGCGCTTGCAGTAATCTCTTGGTTTCGTGTGTCTGGACACGAAGGGTAGAGATTTCAGCGGCCGTCTATGACCTTCTCGGAACTCGCGATCCTTGCGGCGTACTTCTTCGTCCTGAGCATCCTGGCGTTCTATGGATGGCACCGGTACGTGCTCGTGTACTGGTACAAGCGGTACGCCGACCACGTGCCCGGACCGCTCCCGCAACTGGATCCGCTGCCGGTCGTCACCATCCAGCTCCCCATCTTCAACGAGATGTACGTGGTGGATCGCCTGATCGATGCGGTCTGCCGGATGGACTATCCCAGGGAGTTGATGGAGATCCAGGTCCTCGACGACTCGACGGATGAAACCGTCGACGTCGCGGCCCTGGGCGTCCGCCGCTGGCAGATGCAGGGCTTCAACATCAGCTATCTGCACCGCACCGACCGCACCGGTTTCAAGGCCGGCGCGCTCGAGGCCGGGATGAAGGTGGCCGACGGCCGCTACATCGCGATCTTCGATGCCGACTTCGTGCCTCCGGTCGACTTCCTGCGCCGGGCCCTGCCGCAGTTCGGCGATCCCCAGATCGGCATGGTGCAGGCCCGCTGGGGCCACATCAACGCCGACTACTCCACGCTCACCCGCATCCAGTCGATCATGCTGGACGGCCACTTCGTGCTGGAGCACGGCAGCCGCAACCGCGCCGGCTGCTTCTTCAACTTCAACGGCACGGCCGGCATCTGGCGGCGCGACGCGATCGAGTCGGCGGGCGGCTGGCAGCACGACACGCTCACCGAGGACCTCGACCTGAGCTACCGCGCTCAGCTCAAGGGCTGGCGCTTCGTGTTCATGGAGGACGTCATCGCCCCGGCCGAACTGCCGGTGGAGATGAACAGCTTCAAGTCGCAGCAGCACCGCTGGGCCAAGGGATCGATCCAGACCTGCCTGAAGCTGCTGCCGCAGCTGCTCAGCGCCGACCTGCCGCTGCGGGTCAAGGCCGAGGCGTTCTTCCACCTCACCGCCAACTTCAACTACCTGCTGATGGTGGCGCTCTGCGTGCTGATGTTCCCGTCCATGTACGTCCGCTACAACATGGGCTGGTCGGAGATGTTGCTGATCGACATCCCGATGTTCTTCGCGGCGACGTTCTCGGTGGTCAACTTCTACGCGTTCTGCCAGAAGCAGGCCTATCCGCAGGACTGGACGACCCGCCTCAAGCACCTGCCGCTGCTGATGGCCGTCGGCATCGGCCTGTCGGTCAACAACACGCGGGCGGTGCTCGAGGCGATGCTCGGCAAGCAGTCCGAGTTCGTCCGCACGCCCAAGCACGGCGTCGAGCGCAACGGCGACGACTGGGTCGGCAAGAAGTACCACCAGATGATGCTGTGGCAGCCGCTGCTCGAACTGGCGCTCGGCGTCTACTTCACGGGCACCGTCTTCTACGCGCTGGCCAACGGCATCTACGGCACGCTGCCGTTCCTCGTCCTTTTCCAGGCCGGCTTCCTCTACACCGGCGGCATGTCGCTGCTGCAGCAGTTCAGCGGCGAGGAAGTGGCGCTCAGCACGCAGATCGCGGGCGAATGACCCGTGCGGATCGGCAGGCAGGGCGCGCTCCCCGGGCGCGCCTTTTCTGTTTGTGGCCGTCGACGTTGATATCCTGACCACGCCATGAGCAAAGCCGGACTCGAAGACGTCGTCGCCACCTCGTCGTCCATCTGTTTCATCGACGGCGAGCGCGGCGTGTTGTCGTACTGCGGCTACGACATCCACGACCTGGCGCAGTCGGCCACCTTCG
Source organism: uncultured bacterium (assembly GCA_966211945.1). Taxonomy (GTDB): domain Bacteria; phylum Acidobacteriota; class Vicinamibacteria; order Vicinamibacterales; family Vicinamibacteraceae; genus Luteitalea. The sequence continues at coordinate 8,878 of CBIHOS010000069.1, forward strand.
AGGAAGTGTGCTTCCTGCTGTGGCACCGGCGGCTGCCGAACCGGGCCGAACTCGGCGACCTGCACTCGCAGCTGGCGGCGGGACGGGCGTTGCCCGAAGGTGTCGTCAGGTTGATGCGGAGCCTGCCGGCGGGCGACGGCATGGACACGCTGCGGACGTTGACGTCGGCGCTGTCGCACTACGACCCCGATGCCAGCGACAACAGTGCGGCCGCCAACTACCGCAAGGCCGTGCGCCTCACCGCGCAGATGGGCACGCTGGTGGCGAGCTACGGCCGGCTGCTGCAGGGCGGCGGATTGATCGCCCCGGATCCGGCGCTGAACCAGGCCGCCAACTTCCTCTACATGCTGACGGGCACGCGCCCCGACCCGACGTCGGTGCGCGCCTTCGACATCGGGCTGATCCTGCACGCCGACCACGAGCTGAACGCGTCGACCTTCGCCGCGCGCGTGACCGCGGCGACGCTCAGCGACGTCCACTCGGCAGTCGTCTCCGGCATCGGCGCGCTGAAGGGGCCGCTGCACGGCGGCGCCAATGCGGAAGTGATGAAGATGCTGCTCGACCTCGGCGAGGACGCGACCGACGAGCGGGCCGAGGCGTTCGTGCGCGCCAAGCTCGCGCGCAAGGAGAAGATCTCCGGCTTCGGCCACCGTGTCTACAAGACCGAGGACCCGCGGGCGACGCACCTGCGGCGCATGTCGAAGGAACTCGGCGAACGCGCCGGCCATCCGCGCTGGTTCCAGATCTCGCAGCGCATCGAGCAGGTCGTCACCGGCGAGAAGAAGCTGTTCCCGAACGTCGATTTCTATTCGGCTTCGACGTACTACACGATGGGCATCCCCATCGATCTGTACACGCCCATCTTTGCGGTGAGCCGCGTCTCGGGCTGGACGGCGCATGTCCTCGAACAACTGGCGAACAACCGGCTGATCCGCCCCCGCGCCGATTACGTTGGCCCCGAGTACCCGCAGCGCTTCATCCCGCGCGACCAGCGGTAGGGACGGACAACCTGGGCCTTCGGCCATGGGCCTTGGGCCTTCGGAACCGTCGGCCTTCGACCCCAAGGCCAAGGCGAGGGACGATCCATCGAGCCCACGGTACAATGAAGGGCTTTCATGGATCCGCGCTTCGTCCGTAATTTCTCCATCATCGCGCACATCGACCACGGCAAGTCGACGCTGGCCGACCGCTTCCTCGAGCTCACGGGCGCGCTGCAGGCCCGCGAGATGGAGGCGCAGGTGCTCGACAGCATGGACCTCGAGCGCGAGCGCGGCATCACCATCAAGGCGCACTCGGTCCGGCTCGACTACAAGTCCCTCGACGGCCAGACCTACGTCCTCAACCTGATCGACACGCCCGGCCACGTCGACTTCTCCTACGAGGTCACGCGGTCGTTGTCGGCGTGCGAGGGCGCGCTGCTGCTGGTCGACGCGTCGCAGGGCGTCCAGGCGCAGACGCTCGCCAACGCCTACCTGGCGGCCAACAACAGCCTCGAGATCATCCCGGTCATCAACAAGATCGACCTGCCGGGCGCGATGCCGGACGAGGCCAAGCGGCAGATCGAGGAGATCATCGGCCTCGATGCCGACGGTGCCGTGCTCGCCAGCGCCAAGGAAGGCGTCGGTGTTCGCGAGATCCTCGAGGCCGTCGTCGCGCGCGTGCCGCCGCCGTCGGGTTCGGCCGACGCGCCGCTCAAGGCCCTCATCTACGACTCCTGGTACGACGCCTACCGCGGCGTCATCGTCCAGATCCGCGTCATCGACGGCACCATCCGCGCCGGCATGAAGGTGACGATGATGATCAACGGCCAGTCGTACGACATCGACCAGGTCGGGATCTTCTCGCCCAAGCCGGTGCCCGTCGAGAGCCTCGGCGTCGGCGAAGTGGGCTTCGTCATCGCCAACATCAAGCGCCTCGGCGACGCGCAGATCGGCGACACGATCACCGAGGCGGCGCGCCCGACGGCCGAGCCGTTCCCCGGCTTCCAGGAGATGAAGCCGATGGTCTTCGCCGGGCTCTACCCGGTCGAGGGCCACCAGTACCCGGAACTGCGCGACGCGCTCGAGAAGCTGAAACTGAACGACGCGGCGTTCGCGTTCGAGCCGGAGACTTCCGCGGCGCTCGGCTTCGGGTTCCGCTGCGGCTTCCTCGGGCTGCTGCACATGGAGATCGTGCAGGAGCGGCTCGAGCGCGAGTTCGACGTCGACCTGGTCACGACCGCGCCCGGCGTGCTGTACCAGGTGACGACGACCGACGGCGAGACGCATGCGGTGGACAACCCGTCGAAGCTGCCCGATGCCGGTCGCATCTCGCGCCTCGAGGAGCCGATCATCACCGCGACGATCCTGACGCCCTCCGAGTACGTCGGCGGCATCCTGCAGCTGTGCCAGGAGAAGCGCGGCCAGCAGAAGAACATCGAGTACATGACGTCGGGCCGCGTCGTCATCACCTACGAGCTGCCGTTCAACGAGGTCGTGCTCGACTTCTACGACCGGTTGAAAACGGTATCGCGCGGTTACGCGTCGCTCGACTACCACGTCACCGGCTACTGGGACTCGCCGCTGGTCAAGCTCGACATCCTGGTGAACGGCGAGGCGGTCGACGCGCTGTCGATCATCGTCCATCGCGACACGGCGTACGGCCGCGGCCGGCTGCTGGCGGCGAAGATGCGCGAGCTCATCCCGCGGCAGATGTTCGAGGTGGCGATCCAGGCGGCGATTGGCGGGCGGATCATCGCCCGCGAATCGGTCAAGGCGATCCGCAAGAACGTGCTCGCCAAGTGCTACGGCGGCGACATCTCGCGCAAGCGCAAGCTGCTGGAGAAGCAGAAGGAAGGCAAGAAGCGGATGAAGCGGGTGGGCCGTGTGGAGATTCCGCAGGAGGCGTTCCTGGCGGTGCTCAAGGTGGGGACCGACGCATGAGCACGCCACGTTCGACCCCGCCGGCGGCGCTCGTGGCGCCGCCCAAGTCGACCGCCCGCGAGTACTTCGAGTCGATCGTCATCGCGGTCATCCTGGCGCTGTTCGTCAGGACGTGGTGCTTCCAGGCGTTCAAGATCCCGACCGGGTCGATGGAGAACAATCTCCTGATCGGCGATCACCTGGTCGTGAACAAGTTCCTGTTCGCGCCGGCTGGTTTCGAGCGGGCCCTTCTTCCGATCCGCGACTTCCGCCGCGGCGACGTCGTCGTGTTCAAGTGGCCGGGCGGGCCGGAGCGCGACTTCATCAAGCGCGTCGTCGCGCTGCCGGGTGAGACGGTCGAACTGCGCCACAAGAAGGTCTACATCAACGGCACCCCGCTCGACGAGCCGTACGTGCACTACCTCCAGCCGTCGCGCGGCGACAACGAGTTCACCGCCTACGACAAGCGCGAGACCTACGCGCCGGTGACGGTGCCGGCCGGACAACTGTTCGTGATGGGCGACAACCGCGACAACTCGGAGGACAGCCGCTACTGGGGCTTCCTGCCGCAGACCTACGTCAAGGGCCGCGCGGTGATGGTGTACTGGTCGTTCGAAAGCGACGCCGCCGACTACGAGCGCCCCGGGCTCGAGCAGCTCTTCGCGGTGGTCACGGGTTTCGTCACGAAGACCCGCTGGAGCCGGATCGGCGATCAGATTCGTTGAAAATTGCACAATCTCACAGTGTCACCACCACCTTCGCGCTTCGAAGGTTGGCGTGCCCGTGCCGCCTACGGCGCGAGGCCGCCGACGCGATCCTTCCGCCCCTCGACGTCGACGATGAAGTCGTAGGGATAGAAGCGGGTCGGCAGGTATTCCAGCTGCGCGGTCCAGGCGGTCGACACGTACACGTTGTTGTCGCGCTTGGCGATGTCGATGTCGGCGACGGTCACCGGCACGTCGTGCTCGAGCGCCAGCGACGCGATGCGCGCCTTGAGTTCCTCCGGCGTCTTGCGGCCGGCGTAGGTCGCGGCCTCGACGACCGCGTCCTTGAACTGCAGGTAATGCCAGAACTCGGGGACGATGCGCACGCCGGCGTGAACGACAAGCCCGAGGACGATCAGGCGAACCAGGTTGCGCACCATGACTCGATCGGGCGGTCTCAGCCCAGCATGGCGGCTGGCTCACCGCCCTGGGTACGCGCCGCGTCGCCTTCGGCCAGCCGCGGCCGCAGCAGCCGCACCTTGTCGTCGCGGGCGTCCTGCGTCCGCACGAACTCCAGCGCATAGGTGAGCGACGCGATCGACTGTTCGAGCGTGCCTTCGACGTCGCGCTTGCGCAGCCGCATCTCGCTGACCGCGTGCTCGAGCTCGTCGAGGCGGGCGTTGGCCTTCTGCATCAGGACGTCGACGCGGGCCTGCGCGTCCTTCACCATCGCGTCGGCGCGCGACTGTGCCTCGTTGAAGACGGCGTCGGCCCGCAGCTGGGCGTCGGTGAGCTGCCCCTGGGCACGGGTGTCGGCGTCGGCCAGCGTTGCCTGGGCGCGCGTCGAGGCATCGCGGGTCGTGCCCTCGGCACGCGCATCGGCTTCGCGCAGGATGGCTGCCGCCCGCGCCTCGGCGTCGCGCACGGTGGCCGCCGCCCGGTTGTTGGCATCGGCGATCTGCGCGGTGGTCCTGACCTCGGTGCCGTCGGTCAGCGTGCGGGCTTTCGACTCGGCGTCGCCCGTGAGCGTGGCCGAGCGCAGTTCGGCCTCCTTGATCATCGCCGTCGACCGTGTCTCGGCGTCGCGCAGCAGGACGTCGGCTTCCTTGCCGGCGTTCTCGCGGATCTGATCGGCCACCTTCTGCGCGGTCAGCAGGGTGTTGCGCAGGTTGGCTTCGCGCTCGCGGTGCTCGACCAGCTGCGTGTCGGCCTTCTGCAGGTCCTGGCGGAGGCGATCGAGTTCGCGCAGGGCCGCCTCGTAGTCGTCGGCCGCATCAGTGAGCAGCGTCCGGACTTCGTCGCGGTCGTAGCCGCGCAACGAGGTCGAGAGATGGGTCTGGCGCAGATCGAGAGGCGTGACTTTCATCGACGAGGACTCCTGCGAATCGGGAAGAGCACATACCGTACCACGCCGGATCTATCAGCTTTTCCGTGCGGAAACTGTAGGCCCAGGGCGGGTCGCGCGGAGAGCAGTGACGATTCTCCGACGACCGATCACGAGATCCGACAGGGCGGGATCGGGGATCGGGTATCGGGTTGGGTACTGGGTACCGGGAACCGACGTTAGGTAGGGACCGCCCGCCGGGCGGTCCGAAGATCGGACGCGCCGGCGGCGCGTCCCTGCCCTACGTATGTCGGAGGGCTCGACATTCCCGCATTCCCGCATTGCGAGAAGCGCTAGCCCCGGCTGCCGAAGATGGCCGAGCCGACCCGGACGATCGTCGCGCCCTCTTCGATGGCGACCTCGAAGTCGTGCGACATGCCCATCGAGAGCTCGCGCAGCTGCTCGGCGGGCACCCCTTCGTCCAGCAGCGTGTCGCGCAGCCCGCGGAGGCGGCGGAACCAGGGCCGGACCTGCTCCAGGTCGTCGGCGTAGGGCGGCAGCAGCATCAGCCCGTCGACGCGGATGCCGGCGAGGTCGCGCGCGCGGGCCAGCAGCCCGCGCAGGTCGGCTTCGTCGAGCCCGGACTTGGTCGCCTCGTGGGCGAGATCGACCTGGATCAGCACCGGCAGCACCTGGCTGGCCGCGGCGGCGGCGCGCGCGAGCCGCTCGAGCAGTTCGAGGCTGTCCACCGACTGCACGGCGGCGAAGGCGCCCGGCACCTTGTTCGCCTTGTTGGTCTGGAGGTGGCCGATGAGGTGCCACCGGAGCGGCAGATCGGCGGTTGCGGCCTGCTTGGCGAGCGCTTCCTGGACGCGGTTCTCGCCGAAGTCGACCTGACCGGCCGCGTGGGCGACGCGGACGGCCCCAGCGTCGAACGTCTTGCTGACGGCGACGAGGCGGACGGTCTCCGGGGACCGCCCGCCGCGGATCGCGGCGCTGGCGATGCGCGCCCGGACGGCGTCGAGCCGAGCCGGGAGCTCCGAATCCAGCGCGGGGGTGCTCACTCCTTCGGCTTGAGCGAGTCGAGCACGCCCTTGGCCTGGGCGGCCAGCGCGCCATTGGGCGCGAGTTTCAAGTAGTTCTCGAAGTACTTGCCGGCCTCGGCCATGTTGCCGCCGTTGAGATTGGCCATGCCGAGCCAGTAGTTGGCTTCCGCGTAGTTGGGGTCGGCCTTCACGGCTGCCTCGAACTGCGCCTTCGCCTCGGCCATCTTCCCGGCATTCCACAGGATGACGCCCTGGTTGTAGCTGTCCTGCGCCGAGCCGCCGCCGGCCGCCGCGCCCATCGACGCCGCCTTGGTGGCCATCGCGGCCGCTTCCTCACGCTTACCGGCGCTGTTGTAGAGGTCGGCGAGCGCCTGGATCGGCTTGGCGTCGTCTGGCCGCAGTTCGGCCGCCTTCTTGAACGCCGTTTCGGCCTTGTCGGTTTCCTTCTTCTCGTAGTGCACCGAGCCGACGTTCATGTAGCAGGCGTAGCAGTCGGCCCGCAGGCCGATCGCCTCGTTGAACTTCGACACCGCCGCGTCGTGATTCTTGGCGCTCATCGCCTGCACGCCATCGTCGAAGGCCTTGCGGAAGGCGGTCTCCTCCGGCGACATGCCCTTGGTGGCGGGCGCCAGCGTGAAGTTCATCTCGGGCGCGTTGCCGATGCCGACCTGCACCTGGTCGGCCGCCTGCCCACTTTCGTGCTTCACGGTGACGTAGTACGGGCCGGGCTGCAGGCCGACCTGGATGAACTCACCGCGCTTGTTGGTCTTGACCTCCCGCTGCATGTTCGTGCCGCCCTTGAACTCGATGGTCACGGCCGCCTTGTCGACGGGCTGGCCCTTGCCATCGACCACCTTGCCCTTGATGGTGCCGGTGGTCTGGGCGGCAGCCGGCGTTGCGGCTGCGAACGTGAACGCGAGGGCAACGGCCGTCACCATGCGCACGCCAAATGTGAATACAGACATTGGTTCCTCCGGGACGACCGAGCGTCCGACCGCAGAGTGTATCGCTCCCTCGATGGCCTTGGTAAGCGGCTTCGCTCCCGAGCCATCGGTTCGCGCCACGAGCGCGGCCTGGCGTCAGGCCCGCCTCGGACGATCGGCTGAATGCGGACGCGCGTACTCATTGTGACGCTGGCGCTGGCAGGACTGGCCGTCGGCTGCCGCGAGACGCTGCGCCGGTCCCGCCATCCAGGGCCATCACCTGCAGATCGCGCTGGCAAACGAAGCGGGCGCCGTGCCGACGTTCCGCAAGCACTCCTTCATCTCCGCGCACTCCCTGGCGGCCGCCGGTATTCCGCACGTCGCCTCCGACGGCGCCGTTGACCGAGTCGTCCTGAAGCTCGACAATGCCTGGATGCCCATCCGCCGGCGACTCTGGCCTGCACTTCTGGTCTCCGTGTCATGCGTTGCTGCCTGCGGTGGCGGCAGCGGGCCCGCAAGCCCGGTCACACCGACGCCACCGCCGGTTGCCACTCCCACCCCGACGCCGACCCCGACCTACGCCTATGCCGTGGCGGGACGCGTGATCGCCAGCGGCACGCGGGCACCCGTCGGCGGCGCCATCCTGACGTTTGCCGGAGGCCTGCCCTCGACGAGCGGCGGCGACGGCACGTTCCGGTACACCAGCGACACCAACCCCTCGTCGACGCCTTATCGGGTCGACGTGACGGCGCCGGGGCATGTCGACCGCTCGCTCTGGCTTCGCTGGGAACGGGAACGCACCGACGTGCAGATCGACGTGCTGCCGACTGCATCGCTGGACTTCCATCGCCAGTTCGTACGCAACGGCATGGAGCAGCCGGCCGAGCTCCGCGCGCTGCGACGGCTGACGCGCCCGCCGTCGGTCTATGTCCGCACCGTCGACACGGCAGGACGCGACGTGGATCCCTCGACCATCGCCGCCGTGACGGCAACGATTCGATCGGCGGTCCGCGACTTCAGCGGCGGTGCACTGCAGGTGGCGGAGGTGGAGACGGGCCGCGAGAACCCGGAACGCGCCGGCTGGATCACCGTCGAGTTCATCGAGGACCCGTTCATCCTGACCTGCGGGACAGCGCGCGTGGCGGGCGATCCCGGCCGGATCAGTCTCAATCTCAACAACTGCGGTGGATGCCCCGGCACGCGGGTCCGGCCCGCGACGGTGGCGCACGAAGTCGGCCACGCGCTCGGCTTCTGGCACGTGGAGGGCCGCGATCGCGTGATGGCGCCGATCGAGGACCGGCCCTGCACGCAAACCACGGCGACGGCGGTGGAACAGATGCACGCCGCGATTGCCTACACGCGCGCCAACGGTAATCTCGATCCCGACATCGATCCGCAGGCGGGCGCCGCCCAGCTTGCTGCAGAGCACACGCCCATCGTCATCAGCTGCATCCGCCCGTCGTCGCGATCGGTCCCGTTGTCCCAACGCGGCCCTCTGTAGGCCGGGCTGGGACCCACCTTCGCCAGCCGGCTTCGGTGCGTCTGGCAGCCGGTCCTACCTCACGGTCGCGTCAGCCCCTCACAGCGAAGAACTTCGTCACGTCCTCGGGGCGGCGCGTGACCGGCGCGGGCGGCAGGGCGTTGAGGAACCGCCGGCCGTAGCCCATCGACTGCAGCCGCGGGTCGAGGAGCGCGATCACGCCGCGATCCTGGCGGTGGCGGATCAGCCGGCCCACACCCTGCAGGAGTGTCAGGATCGCGAGCGGCACCTGGAAGCCCGCAAACGCGTCGATGCCCCGACGCTGCAGCGCCTCGATGCGCGCCGCGACGACCGGATCGCCCGGCGACGCAAACGGAATGCGATCGATGATCACGCAACTCAGCGCCTCGCCCACGACGTCGACGCCCTGCCAGAAGCTGGCAGTGCCGAACAGCACGGCGTTGGGCGTCCTGCGGAACTGATCGATCAGCACGCCGCGCGGCATGGTGCCCTGGACGAGCATGGGGTACGGCAGGCGGGTCGACAGCCGGGCGTGCGCATCGCGCAGGGCGGCGTAACTCGTGAAGAGCAGGAAGGCCCGTCCCTCGCTCGCGGTGAGCAGCGCGGCGGCCTCGTCGGCCAGCGCCGCGGCGTACTCACGCGTGCGCGGATCGGGCATCCGCCGCGGCAGGTAGACGAGCGCCTGCGTCGGGTAGTCGAACTCGGACGGCACCTTCACCTCGAGTGACTCGCCGACACCGAGGCGGGCCCTGACGTAGCCGAACGAGCCGCCGATCGACAGCGTCGCCGAGGTCAGGACCAGCGACGGCAGCCGATCGATCAGCACGTCGCGGATGATGTGCGAGACGTCGATCGGCGCGGCCCGCAGCGCGACGTGCCGGCCGCGCAGCTCGAGGAAGTACACGTAGTCCTCGGCCTCGGCCCGCAGCAGGAACTTCAGGTCGTCGCGGATTTCGCCGGCCCGCTTGGCGATGGCGCGCAGATCTTCCGGCGCGTCCTTCAGCAGGGCCAGCGCCTCCTCGAGCGAGGACAACGCCTCGATCAGCTGCAAGCCGCTCTCGCCGGCGGCCTCGGCGAGCACCTCGCCGGTCACGCGCAGCCGCTCGTCGAAGAGCGTCGCGCTGCCGTCGGCGGCCTGCCGGACGCCGGGCCGCCGCGTCTGCAGATCGAGGAAGAACGCGCGCGAGGTGACGGCCAGGCCCTCGATGGCGCGGGCAATCGCGGCGCTGTCCTCATGCGGCACGAACAGCGGCGACGTCCGGATCGCCGCCGCGTCGGTGAACAACTGCTCGATGCGGAAGTTGCTGACGCTGAGGCCGAAGTACTGCGTGGCGACGTCCTCGAGCTGGTGCGCTTCGTCGATGATGCCGACCTGGCACTCGGGAATGACCTCGCCGAACGAGTGGCGCCGCAGCGCCGCGTCGGCGCACAGCAGATGGTGGTTGACCACCACCACGTCGGCCTCGGCCGCCTCCTGCCGCATCCGCGTGACGAAGCAGTCGCCGTAGCGCGGGCACTCGCTGCCGAGGCAGTTCTCGGTCGTCGCCGCGATGGTGTGCCAGAACGGCAGGTCCTCGGGCAGGTCGGCGATCTCGGCCCGGTCGCCAGTCTGGGTGCGCGGCGCCCAATGCTCGATCAGCGCCATCGCGACCCGCGTGTCGTCGTCGCGCGGCCGCTCGTCGAGGCGCGCCTGCTCGAAGCGGTGCAGGCACAGGTAGTTGTTCCGCCCCTTCATGCAGGTGGCGCGGAAGGGGCCGAGCGCCCGCTGCAGCAGCGGCACGTCCTTGTCGATCAGCTGCTGCTGGAGGTTGCGCGTGCCGGTCGAGACGAGCGTCTTGCGGCCCGACAGGATGGCGGGCACCAGGTAGGCCAGCGTCTTGCCGGTGCCGGTGCCGGCTTCCGCGAGCAGCACGCCGCCGGTGGTGACGACGCGCGCCACGGCCTCGGCCATCTGCTGCTGGCTGGAGCGCGGCTCGAAGCCGTCGAGGACGGCGGCCAGCGCGCCCCCGGTGCCGAGGACGCGCCGCACGCCGTCGATCAGGCTGGGGGCGGGTAGAGCGGGAACTCCCGGCACAGGGCTTCCACTTCGGCGCGGACGTTGCCGAGCGCCGTGCTGTTCTCGGGTTCACGCAGCGCCGCGGCGATCAGGTCCGCGATGCGGTCCATCTCGGCCTCGCCCATGCCGCGCGTGGTGACGGCGGGCGTCCCGATGCGGATGCCGGAGGCGACCATCGGCGGGTTCTTGTCGAACGGGATCGCGTTCTTGTTGACGGTGATGCCGGCCTCGCCGAGGGCCTTCTCGGCCTGCTTGCCGGTGATGCCCTTCGAGAACACGTCGACCAGCATCAGGTGGTTGTCGGTGCCGCCCGACACCAGCCGGAAGCCCTCGTCGCGCAGCGACTGCGCCAGGCGTCTGGCGTTGGTGGCGACCTGCGCCTGGTAGGCGCGGAACGGCATCTCCATCGCCTCGCGGAAGCACACCGCCTTGGCGGCGATCACGTGCATCAGCGGCCCGCCCTGGACGCCAGGGAACAGCGCCCGGTCGATGGCCTTGGCGTTGGCCTCGCGGGTCAGGATCAAGCCGCCGCGCGGTCCGCGCAGCGTCTTGTGGGTCGTGGTCGTGACGTAGTCGCTGTGCGGCACCGGGCTCGGGTGGACGCCGCCGGCCACCAGCCCGGCGATGTGCGCCATGTCGGTGAAC
>CBIHOS010000070.1:0-19955 GCA_966211945.1 uncultured bacterium
GTGTCACGCGTGAAGGCACCGCTCACCGAGTGGCCGCCGGCCGCGGCGCTCGGACACGCCGACGACCTCTCGTTGACGTCGCGCTTCGGCCGCGCGTGGGCGCGCGAGCTGCGCGCCATGGGCATCACCCTCGACTTCGGGCCGGTCCTCGACGTGCGCACGCGTCGCGACAACGCGGCGACCGACGATCGCGCCCTCGCCGCCGATCCCGCCGTGGTGGCGCGGCACGGCGTCGCCCTCATCGAGGCGTTTCACGCCCAGGGCCTGCCCGCGTGTGCCAGGCACTTTCCGGGACAGGGTGAGGCGACGGTGGGATCGCCAGACGATCTGCCGATCGCGGACCTGCCGCCCGATCGGCTCGAACGCGTCGAATGGGTGCCCTTCGAGGCCGCCATCGCCGCGGGCGTCGACGCCGTGATGTCGGGACATCTTCTCGTCCCGAGCCTGGACGACGAGCATCCGGCGACGCTGTCGCGCGAAATCATCGCCGGCCGTCTCCGCGGCGCGCTCGGCTTCGGCGGACTCGTCGTCACCGGCGACATGGACATGACGGCGATCTCGCTGCGCTTCTCCCCTGGCGAGGCGGCCGGTGCGGCACTCGCCGCCGGCTGCGACGCCATCCTGCAGGGCGGCGGCGACGTCGATCGGATCGCGGCCGCGCTCGAGGGCATCGTGCGCGCGCTCGAGGCCGAGACGCTGTCGCCCACCCGCGTGGACGACGCGCTGCGCCGGCACGCTGGCGTGAAGGCGCGCTACCTCTCGGACGAAGCCCGCCGCACGGCACCGGCGGCGCCGTCGCTGCGGGAGGTCATCGGTTCGGCAGAGCATGCGCTCGTCGCCGAGCAGATGCGGCAGTTCGCGTGACCGTCACGTTTCTCGGTGACGCCGCAGTGTCGGCGACGATGACCGATGCCGATCCGCTCGCGGCAAATGCGCGTGTGCACCGCGTTGCGGCCGCGGTGCGCGCCGCCAGGGTGCCGGGCGTTCGCGATGTCGTGCCCGGGATGCGCGAACTCGTCGTGCACGTCGACCCACGGCAGTGCGACGTGCCGGAGCTCGAACGCGTGCTGCAGGAGAGTGCCGCACGCGAGCCGGGCGGCGACGTCGCGTCGGCACAGGTCATCGAGGTTCCTGTCCGATACGGCGGCGACGATGGCCCCGATCTCACGAGCGTCGCGGCTGCCTGCGGGCTCCATGCCGACGATGTCTGCGCGCGTCATGCCGCGGCCGAGTACGTCGTGTGCTTCGTGGGCTTCCTGCCGGGGTTTCCGTACATGGGACCGCTGGAGCCCGCGCTACACCTGCCACGCCGACGCTCGCCGAGGCCGTCCGTGCCGGCGGGCTCGGTGGCAATTGCCGGCGGGTACACCGGCATCTACCCCTGGTCCAGCCCGGGTGGCTGGCACCTCATCGGGCGCACCGGCTTCAAGCTGTTCGATCTCGGGAACGAGGCACCGGCGGCGCTGCTGCCTGGCACGCGCGTCCGTTTCGTCGTCCGATGACTGCCACGACGCTGCTGGTGTCACGCGCAGGACTGCACACGACGCTCCAGGACGACGGCCGCTGGGGCTGGCAGGACGTCGGGGTGCCGGTGGGCGGTGCTCTCGATCGCGACGCCTCCCGGCGCGCCAACGTGCTCGTCGGCAACGAACCTGACGAGGCCGCGCTCGAAATCACGCTGACCGGTTGTGCGCTGCGGCCCGACCGCGACGTGCATGTCGCGATCACCGGCGCCAGGTTCGACACGACCGTCGATGGCGCGCCAGTGCCGCAGGATTGCGCGCTGGAACTCCAGGCCGGCGCCACGCTGGACCTCGGTCGGCGGCTCGCTGGCGCGCGCGCATATGTCGCGGTCCGCGGCGGCTTCGACATCGCCCCGGTCCTCGGGAGCCGGACCGCCTGGCCCTTCACCGATCGCCGGGGCGCCATCCCCGACGGCACGCGCCTGGCCGTCGCGCGCCGCGAGGTGACGCCGGTCCGCACGGTGGCCTTGCCGGGCCTGGTCCGCCGCGAGGTGCTGCGCGTGCTGCCGACGGGCGAGGCCGAAGACGAAGCGCTCTTCGCGCTGCAGTCGGGCGCCTACTCCGTGCTGCCGTCCGCGAGTCGGATGGCCTTTCCGCTCGACGGGCCGCCCGTACCGCTGTCGCATCCCGATCGTGCGTCCGCCGGCACGGTGACCGGCGCCCTGCAGATCCTCCCGACTGGAGCGCCCATCCTGCTGATGGCCGATCGGCAGACGACTGGTGGATATCCGATCGTCGCCGTCGTGATCAGCGCGGACCTGCCGCATGCGGCGCAGCGTGCGCCGGGCGACACCGTCCGCTTCTCCGTGTGTACGCGGGATGAAGCCCTCGAGGCGCTGTGGCGGGCCGAGGCACACTGGGGGCACTCGTGACGACCGACACACGCGCATGGGTCGAGGCACTGGCCCGCATGCCCGACATCGTGATCGACCTCGACGCCCCGATGGCGCGCTACACGACGATGCGCGTCGGTGGCCCGGCGGACGTCCTCGTGACCACCGCCAGCACGGCGGCGGCCGTTGCGGTCGCTCGCCTTGCGCACCAGCACCACGTGCCCGTCACGCTGCTCGGCGGCGGGTCGAACGTGCTGGTCGCCGATGCCGGCATCCGCGGTGTGGTGCTGCGCATCCACGGCGGCGCTGTCACGGCGGAGAACGCCGATGCCGTGCGCGCCGACGCCGGCGTCACCATCAACGGCCTCGTGCGGTGGCTGGCGGGACGAGGACTGGCCGGCCTCGAAGCCTGGGCCGGCACTCCGGGCACGGTCGGCGGCGCGATTGCCGGCAACGCGCATTTCCGCCAGGGCCTGATCAGCGAGCACGTGCGGTCCGTACGCGTCCTGCAACCCGGCGGGGATGTGGTCGACGTCTCCACAGCCGACATGGCGTTCGGCTACGACCGCAGCCGGGTCCAGACCTCTGGCGAGGTTGTGTTGTCGGTCTCGTTTGCCGTGCGACCGGGCGCAGCGCCGGACCACCTGCGCAGCATCGCCCGCGAGTCGCTGGCCTTCCGCAAGCGCACGCAGCCGCTCCACCGGGCGAGCGCCGGCTGCATCTTCCAGAATCCCGGACCAGAGGTGCCGTTGCCGCCGGGCGTGCCGCCTTCGGCCGGCGCGCTCGTCGATCGAGCCGGGCTCAAGGGGGCCCGCTGCGGCGGCGCCGAGGTCTCGACCCTGCACGCCAATTTCATCGTCGTCGCGCCTGGAAGTTCGGCGTCGGACGTCCGCGCACTCGTCGATCGCTGTCGCGCTGCCGTACGAGAGGGCAGCGACGTCGGCCTGATCGAAGAAATCGTCTACCTCGGTGACTGGCCGGCCGCGGCCGAAAGCGATCGCTGACATGTCCGTGCTGCGCGTCGAAGGAGGCCGTCCGCTCGAAGGCGTCGTCACGGTCGAGGGCAACAAGAACGCGGCGCTGCCGTTGATCGTCGCGTCGCTGCTCACGACCGATGCCGTCACGCTGCACAACGTCCCGCGCATCCGCGACGTCGACGTGCTGCTCGACCTGCTCGAAGGGCTCGGATCGAGCGTCGCAGGGCGAGGCACCGGCACGCTGATCCTGCGCGCCGCCGACGTGCCGGGGACGACGCCGGACGCGGTCCTGGTGGGGAGGGTCCGCGCCTCGATGCTGCTGATGGGGCCGCTGCTGGCCCGTCGCGGCGCGGTCAACCTGGCGCCGCCGGGCGGCGACTTCCCGTCGCGGCGAACGCTGACCACCCACGTGCAGGCGCTCGAGGCGTTCGGGGCGCGTCAGGTGGACGGAGCCGCACACGCGTTCGACGCGCCACAGGGCCTGCGCGGCGCGTCGTTCTATCTCGACGAGGCGTCGGTGACCGCCACCGAACTGGCTTTGCTCGCGGCGGTCATGGCCTCGGGCGACACCGACATCCGGCACGCCGCGACCGAGCCCCACGTCGTCGAGTTGTGCACGCTGCTCGAGGCGATGGGCGCGCAGATCGAGGGCGCCGGGACGTCGAGGCTGCGGGTCCACGGCGTGTCGCGGCTGCACGGCGCCGAGCACACGCTGCGCGGCGACTACATCGAGGCCGGAACCTGGGCCGTCATCGGTGCGGTCACGCGCGGCAGTATCGACGTGCGGGGCGCCGAGGCCGAGGACATGGAGCCCATCGTGTCCGTGCTCCAGCGCATGCAGGTGCCGTGCGTGATCGACGGCGGGCGCGTGCAGGTGACGCCGGGCCGCTGCGTCGGGATGGGGCGGCTCGTCACCGGCCTGTGGCCGGGGTTCCCGAGCGACATGGTCAGCCTGTTCACCGTGCTCGCCACCCAGGCCGAAGGGCGCACGCTCATCCACGACTGGATGTACGAGCTCCGGCTCTTCGCGCTGGAGCAGTTGAGCGGCATGCGCGCCGACATCTTCCTGTGCGACTCGCACCGCATGGTGGTGACCGGCCGGACGCCGCTGCGCGGCCGGCATCTCGACACGCGAGACCTTCGCTCCGGCATGGCGCTGATTGCGGCGGCGCTCGCGGCCGACGGCGAGAGCGTCGTCGGTCCGCTCGAGACCGTCGAACGCGGCTACGCCCGCGTGGTCGAGCGGTTGACCGGACTTGGCGCCAGGGTCGTGCGGGAAGGGTAAGTGAACGCCTGCCCTACAGGGGCGGCGAGGCCGGTGGTGGTGGCGTCGGCGCCGGCGGCAGGGTACGCGGTTGCGACTGCGGCGGCACGGTGCGCTGCTCGGGAATCGCCGGCAGCTGCGGGAACGGCGGGGCGTCGACGCCTTCGTCGGACGGCGGCTGGGCCGGGCGGTTCGGCAGCTGAATCGCCGGCTGCGAGTCGAAGACCGAACCAGCCGGGTTCGCCGGGCTGGGACCGGCAAGGAACGGCCGGAGGTCCTCTTCACTGAGATCGAGCACGCGGATGATGCGCGGCGTCAGCATCAGCACGACGTCGGTCTGCTGCGTCTCGCGTTCGTTGCTCGCAAACAGCTTGCCGATGACGGGGATGTCGCTCAAGCCCGGGATGCCGCGCAGGACGGTCCGCTCGTTGTCGCGGATGAGCCCCGCCAGCAGGTTCGTCTCGCCGTCGCGCAGCCGGATCGTCGTCGTGATCGAGCGGGTCCCGAAGGTCGGCAGGCCGGAATAGCCCGTGCCCGACAGACTGCTGACCTCGATCTTCACCGCCAGGCTCACGTCGTCGTTGTGATGGGTGCGCGGCGTGATGTCGATGTTGACGCCGACGTTGCGGTAGGTGAACGACGTGATCGGCTGCTGATTGACGCCGCCCGTCGCGATCGGCGCGAAGGTCACCTGCGGCACCGGCACTTCCTCGCCGAACTTGGCCTGGGCGGGCAGCCCGTCCGACGTGCGCAGCTGCGGGTTGGCGAGCGTACGCGTGTCGCTGTCCTGCTTGAGGAGGCGATAGTAGAGGCCCGGCAGGTTCGTGAAGAAGATGTCGCCCTGACCGAGCTTGGAGAGCTGCTGGAGCGACAGCCCGCCGTCCTGGTTGACGTCGACCTGTCCGGCGATGCCTGTCTCGTTGCCCGGTGAGAGAATCTGCAGGCCGTACTGCTTGAAGCGCGTGCGGTCGACTTCGAGCAGTTCGACGTCGATCACCACCTCGGCGCGCGCCTTGTCGATCGCCGCGATCAGCCGCGCCGCCGCCTCGATGCGTTCGGGTGTGTCCTTGATCGAGATCGCGTTGGTCGCCGTGATCGGCGACAGCCGGCGGGCGTCGACGACGATCCGCAGCAGGTCGAGCGTCTCCTTGAGATCGGCGTTGCTCAGGTAGAACGTCCGGATGACTTCCTCTTCGTACTCCCGCCGCTTGGCCGGCGTGTCGGGCACGATGGTCACGGTGCCCGGCGCGGTGACCCGCCAGAACGTGCTGGTGGCGTGGGCAATCGCGTCGAGCGCCGCCGGCAGCGCCGCGCTGCGCAGATCGATCGACAACGGCACGCTGCGGAACTGCGGATCGAAGACGAGACTGAGTCCGGCGAAGCGGCCGATCGAGGTGAACACGTCGCGGCTGCCGGCTTCGCGGAACACGACGCTGTCGGGGAGGGTGATCTCCGGGAGATCGCGTCCTTCGGGCGCCAGGCTCCGGGCGCGCGTGATCAGCGCTTCGAGCTGGGTCACGCCGTCGCGGCGCACGGCCATCCGCGCCCGCAGCGCAAGGCGAGTCTCACGCACCGCGGTCTCGACGTCGCCGTTGACCGGGTTGAGCTCCAGGGCCAGTTGGTATTCGATGAGGGCTTCCTCGAACTTGCCGGTGCCGGCCAGCCGGCGGCCGCGGGCGTAGTGCTGCTCTGACGCGCGCAGCCTGGCACGGGCCAGGGCGTGGCCGATCTCGCCGTTCTCCGGGTTGGCGGCGCGTGCCTGCGTGTACGCCACGATCGCCTGATCGAAGTCGTCGCGCTGCTCGGCTGCCTGGCCGATGCGGTAGGCCTTCGACGCACCACATCCCGCCACCGCCGTCGCCAGCAGCACGGCGATCAGCAGGCGGAACCCGGAGGACCGCATGCTCCAGTCAGTCCTGGGCGATGACATCGACGCCCTTGGGCATGGTGAATACGAAGCGACGGTCGGGCACGCCGACATTCTCGCGCAGATTGGTGAAGGTGAACGTCGAGGTGCCGCCCTGGCCGTCGACCACGATCAGCTGGCGAATGGCAAACGAGCCGGCGTCGACCACCAGCGTCAGCGACTCGTACTCCGGTTCCTGCCGCACCGGCCGCAGCCGCAGCGCCCGCGTGCCGCTCGCGCCGCCGGACCCCGCCACCTCCTCGACCTTGAAGTCCCGCAGCAGATCGCCGCGTCCTGCCAGGAACAGGATGGGGGTGGGCACGCGTCCGTCGGCCGGAAGCGCGCTGACGCGCACCTGCCTGTCGGCCGGCACGTAGAAGTACATGCGCGTCCCGTCGGACACGAACAGCTTCTTCTCGGGCGCGGTGTAGTCCCACCGCATCCGGCCCGGCTTGCGGATCGCCACCGTGCCGCGTTCGACGGTCTTGCGCTTCAGCGCTCCGCCCACGTACGACTGCTCGAAGTCGGCGGTGAAGTCCTTGACCGAGTCGTAGTGCGCCTGGACGGATCGGGCCAGTGCGTCGCCGGTCTGCGCCCTGACTGGCAGGCTGGCGGCGATGAGAGCCGCGAAACTGGCGGCCAGGAGCGTGCGTCGGGTCATGAAGCGTTCCTTCGTCCTTACGGGCCGCGCGCGGCGGCGGATGCGTTCAGGCAGACCAGGGGCGGCCGGCCCGCTTGCCGGCCACGAACGCGCGAATGGCGTCGACATCGCGCGTATTCAACACCTGTGGCTTCGTGAGGCCTGCCCGGCGGGCCAGGCCGATCCCGAAGCGCATTTGTCGGCCAAGACGGTCGGCCATGTGGCAATCGCTGTCCACCAGGATTGGCGCTCCGACGTCGGCCGCCAACTCGGCGAGCGGCGCATCGAGATCCAGGTGGCCCGGGGCGCCGTCGATCTCCACGGCCGTACCGGTGCGCGCAGCCTCTTCGAACAGACGCGCGAAGGCCAGGTCGTAGCCGGAGTGACGGCCCGGCGAGCGGTTGGTGGGATGCGTGATGACGTTGACGAGCGGATGCTGCAGGACTCGTTCGTACCGCTGGAGCAGCCGCGCCGGCGAATGGCCATGACCCTCGTGCATCGAGGCCAGCACGATGTCGAGGCGCTCGAGGACGGCATCGGCGACGTCCACCGATCCGTCGTCGAGGATCTCGCACTCGATGCCGTGGAGGATCGTCACATCCGGCACGAGTTCCCGCACATCGGCAATCTCGGCCGCCTGCTCGTCGATGCGCGCGAGCGTCAGCACGCGCGATGCGCGGGCAGTGGGGGAGTGGTCGGTGATCGCGATGTACCTGTAGCCGAGCGCACGCGAGGCCTGCACCATCGCGGCGACGCTGTCGCGGCCGTCGCTGTAGACCGTGTGCATGTGGAGGTCGCCCTGGATGTCGGCGACCTCGACCAGCGGGGGAAGCCGGCCGGCGAGGGCCTGGTCGAGGACATCGGGCCGGCCGCGCAACTCCACGGGAATGAA
Organism: uncultured bacterium; assembly: GCA_966211945.1. Classification (GTDB taxonomy): domain Bacteria; phylum Acidobacteriota; class Vicinamibacteria; order Vicinamibacterales; family Vicinamibacteraceae; genus Luteitalea. The sequence goes on from CBIHOS010000070.1 coordinate 8,036, forward strand.
TGGCAGGCCCAGCCGCTCGTAGACCGCGGCCTCGTCGGCCATGGAGATCGGCGTCGACGAGTGGTCGAGCAGCGCGTCCCGCGTCAGCGTGAGGCCGGCCGCTTCGGCGTGCGCCCGCAGGGCACGGACGTGAGGACGCGGACCGGTGTACCAGATCAGGCTCGTCGCCACGGCCGGCGGCGCAATCGCGTGGACGACGATGGGCTCGGGTTCGGCGGCGATCGCCAGGGCGCGCATCCCGGCAACCAGCAGGGCATCGGTCTGGATTGCGTCGCCGGCGCGCTCGATCCAGGCGCGTGGTTCATCGGTGACAGCCAGCAGGGCGACGTCCGGGCTGAGCGGATCGGTACGGCGCAGTCCGCCCACCAGATGCCACGCATCGGGCGCGCCCGCCGCCTGGGCCAGCTCGCGCCGCGCCTGCTGCGCCTGCATCCATGCCCGTCCCAGTGGCACCAGCAGGTGCTCGTCCTCGAGTCCCGTGAGCGGCAGCAGGGTGTCGACGAGATCGTCGGAGAGATGCCGGTCCAGGTCCGCGTCGAGCAGCACGTCTTCGTCGGCGAGGTGGTGCCTGAGCGGATGCTCGCCCTGCCGGAGCAGCGCCCGGGCGGCCGCCGGCAGACGGCGTTGGAGCTCGGCGACTTCGTCGTGATCGGTCCGCCGCAGCCGGTCCAGCAACTCCGCGTCGCGTCCGTGGCCGAGTCCCTGGGCGTCGAGCGCACGCCGGACGACGCTCCATGGCGTTCGCGGCTGCGTCTCCAGCACGCGGCGCATGGCCGTCGACAACCGGGCGAGATGGCCGGCGTCGTCGGCCCGGCCGCGCGTGCGCGCAAGCCCGGCCAGGTGGTCGAGCGTGTCGGCGACGACAACGGGGGAGCGGCGGCGTAGGCGGAACAGGGTGGCCCCCGGTCAGTGCGTGCGGCAACTGCCGGGGCCGCGGGGATCGCCGCACGAACCGCACGCGCCCGGCGCGGCGGTGAAGCTGGGCGTCGACCCATGGGCCGCAAACGTGGAGAACTCCTTGCGGAGGTCCTGATGGTCGCAGGCCGGGCAGGTCTCGGGCTGCCGGCCATTCAGCACGATGGCCTCGAATCGATGCCCGCAGTGGTCGCAGCGATACTCGAAGATGGGCACAGTATCCGCATTATAGGAAAGCCCGGTAGGACCAGGTAGGATCCGGCAGGAAGGCGTCGCCGGTACCGGCCTCCCCGCACGGCCAGGTCGGGCGAAGCAGGGCGGAGTCTGTGCTACACTCTGCGTTCGGCCCGGGGTCGCGACACGCACCTGTGGGCTGGCGCCGCGCCAGCGGCGTGCGGGAATGAGTGGGCGGCTAGCTCAGCTGGGAGAGCGCCGCGTTCGCAACGCGGAGGTCGGGAGTTCGAGCCTCCTGCCGTCCACCAACAACACACCCCGACAATTCGACGCATTCGGTCTCGTGCCGTGGCGGCTGTGCCGCGAGGCCGAGCCTCGGCACGTCAGCCCGGGACCCGCCATGTGCCGCGGTAGGGGTAGGGGTTGATGTCGAATCCCCGCACTTCTTCGCCCCGCCGCCCCAGATACGTCTCCAACGTACTCACCATCCGGAACGCGGCCTGCCAGGCGGCTGGAGCGGCTGCGCCGATCGGTGTGTCGTCGCGCTGGATCACCAGTTCGAACTGCCCGTCGCCGAGCCGGTAGGCCTCGCTGCGGAAGCCGCCAGCCGGCGCGGCATGCGCCACGACCAGGAAGACGAGATCACCGAACTTGTACACGGCTTGCGAGTGCGACATTGCTGGACTGGGAAGAAGGGAGAGCGCCGATCAGCCTCCGCGACATATACCACAGCACGTCCCGGGGCCGGCCGTCGACAGGGCCCGGTCGCGTTTGGCGCTTCTGCTATTGTGCGGCCGTTCTCGAACACGGCGCCCGACTCGATCGGCCGAAGGCCGTCGGGCTGCCGGCCCGGTCAGCCATGCCCGTCCCCGTCCCGATCACCTTACGTAAGCTCGCCCTGACGTTGTGGGTGATGCGGCTGCCAGCGGCGCGGCCGATTGCGCGGTGGATGCTGGACGGCCCGTTCGTCTCGGTGACTCGCACGGCCCACGAACTGTCGGTGATCGCGGAAGCGAGCCGGGTGCCGCCGGGCATTCAGGCCGAAGGCCCGTTCGCCACGTACATGGTCGAAGGACCGCTGGACTTCGCGCTCACCGGGATCGTGGCGCGCATCACCACGCCGCTCGCGGCCGCCGGGATTCCGGTCTTCGTCACCTCGACGTTCGATACCGACTACATCCTCGTGCGTGAACTCGATGCCAGTCGCGCCGAAGCGTCGTGGCGAGCGGCTGGGGTCGACATCGGTCCACAGCACTGATCCTTCGCCGTGCGATGCCGGCGCGGCTGTCCGCCGCAGCCTTCTCGCGGCGGCATCGTCCTCGCGGGAGCACATCTCGACCGCAGTTCCGGGAACCGCGTGTCCCGTGAATGCGTTCGAAAGTGGCCATTGGCCCTGGCACGGTGCTTGGTTTCACACCGGGCAGGCTATTCAAGGAGGCCACTGATGATGTCCCTTCCCCTCGTCTCTCGTGCCGCTCGTGGTGGCGCCCTCGTGGCCGTCCTCGCGGGAGTCGCCGCGTGCGCCCCAGCCAGCCAGAACGCCCAGCCGGCGACGATGGCCCAGTCGGCCCCGGTCCTGCTGTCGTGCCCGGCCGGATTGCAGCCTCTGCTGCGCCAGGCCATCGTGAACGGCGCTGCCGTGCCGCAGGTCGAATGTGTGACGGCGCCAGTGGCAGGCGTGGCAGCGGCTCCGGCGATGCAGTACGTCCCCGCCCAAGCCCCGGCCCCGGTCTACGCTGCGCCGAGCTACACGCCAGCGCCGGTCGTCCATGCGCCAGCCCCTGTGCCGGCGGCCTACGATCCGCCGGTTCGCCGAACCTCGGCTCGTCGCGCCGTCTACGATGACGATGTGGTCGAGTACAAGAAGCCGCGGAGCTGGAAGAAGAGCGCGGTCATCATCGGGTCGGCGGCCGGTGTCGGTGCCGGCGTCGGCGGCGCCACCAAGGGCAAGAAGGGCGCACTCATCGGTGCCGCGATCGGCGGCGGTGCTGCGGCCATCTGGGATCAGGTGACGCGCCGCTGACCTCGGCCGAGGCCCGGCGACCCGGTAGGGCCATAATTTCGGAGCGTCCCACAAGGCGGGACGCTCCGTTTGCGTTTATACTTCAGCAGTGCCTGCGCGCGCCGCGATTCGGCGCGATATCCTGACATCCCCTGAGGATTGACGTTCGCGTATGAGCAAGGTTCGTCGGATTGGTGTACTCACCGGAGGCGGCGATGCTCCGGGCCTCAACGCGGTCATCCGGGCCGTCGTCAAGGCTTCCTACAACCACGGAATCGAGTGCCTCGGGCTGGAGAACAGCTTCGACGGCCTTCTCGAGACGAACCGCCACACCGTGCTCACACCGCGGAACGTGACGGGCATCCTCCGTCTGGGCGGCACGATTCTCGGGACCGTCAACCGCGGCAACCCGTTCCTGAAGCCGATCGAGACCTCGGACGGCCCCAAGGACTACGCCGGGCGATGCATGGAGATGTTCCACAAGCTCGAGATCGACGGCGTCGTCGTGATCGGTGGCGACGGAACGCTCTCCATCGCGCACGAGTTCAACAAGCAGGGGATGCCGATCATCGGCGTGCCCAAGACGATCGACAACGACATCGTCGGCACGACCAACTGCTTCGGATTCGACACGGCGGTCACCTTCGCGACCGACGCCATCGATCGCCTCCACACGACCGCGCAGGCGCACCAGCGCGTGATGGTCGTCGAGGTCATGGGCCGGTACGCCGGCTGGATTGCGCTCTATTCGGGCGTGGCCGGCGGCGCCGACGTGATCATGATCCCGGAGATTCCGTACGACATCGAGCTGGTCGCCAAGCGGATTCGCGAGCGTGACGCATTCGGCGCCAAGTTCAGCATCGTCGTCGTCGCCGAGGGGGCCGTGCCGCAGGGCGGCAAGGTCTCGCTCGTGAAGGCGGCCGATGGCGGCTACGTCGAGCGTCTCGGCGGCGTCGGCCATCGCGTCGCGGCCGAACTCGAGAAGTTGACCGGTAAGGAAACACGCACGGTCGTCCTCGGCCATCTGCAGCGCGGCGGGTCGCCCACCAGCTTCGACCGCATGCTCGCGACGCGCTTCGGCGCGATGGCGGTGGAACTGCTCGTGAAGGGGGAGAGCGATCGGATGGTCGCCTTCCACCCGCCGGAGATCGGCTCGGTGCCGCTCGCCGACGTCGGCGGCAAGATGCGCCTCGTCCCGGCCGACGGCGACGTCGTGCGCACCGCCAAATCGCTCGGCATCGGGTTCGGAGACGAATAGCCTACGGCCTATAGCCTACGGCCTATAGCCTGCAAGCCTTCCTGTGGGCTGCAGGCTACAGGCTGCGTTTCAGGTACGTAGCCCGTAGGCCGTAGCCGGCAGGCCCCTACGCCATCGGGTCGTCGAAGATCGCGCGCAGCGCCTCGTGATCCTGCGTGTGGCCGAGGGCCAGCATCAGCTTGATGCGCGCCTTCACGCCGCTCAAACGCCCGGCGAAGATCAAGCCGAGGTCGCGGAGCCCGCGACCGCCACCTTCGTAGCCGTAGCGTTCCCGCACCGAACCGGCGCCGCATCGCGACGTCAGCACCACCGGCAACCCGCCATGCACGGCTGCCGCGAGGTCGTCCAGCATGGCCGGCGGCACGTTGCCGCGGCCGAGCGCCTCGATCACGAGGCCCCTGGCACCGCTGGCCACTGCGCAGCGCACGAAGCGTCCGTCGCTCCCGGCCGCCACCTTGATCAGATCGACGTCGGCCTCCATCCGGCGAACGCGCAGCAAGCCGTCGGCCGCCACGTCGAACCAGGCGCCCTCGCGCGGACTGGATCTCAAATAGCGCACCACGCCCGCGTCGACCACGCCGACCGGTCCGAACTCGCGCGACTGGAAGGAGGCGGCCGCCTCGGTGTGGACCTTCTCGACCTCGCGGGCGGAGAGGATCTGCTCGTTCATCGCCACCATCACGCCGCGGGCGCGCGACGCCTCGGCGCCGGCGACCTTCACCGCGTGCACGAGGTTGGCGGGGCCGTCCCAGCTCGGCTCCGACATCGTGCGGATGGCGCCGACCAGCACCACGGGCTTGTCGGTCCGCAGCGCGATGTCGAGGAAGTAGGCGGTCTCCTCGAGTGTGTCGGTGCCGTGCGTGACGACGACGCCGTCGACGTCGGGCCGCTCGAGCCAGGCAGCCACGCGACGGGCGAGGCGCCACATGTGTTCGGGTGTGACGTGCGGACCGGGGAGCTGCGCCACGTCCTCCAGCTCGATGTCGGCCTCGGCGCCGATCTGCGGGACGTGGGCGAGGATGTCGTCGCCGCGCATCACCGGTACGGCCGATCCCGATCGCGCGTCGATGCGCATCGAGATCGTGCCGCCGGTGAACAGGATGGCGACCGTGGGGCGCACGGTCACACCGTGAGGAGTTCCTGGTCCTTCTTCTTCTGGAGGTCGTCGATCTGGAGGACGTGCTGGTCGGTCACCTTCTGCACGTCGTCCAGGCCCCGCCGCTCGTCGTCCTCGGAGATGGCGTGGTCCTTGAGCAGCTTCTTGAGCCGTTCGTTGGTGTCGCGGCGCACCTGGCGGATGCCGTTGCGCGCTTCCTCGGCGAGCTTGTGAATGACCTTCGTGAGCTCCTTGCGGCGCTCCTCGGTGAGCGGCGGCAACGGAATGCGCACGACCTTGCCGTCGTTGGCCGGATTGAGTCCGAGGTTCGACGACCGGATCGCCTTCTCGATCGCGCCCATCAGCTGCGGATCGAACGGCTGTGCGACGATCAGCGTCGACTCTGGCACCGAGAGCTGGGCTACCTGGTTGAGCGGCATCGACGAGCCGTAGGCGTCGACGTGTACGCTGTCGAGCAGCGACGTCGAGGCCCGGCCGCTGCGCACGCCGGCCATCTCACGCTTGAGGTGATCGAGCACGCCGCCCATCCGTTTGCGTGACTCGTCGAACAGCGACTTCAGATCCGAACCGTCCATCGTCGTGTGTCCTGCTCCTGGGTCGGGTGACGACCGCCGATCAGGCGGTGACCAGCGAGCCCACCGCTTCGCCCATGATGGCGCGGCGCATGCTGCCGGGCGCATTCAGGTCGAGCACCACGATGGGCATCTTGTTGTCCATGCAGAGGGAGATTGCCGTCGCGTCCATCACCTGCAGTCCCCGTTCGAGCACCTGCAGGTACGTAATTCGATCGTAACGCGTCGCGCTCGGGTCCTTCTTCGGGTCGGCGGTGTAGATGCCGTCGACCTTGGTGGCCTTCATGATCACGTCGGCCTTGATTTCCATGGCGCGCAGCGCCGCCGCCGTGTCGGTCGTGAAGTAGGGGTTGCCGGTGCCGGCGGCGAAGACGACGACGCGGCCCTTCTCGAGGTGGCGGATGGCGCGGCGCCGGATGAAGGGCTCGGCCACCGCGCGCATCTCGATCGCCGTCAGCACGCGCGTCGGCATGCCGTGGTGTTCGAGACCGTCCTGCAGCGCCAGGCCGTTCATGACGGTGGCCAGCATGCCCATGTAGTCGGCGGTGGCGCGGTCCATGCCGCGCGCGCTGCCGACCATGCCCCGGAAGATGTTGCCGCCGCCGATGACGATGGCGACCTGCACGTCGGCCGCCCGGATCTCGCGGATCTCCTCGGCGATGCGCGTCACCACCGCGGGGTCGACGCCGTACCCCTGATCGCCCATCAGGGCTTCGCCGGACAACTTGAGGAGAACGCGCGAATAAGCGGGACGTGACGACATGCCGGGCAGATTATAGAACGCGCACGGCAGGCTGCGGGCTTCGGGCTGCTGGCTGCCTGAAATCGAAAGGGCGCTCGCGGCTGTGCCGGAGCGCCCTCACGTAGCCTGTAAGCCGCAGGCTGTAGGCCGCACAGCCTGTAGGCGACCTATGCGTGGTTCGCCTCGCCAACCTTGAAGCGCGCGAAACCCTTCACGGACACCGGCGCGCCGACGACCTTGGAGACCGCCTCGACCGCCTGCGACACCTTGACCTTGGGGTCGCGGATGGTCGGCTGGTCGACCAGACACACCTGCTCGTAGTAGGCGCCCAGCTTGCCCTCGATGATCTTCTCGATCACGTTGGCGGGCTTGCCGGAGTTGGCCATCTGCGCGCGGTAGATCTCCTTCTCCTTCTCGACCGCGTCGGCCGGCACCTCGACGCGGGTCGTGTAGGCCGGCGCCGCCGCGGCGACGTGCATCGCGAGTTCGTTCACGAAGGCCTTGAGGGCGTCGTGCTTGGCCGCCTCGGCGGTCACGCCGTCCAGCTGCACGAGGACGCCGATCTTGCCGCCCATGTGGCTGTAGCTGCCGATGTAGTCGGCGGCGAGGCGGGCCGTGCGCGGCACGCCCATGTTTTCTCCGACCTTGGCGATCTCGGCCGTGATGCGGCTGCCGATCGGGCCGTCGGCGGCCACCAGCTGCTCGTGCGACGCGTCGCTGGTGAAGACGATGTTCGTGATCTCGTCGACCAGCGCCTTGAAGCCGTCGTTGCGGGCGACGAAGTCGGTCTCGCAATTGACCTCGGCGAGCACGCCGCGGCGCCGGTCGTCACTCACCTTGATGCCGACGATGCCTTCCGAGGCGACCCGGCCGGCGCGCTTGGCGGCCTGGGCCAGGCCGCGCTTGCGCAGGTACTCGATCGCGGCCTCGATGTCGCCGTTGCTCTCGGTGAGCGCCGTCTTGCATTCCATCATCCCCGCGCCGGTACGCTCGCGCAGGTTCTTGACCATTTCAGCGGTGATTGCCATCGGTATTGTCCAGAGAAGCGCAGGTCGAACACGAAAGAGAGCCTGGCGGGCCGAAGCCGTCAGGCGAAGGCGGGACACGCGAAACGCCGGCCGGGCTGCGCTCGGCCGGCGTCTGGAACGCGCCGCGACGGGGCGGCCTCGGGTTAGACCGAGGCCGGCGTGGCGGGTTCGGTCTGGCCCGCCGACTTGAGCGGACGCTGCTGGGCGCGCAGGGGCTCTGCACCCCTGGCGCCGTCGCCGCCCTTGTCGGCGACAGGCACTTCGGCCTGCACCGATTCGCGGACGCCGCGGCCGGCGAGGACCGCGTCGGCGATGCGCGATGCGAAGAGGCGAATCGCCCGCAGCGCATCGTCGTTGCCGGGGACGGCGAAGTTGACCTGGTCCGGATCGCAGTTGGTGTCGACGATGCCGATGACTGGAATCTTCAGCTTGCGCGACTCATCGACCGCAATCTGCTCGTGCTTGGTGTCCACGATGAACACGGCATCGGGCAGGCGATCCATGTGGCGGATGCCGTCGAGGTTCTTCTGGAGCTTGCGCTTCTCCTTCTCGAGTCGCGCGATCTCCTTCTTCGACAGCATGTCGTAGCGGCCGTCGGTCTCCATCGCTTCGAGGTCCCGGAGGCGGGCCAGGCTGCGCTGGATGGTGGTGAAGTTGGTGAGCAGGCCGCCCAGCCACCGCTGGTTGACGTGGAACATGCCGCAGCGGGCGGCTTCTTCGGCGATCGCGTCCTGCGCCTGCCGCTTGGTGCCCACGAAGAGCAGGGTGCGGCCTTCACTGGCGAGCTGCATCACGAACTGCTCGGCGTCGCGGAACAGCCGCGCGGTCTTGCCGAGGTCGATGATGTAGATGCCATTGCGCTCGCCGAAGATGTACGGCTTCATCTTCGGGTTCCAGCGCTTGGTTTGGTGGCCGAAATGTACGCCGGCCTCCAGCAGGTCTTTGACAGCGATCGGGGTCAAGCTTCCTCCAACACCTAACAGAACCAAGCCGGCACGCGGCCGGCGACAGCCGAGAGTTAACGCTTGCTGAACTGGAAGCGCTTGCGGGCGCCGGCCAGACCGTACTTCTTCCGTTCCTTGGCGCGCTGGTCACGCGTCAGCAGGCCAGCCTTCTTCAGGCGACCGCGCAGTTCCGCGTTGTACAGGCAGAGCGCCCGGGCGATGCCGAGGCGCAGGGCGCCAGCCATGCCCGAGATGCCGCCACCCGAGGTCGTCGCCACGATGTCGAACTTGTCGAGCGTCTCGGTGAGGACCAGCGGCGAACGGACCTGAAGGCGGAGCGACTCGGTGTTGACCGCGTCGGCGATGGCCTTGGCGTTGATCGTGATCTGGCCAGTGCCAGGGCGCAGGAACACCCGAGCGGTCGAGGACTTGCGACGCCCGGTGCCGTAATACTGAGTGACTGCCACGTTTACTCGACCTCGAGGGACTGGGGCTTCTGCGCCTGATGCGGATGGTCGGCGCGCTCGTAGACGTTCAGCTTGCGGTACATCTGGTTGCCCATCTTGGTCTTGGGCAGCATTCCGCGAATCGCTTCTTCCATCAGGCGGGCCGGGCGACGCTTGCGAAGGTCCTTGGCGCGCTCTTCACGCAACCCGCCCTCGTAGCCGCTGTGATACCGATACAGCTTCTGTTCTTCCTTCTGCCCGGTCAGCACGGCCTGCGCGGCATTGACCACGATAACGTGGTCCCCACAGTCGATGAACGGGGTGTACGTCGGGGAGTGCTTGCCTTGCAGGACCTTGGCGGCCAGGCTGGCCACCCGCCCGAGCGACTGGCCCGCAGCGTCGATGACGTGCCAGCGTCGTTCGATCGCGTTGGCGCTCGGAATGAACGTGCTCATGATGACCCTTATGCTCCTTGCTGACCCACAGCAAAAGGAGAGGATACAGGTCGCTGGTCGAGGCTGTCAACCACACTGTCGATCGCCGAAGTCACAAGTCACAAGACGTCAGCTGCTCGCTCCGCAGTAGAGCACGGGCGCTACGCCGTCGCCCGTGGAGCGCCCGTTTGCTACCGCCCATGGAGCGCCGTCTCCTACTCAGCCCTTTTGACCTTGAACTTTTGACTTCCGACTTTGGGGGCGAAGAGAGGACGGCCCCCCGACGCCCCCTGTCACAAATCTGGCAGTCCCCGCACGTCTCCGGCAGGCGAAATCTGCCATCCCAGCTCGTAACCTCACTCATTTGATTGCAGATTTGGCTGGCATCGCCCTTGCCTTAGGAAGAGCCGGTTACGAACCTGCGTCTCCGGCACACCGCCGGAACACGCCGGTTCTCCGGATTCTCCCCTGGTGAGGTCGGCGTGCTCTTCCGCAAGCAGAAACCCGTCGTCGGACTGGACATCGGCTCGAGTGCCGTCAAGGCCGTCGAACTGAAGGCCTCGGGCAAGGGCTGGAAAGTCGTCGCGTTCGGTATCGAGGCCCTGCCGCCCGACGCCATCGTCGATGGCGCCATCATCGACGGCACCGCCGTCGCCGATGCCATCCGCCGGCTCTTCGAGCGGCTCGGCATCAAGAACCGGGACGTCGCCGCCTCCCTGTCGGGCAACGCCGTGATCGTCAAGAAGATCACGCTGCCGGCGATGACCGACGGCGAATTGGCCAACTCGATCACCTGGGAAGCCGAGCAGTACATCCCTTTCGACATCCAGGACGTCAACCTGGACTACCAGGTGCTCAGCCGTCCGCCCAAGCCCACGCCCGGCGCGACCATGGACGTGCTGCTCGTGGCGGCCAAGAAGGAAACCATCGCCGACTACACGGGCGTCATCGCCCAGGCCGGGCGCGTCCCGGCGATCGTCGACGTGGACGCCTTCGCGCTCCAGAACGCCTACGAAGCCAACTACGGCAACCGTGATGCGATCGTCGCGCTGCTCAACATCGGGGCCAGCGCCATCAACATCAACATCGTGCGCGGCGACCAGTCGCTGTTCACGCGCGACGTGCCGATTGGCGGCAACGCCTACACCGAAGCGCTCCAGAAGGACTTCCAGCTGCCGCAGGAGAGCGCCGACCTGCTCAAGCGCGGCTACGCCGCCGATGGCCTGGACGCCACGCAGACCGGCCCGAGCCTGCTGATGGTGACCGAGGCCGTCCTCCTCGAAGTCCAGAAGACGCTCGACTTCTTCCGCGGCACGACCGGTGCCGACCACATCGACCAGCTGCTGGTGACCGGCGGGGGAGCCCAGGTGGCGGGCCTGGTGGACGCCCTGCACGAACGGCTCGGCATCCCGGTCGAATTCCTCGACCCCTTCAAGACGGTCAGTTTCGACGCCGCCAAGTTCGGCGTGCCCGTGCTGTCGGAAGCCGCCGCGGCGGCCACGGTGGCCGTGGGCCTCGCCCTTCGCCGGATGGGGGACCGATGATTCGCGTCAATCTTCTCGCCGCTGAACAGAGCCGCGCAAAAACTCCGGCCTTCTCGGGGCTGAGCGCCAACAAGGTGCACATCCTGGGCGCCTGCCTGGTCGCCCTCGCGGTGGCCGGTGCCGGTTACCGGCATCTCGACCTGCAGTCGCAGCAGACCTACGCCAACCTGCAGCTCGCGCAGGCCAAGGCCGAGGAGCAGCGGCTCAAGGCCGTGACCGAGGAACTGGCCCGCTTCGAGAGCCAGACGCAGCTGCTCCAGCAGCGTGTCGCCCTCATCGAGCAGCTGCGCAAGGGGCAGCGCTCGCCGGTGACGCTTCTCGATCAGGTCAGCAAACAGTTACCCGAACGCCTGTGGCTCAGCTCGATGAGCCAGGTCGGCGCCGACGTGACGCTCCAGGGCAGCACCACGACCCTGACGGCGCTGTCGGACCTGATCGTCAACCTCGAAGGGTCCGGCGTGTTCAAGCGCCCCGTCGAGATCGTCAACACGCAGGTCGAGAAGAACACCGACCTGCCTGACCTGATGACGTTCATCGTCAAGGCCAATTTCCCGATGGGCGCGATCGAGACGCCGGCCGACCCGAAAGCGCCGGCCCGTCCCGGCGCGGCGGCCAGGCGCTAGGAGCTGACCATGGATCTCGGACTCAACAAGATGCCGTGGTGGGGCCCGCGGGCCCTGTACGTGGTCCGGGGCGCCCGCGCCCGGCTGGTCGGGCGGTAATCGACATGCTCTTTCCTGCCGG
>CBIHOS010000071.1:0-19809 GCA_966211945.1 uncultured bacterium
AACTGCTGATGGGCGTCACGGCGATGGTGCTGTTCATCGCCTGCGTCAACCTCGCGAACCTGCTGCTGGCGCGCATGAGCCACCGGCAGCGCGAGCTGGCCGTGCGGCTCGCGGTCGGCGCGTCGCGCCTGCGGCTGGCCCGCGTCGTGGTTGCGGAGGCGGGTCTGCTGTCGGTGGTGGGCACGGCGCTCGGCGTCGGGCTCGCCACGCCGCTGGCGCGCTGGGTCGTCGCGGCCCTGATCAGCCCCGGTGAGCCGGTGCACCTGGACGTGCGTGTCAACTGGCGGCTGCTCGTCGCCGCCAGTGCCGCCGGCATCGTCGTGTGCGCGATCTGCGCCCTGGCACCGGCGCTGCGCGCTGCCGCCGTCCCACCGGCGCACGCGCTGCGCGACGGCTTGCGCGCCACGAGCAGCGCCGCCACCTTGTGGTGGCGACGCGCGCTCATCGTCACCGAAGTGGCGCTGACCTTCGTGCTCGTCGTCGGCGCCGTGTTGATGGCGCGCACGCTGCAGCAACTGCAGGCCGTCGACCTCGGCTTCGACGTCCGCGGCGTCGTCACGACCGAGCTGGCGCTCGAGGGGGTGCCGGACTGGCGAGCCCGGCGCACCGCGATCCTCGACGCGACGCAGGAGCGGCTGCGCGGCCTCTCGTTCGTGCGCGGCGTCTCGACGCTGGACTACGTGCCGATCAGCGGATCGACCTGGAACGACATGGTCCGCGTCGACGGCGGCGGCGCTTCCGACGTGATCAGCCAACTCAATCGCGTCGGGGAGGCCTTCTTCGGCGTGATGGGTACGCCGATCCTCGACGGGCGCGTGTTCGCCACCACCGATCGGCCCGAGGGCACGGCGGTCGCGGTCGTCAACCGCGCCTATCAGGAGCAGGCGTTCAAGGGCGTGTCCCCGATCGGCCGTCGGGTCCGCTTCCTCAGCGAACCGGCGCAGGCGTACGAGATCGTCGGCGTGGTCGGCGACACCAAGTACGCCTCGCTGCGCGAGGACCGCCAGCCGGTGGTGTTCGTCTCGACGCGGCAGGCGCTCACACCCGGTCCCTTCGTCTCCCTGGTGCTGCGGTCGACGCTGCCGGCGACGGCGACGATCCCGCTGATCCGCAGCGCCATCCTCGAGATCGAGCCGGCGCTCTCGCTCGAGACGCGCGGGCTCGAGGAGACCATCGACTCGACGCTGCGGATCGAGCGTCTGCTCACGCGACTGTCGCTGTTCTTCGGCGGACTGGCCCTGCTGCTCGCCGGCGTCGGCCTCTACGGCGTGATCGCCTACACGGCCGCCCAGCGCCGGCGTGACATCGGCATCCGGCTCGCGCTCGGGGCGTCGCGCTCCGGTGTGGTGATGCAGGTCGTCGGTCACACCGGCTGGCTGGTGGCCGCGGGCCTGCTGGTCGGCGCCGCCGCGTGCGTGCCGCTCTCGCGCTGGGTGGAGGGCCTGGTCTTCGGCGTGACGGCTCGCGACACGCTCGCCTACAGCGTGGCCGGCATCGTGCTGGCGGTGGTGGGCCTGGCGGCGGCATGGGTGCCGGCGTGGCGCGCCGCGCGGATGAACCCGACCGCGGCCCTGCGCGTCTCCTGACCCTGGCGCCGTGGCGCGGTGGTCAGCGCGCCACGGCCAGCGTCAGCAGGAACCCCGCCTCGTCGTCCTGCCACGCGGCGGCCGGGTCGAACCCGGCGGCGCGGAGCGTCGTGTCGAACGACTTTGGCTCGTACTTGTAGGAACTCTCGGTCCAGATCGATTCGCCGGCCTGGAAGTCGATCGTGAGCCCCGCCACGGGGATCTGCACGCGCTGTGCACCGAGGCTCACCAGGTGCATCTCCATGCGCCGCTCGCGGGCGTTCCAGCGGGCGTCGTGGGCGAAGCGATCCAGCGCGAAGTCGGCGTCCAGCTCGCGATTCAGCCGCACGAGCACGTTGGTGTTGAAGGCGGCGGTCACGCCGAGCGGATCGTCGTAGGCGATGCGGAGGCGTTCCGGATCCTTGGCGAGATCGACGCCGATGAGCAGCGTATCGCCGACCTGCATGGACGTGCGGATCCGCTGGAGCAGCAGCGCCGCGTCGGGCGGATCGAAGTTGCCGATGTTCGATCCGAGGAGGCCGACGAGCAGCGTATCGCCCTCGGCCCGCCGGCCATCGACCTCGCGCAGCCCGGCTTCGTAGCGGGCGACGTGCGTGTGGACCTCGAGGCCCGGCACCTCGCGGATGCGGGCCTTGGCCGCGCCGAGCGCCGCCGCCGACACGTCGACCAGGTGCACCTGCCGCGGGGTGGCGCGCGCGTCGTCCTGCGCGAGCAGCGTGGCCAGCTTGTCGCCGCTGCCCGGCCCGAGTTCCACGACGCGGGCCCGGTGCCCGGCCGCTTCGAGGATCGCGCGGCCGTGCCGCGCCAGCAGGCAGGTCTCGGCCCGGGTGATGGGATACCACGGCAGCTCGCAGATCGCGTCGAAGAGCGCCGATCCGAGCGCGTCGTACAAGGCGTGGGCCGGCAGGCGGCGGGGCCGGCCGGTCAACAGCCGCGCGATCTCCTGCGCGAAGGTCTCGGTGTCTGGCGACGGCACACCGGCGCCGGCGCGCGGTCCTCGATGTTGCGCGCAGTCGATCAGGCGCATCGTCGCGCGGGTCATGCGTCGGTCTCCACGGTCCGGAAGGTCGCGTACACGTACGGGTAGCGCTGGCGGAACCAGTTGCGGAAGCTCGGTCGGAGCAGTTCACGGGCCGTCGCCGGCGAGGCACCCTTCAGCACCATGTGGGCCTCGTCGAAGAAGTCGGCCGAGTATTCGGGATACGAGGGGATGGGCGTGAACCCGTCGAAGCCGCCGAACACCGTCGACGTCCATTCCCACCCGTTGCCGACCAGGTCGTGAATGCCCCAGGCCGACTGCCCGTCGGGATGCGTGCCGACCGGTTGCGGTTCCCAGCTCGCGAAGTCGAACACGCCGTGGGCAGGCGCCGGCGGCGCGTCGCCCCAGGGATGCTGGCGCCAGCTGCCGTCCGGTGTGCCGAACGCGGCGCGCTGGAACTCGCCCTCCGACGGCAGGCGCCGGCCCGCCCACTTCGCGTAAGCGGAGGCCTCCGCGTAACTGACGTAGACGGGCCAGGCCGGCGGCAGCGGCAGGTACTCGAACATGCCGCGCCAGACCCAGGTCCGCTCGCGGCTCTCCCAGAAGATGGGATGGGTGTGGCCGTCCTCCTGGAGCCAGGCCCAGTCGGCCGCCGACCACCAGCGCGGATCGCGATAGCCGCCATCCTCGACGAACGCCACGAAGTCGGCGTTGGTGACGTTCAGGCGCTGCATGCGGAAGGCCGGCACCGGCACGACCGGCCCAGGGAACTCGTTGTCCCAGCCGAACGGAATCGCCCCGCGAGCGGCGCCGAGGCGGGCATCGCCGGCCGCCACGTGGACGTCGGCCTGCACCAGCGGCGCCGGCGTCGTGTCGACGCGATAGTCGGCCGGCGCGCGCTTGGCCTCGTGTGGCAGCCGATGCCACATGTAGAGCAGCGTCTCCTGGTGCATCGCCTCGTGTTCGAGGATGGCGTACACGGCCTCGGCACGGTCCATCAGCGGGTGCCCGGGCTGATCGAGTTCGCCGCGCGCGAGCGCGTCGCGCACGCGGGCGTCGGCCTCCTGCACGAACGCGTCGACGATGGCGCGATCGGGCCAGGTGAAGGCCGCGGCGTCGTGTCCGTCTTCGTCGGGATCGATGCCGCGCGCGAACAGGCGTTCCAGCCGATCGTCGAACCCCGGCCAGCCGAGCCCGCGCTTCACGAGTGTGTTGAGGCTGAAGCCGGGCAGGTGACCGACATAGAACACGATGGGGTGGCGCTGGGCGATCGGCTGCGCGTAGAGCGTCTCGGGCGTCAGGACGTCGAAGAGCCGCGCGGTCCTGGCGCGGTTCCGGTCGTACCACGCGAGAGCGGCGGTTCGATCGATGCCGCGTTGACTGGCGTCCGTCGCGGCCGGGGCTCCCGGGGACGTGGATGAACTGACAGGCACGCGCGCGATTCCTTTCCTGGATGGCAGAGCATCCGAAACGGCTTCTCCAGTGTGACGCGTCCGGCCGGCGATAGGCCACCCGTGCGTGTCATCGCGGCTCGACCACGCCCGGGACGCGTCCACCCTCGGCAGGGCGAGGGCGGACGAGGCGGGCCCGGCGGCGCGCCTGCCACGCCCATGCCGCGGCGGCCGACGCCAGGGTCACGCCGCCGGCGACCCGCCTCCAGACGGCCGGATACGGATCGGGCGGCAGGTCGTAGCCGCCGTCCTCACGCGCGCGGGCGGCGGCTCGCACGTAGCGGCCGTGCGTGGGCACCTGCCGGTGGAATGTATCGGCGAGGCGGCGCAGGCCGCGTGTGAGCGGGGGTCCGCTGAGCGCCACGCCATGGCCCGGCACCAGCACGTTCGGCGTCAGGTCGGCGAGATCCCGCACCGAGCCGAGGGCGGCCGTCCAGTTGGTCGTGAAGTAGGCCGGCGGTCCGTGCAGGACGGGCGATTGCGACAGCACGGCCGTCAACGACTCCTGCTGGACGGTGATGACGGCATCGCCGGACACGAGGGCGCGATCGGTATCCCGGAAGAGCGACACGTGTCCGTCCGTGTGGCCGGGCGTGTGCCACCACCGCCATCCCGGCAGCGGCGGCACCGCCCCGTCGTCTGGAAGCGCCCTGACACGGGCGCTCACGTCGATCGGGGCGCGCGGGAACATCCGGGCCGACCATGCCAGGGCGCCGCCACCCACCGTCGGGTCGGGCGGCGGATAACTGCGGCGGCCCGTGAGATGCGGCAGCTCGAGGACGTGCGCATAGATCGGCACGTCCCAATGGTCGGCCAGCGCCTGCAGATTGCCGACATGATCGAAATGCGCGTGGGTGAGGACGATAGCCGTGGGAGGGCGGTGCCCGAACCTGGCGCGGGCGGCCCGCAGGATGGCGGTCTTGTAGCCCGGCAGGCCGGCGTCCACGAGGGCCCAGGATCCATTGCGCGGCTCGGGCTCCAGGAACGCCACGTTCACTGCCAGGGTGCGCATCCAGGACAGTCCGGGTGCGACTTCGCGGCTCATCTGCATGCGTCCTCCTGGTCCCGTTCCATACAAGCACCGGGCCAGGCGGACGATCGACGTGCACCGCACGGACAGGCGAACGTGGTGACGGTCAGGATCCGCCGCGGCGGCGGCGCGTGGTCGGGCGCGGCGTCTCCATCAGCTGCGTGTCGTCCTCGCCCATGACCTTGAAGTTACGGGTGAGACGCGTGCGGACCCCAGTGGAGCCCTCGAGCACGGCCACGATCTGATAGTCGCCCGCCGGCAGTTCGTGCAGGTTGAACGTATGGGCGCGGGCGCCGTCCACGCCATCGAGCTGACGTTCGGTGCTCGCATAGAAGGTCGGCGCATCGACCGAGAGCTGAAGGCGGCGGTTGCCGGCGTCGGGAAGGACGCGAACCACGACGCGCAGGTCGGCTCCGGCAAAGGCCACGACCGGCGAGATCGTGACCGACTGGATCAACTTGCTCGAGGGCGGACCTGCGCCGGCTACGGGCGACGGCGCTTGCGCGCGCGAGACGCCTGGCAGGCCGACCACCATGCCGAGCAGCACCAGAGGCCGCAGCATCGACGCTGACCACCGTGCATCCATCACACACCGTCCCAGGGACATGCGTAAGACGCGCCTGCCGCGCCGGATCCCGGACCCACCGCGGTGCCATTCGCTCGAAGCCTGAACGTACTCCGATTCCACCATCGTCGCAAGGCCAGCCGCGCGGTGTGCGAGCGCGAGTCGCTGGGGCAGCGGCCCCGGCTCGTCGAGGCGCCGCGTCGCCTCGAGACGACAGCGTCGCCGCGGGGAGACAGGTGTGACTGCTCGAGGAAGGGGGCAGCACGAGCGTCGATCGTGAGGAAACGACGGCGGGAGTGGATGGCCGGGCTGGTATCCGTCTTGCTCGACTGAGACACAGGAGACTTTTCATGGAGTGCACCTGTGAGTAAGTGGCTGCGAGGACTCGTCGTGGCGGTCGCGTGCGTGGCGACCACCGGTATGGTTCCGGAGCTGGCGTACGCTCAGCGCGGTGGCCGCGGCGGGTCGCGGGACGGCGGTGGCGCGGTGCGCGGCGGTCGTGTCGGCCGGGCAGCCCCGCGGACTGTGTACCGGGGTGGCAGCCATCGCGCTCCGCGCCGTGTGATCTACACCCGTGGGTACTACGGTCGGAGGCCGGTGCACTGGGGCGGTTTCGGCTACGGTGCCTACTACGGCGGCTGGGGCCCGGGGTGGTGGGGCCCGGGTTTCGCCAGCAGCATGTGGTGGCCGGGATTCGGCTGGTGGGGCGGTCCGGCGCTGTACGCACCGCCGTATGGGGCCTGGGGCGTCACCAGTGACGCACGGTTCCTCGTGACGCCGCGCAACACCGAGGTCTATGTCGATGGCGCGCTGGCTGGCGTGGTCGACCAGTACGACGGCGTGTTCCAGAGCCTGCGGCTGGCGCCGGGCACGCATGAGATCACGCTGTACCTCGACGGCCACCGGCGCTATCAGGCCAACGTCTACGTGGCGCCTGGCTCGACGCTGAAGCTGCGCCACGCGATGGAGCCGTTGCCGGCCGGCGCACCACCGGACGAGCGTCCGTCACTTCCCGAACGGCCAGCCGCGGGTGCCGCGACCGACGACGCGGTTGGCGAGCCCGGCGTCGACGATCGCGACGCGCCGCCACCACCAGGGCCACCGCCGCCGCGCACGCGTGAGTATCGGCCGCGCGACGATCGCCGGCCGATCGCGCCAGGCGAGTCGGGCACGCTCGTGATTCGCGTGCAGCCGGCCGACGCCGAGGTCTTCATCGACGGACAGCGCTGGCGCTCGCCCGACACGGAGGGCCCGCTCGAAGTGCGCGTTCCGGCCGGCCGCGTGCGCGTGGAGGTCAGGAAACGCGGCCATGCGCCGTTCTCGACCGAGGTCGAGGTGGCGCCAGGCGAGCGCACGCCACTCAATGTCAGTCTGCCCGCCGGCCGCGGGGGCGAGGTCTGACGTCTGAAGTCCTTAACGGCCCGCCCGCGGGGACGGGCCGTCTTCGTTACCCTCCCGCCGAGACCAGTCTGGTGGTGTCCTGCTGCCTGGCTGGGCCTCGTTGCGCGGTGCCGTAGCGAACGCGAACGCGAATGATGCATTCGCGTCACACGAACGGACACCGTGCGTGCCTCATCACGTACGTTCTTCCTCATCCCGCCAGCGGAGTCATCGGACTCCGCTGGCGTCCCGCTTGCAAAGGCAGACCGCATGAGGCCTGCCCGTGGATTCCGCTTGCTGGCGTTGGTACTCCTGGCCGGAGCCGCGGGGCTGGTGACACCCACTGCGCGTGCGTTCAGCGACACGACCGGACGGGTCCTCGAGAGTGAGCTCGGCCGTGCGTTCGGTGATCCGGTCGTAGGGAGCGCGTCGGTCCGCTCGTCTCACGGGCTGGTCCCGACGGCTGCCTCGACAGATATCCCGTCAGCGGCGACGACCCGCCTCGATCAATGGCTGGAGCAGCTCTGGTGGGCGGTATTCGCGCTGACCGCGTCCGCCTACGTGCTCGTGCTCGGTGCGCTCGGCATACGCCGACTGCGTGGCGCCCATGCCGGCCGTGTTGGGTGGGCCGCTCCGGATGTGCCGCTCGCCTCGGCCAGGAGTCGACACCTGGGGCCGCACCTGTAGACGCGGCTTGGGCACGTCGCCCGGTTCCATCACTGCGGTTCGCGGCCGAGGCTTGGGTTGGCGATGGCCATGGAGTTTCAGACATCAGATCGACGGGCGGTGATGGTCGCGCTGGGTGGCGCCGCGGCGCTGGCGGGCGCGATGTGGCTGCGGGCCAGGCGCCCGGTCTACGACCTGCGCGGCCGGACCGTCCTCATCACCGGCGGCGTGCGCGGCCTCGGTCTGCTGCTGGCCCGCGAGTTCGGCCGCCGCGGTGCGCGGCTGGCGCTCGTCTCCCGCACGCCGGCCGACATCGCCGGGGCCGAGGACGAGCTCCTGATCGCGGGCCGCGAGGTACTGACCGCGTGTTGTGACGTGCGCGACTCCGGTGCCGTCGCCGACCTGGTGCGCCTGGTCGTCGGGCGGTTCGGACGGCTCGACGTGATCGTGAACAATGCCGGGGTCATCCAGGCCGCGCCCTTCGCCGTCGCGCAGCTCGAAGACTTCCAGGAGTCGTTGGACACGCATTTCTGGGCGCCGCTGCATCTCATACGCGAGGCGCTGCCGCATCTGCGTCGGTCGCCCGGCGGCGCCCGCATCCTCAACATCTCGTCGTTCGGCGGCCGCGTCGGTGTGCCGCATCTGTCGGCCTACTCGTCGGGCAAGTTCGCGCTCGTCGGCTTGTCGGAAGCCCTGCGGGCCGAGCTGCACGAAGACCATGTGCTGGTGACGACGGCGACGCCGGGCCTGATGCGTACCGGCTCGCACGTGAAGATCCTCGTGCGGGGCCAGCACGAGAAGGAAGCCAAGTGGTTCGGCGCCGGCATCGTGACGCCGCTCACGTCGATCTCTGGAGAGCGCGCCGCGAGGCAGCTGGTGGACGCCTGTGTCGCCGGGCGCGCGCACGTGACGCCGGCCGTCCAGTTCCGCCTCGCCGAGGTGGGCACCGCCGTGGCGCCGGAATTCGCGGCGGCCGTCACCGCGCTCGTGGCGCGGCAGTTGCCGGCGCCCACCACCGACCCGCATGGACGCGTCCGGCGCAGCACACGCGACGTCGGATTCGGCTGGATGGAGCCGCTGCTGCCGGGCGCCGCGGCGCGGCGGAACAACGAGACGCACTGACGGCTGCTACTTGAACAGCTTCTCCGTGAACGTGACGAGGTAGCGCCGCCACACCATCCAGGTGTGACCGCCCGGCGTCTCGATGCCCTCGTGCGCCACACCGCGCTCGGTGAGGAATGCCCGCATCGAACGGTTCGCTTCGATCAGGCCGTCCTCGGTGCCGCAGCCGATCCACAGCAGCGCCAGGCGCCTGCCCTCCGCCGCCGTGAGCTTCGGAAAGACCTGCGGCAGTTCGGCCGGCGGCCCGAGGCCGCCGGCGCTGAAGGCGCCGATGTAGCTGAAACGGTCGATGGCGTTGAGGCCGGTGAACAGCGTTTCGGCGCCGCCCATCGAGAGTCCGGCAATCGCCCGGCGCTCGCGCCTCGTGTCGACGCGGTAGTCGCGCTCGATCGCCGGGATCACCTCGGCGAACAACGCGTCACGATATCCTTCCATGTTCTTCTGCCGCAGGTTCGGCGCCCGCGGGCCGCGCGTGACGATCTCCGGCGCGCCGTAGCCCAGGGTCATGACCACGAGCATCGGCACGGCCTTCTTGGCGGCAATCAGGTTGTCGAGGATGACGTGGGCCTGGCCCACCGACGTCCACCCGCTCGCATCGTCGCTGAAGCCGTGCAGCAGATAGAGCACCGGGTACGTCGCCTGGTTGGCCTCGTAGCCGGGCGGCGTGTAGACGTAGTAGTCGCGGTGGTCGCCGATGCGCGCCGACTTGTAGAAGTGCCGCGTCAGCCGTCCCCGCGGCACGTCGGCGACGTCCCACGGCAGAAGGTCTGCGCCGCTCGCAGGCCCGGGCACGCGGACCATGTTCGACATGTTCAGCAGGTTGGGCGCGACCAGCGAGTTGACCGGATCGAGCACGGACACGCCGTCGACGTTGAAGGTGTACTGGTAGATGTCGGGCGGCAGCGGCGGCGCCGTCGCCGTCCACACGCCCTGCTCGTCGCGGGTCATCGGCAGCCGCCCGAGCCCGGCGCGCGACACGAACACCTCCCTGGCGTTCGGCGACCGGTAGCGGAACGTGATCCGCCCGTCGCTGTGGACTTCGGGCGACACCGGCGGTGGCGGTGGCGGTGGCGCCGCCGGTGGTGGCGCCTGCGCAAACACCGCGCCGCTCATGACCGTCATCAGCACCCCGATGCCCAGGGCGCACACTCCACGTAGCTGCACGTTGGCTCCTTCCAGCTGTCCCATCGACGTCCTGATCTCGTGTGTGCTGTTCCTGGGCCGCCGCCCGCCCGGTGCTCGCCGGACAAGTCCGGCGGCTACGAACCCGGTACCCGGTACCCGGTTCTTGGCTATCGCATCCCGCGAAAGTCTATCTCCGCGACGACCGGATGGTGATCCGACCCGTACGCATCGTCCAGGCGACGGCGGCTGATCGTGATCCCGCCCGGCAGCCGTCCGAACAGGTAGTCGAGACGCCAGCGCCCGAACGTCGGACGCTCGTCGTCGGGACCGTCGGCCGGCAGCGCGCGACGGAGCAGGCGGAGCGCGTTCTCGTCTCCGCCTCGCCAGGTATTGAGGTCGCCGCCGAGCAGCAGCGGCGCGTTGTCGTCGCCCTCGCGCGTGGCCGCACCCGTGGACGCGAGCGCCAGCAGCAGCGCCTGCACCTGTCGCGTTCTCGCGGCGGCGGCACGAATCCATCCACGACCCGGACCCGGACGGTTCTCCAGGTGAACGCTGACGACGCGCAGCCCCCAGGGCCGACCACCCGGCGCGACCCCGGCGACGCGGCCGCCGACCGCGACACGGCGTTGGCGTTCCACCGGCAGTTCCACGACCTGGATCGCGTCGATCGGCAACGACGAGAGCACCGCGCTGCCACGATCCTCGCCGCGGCCGTCGAGTGCGGCCCGTCCGTTGCGCATGCTCGGGACGTATACGAGCGACAAGTCCAGGCGCGTGGCGATGTCGCGGATATCCATGGCCGGAGGCGCGCGTGGCGGCGGCGCGATGCGCGCCGCGGCGTCCGTACCGCGAGGCGCGACGCGCGGGACGGGGTCGCCCCTCCGCCAGGCCTCCTGCAGCAGGAGCACGACGGCATCGGGCGCGGGTCCGAGGCGCCCGCCGCGCAGATCGGCGACGAGTTGCAGCACGTCGCCCTGGCCGACATGGACGTTCCACGACACCACCGCGATGCGGCCTGCCGCTGACAGATCGGCTGCCGCGGCCATTCGCACGTCCGGCGGTCCCACGCCGGCACACCAGCGATCCAGCCGGCGTCGCTGCCGCCCGTCGTCTGGCCCCATCCAGTCGACTCGTACCGACGCCGGAGCTGCGACCCGGCAGTCCATCGACGACGGGAACGGCGCGACGCGGACGGGACGTGCACAGGCCGTCGCGAAGACGAGCACTCCGAGGCAGGTGAGGCGGCGAGCGTGCGTCACTGCCGGTCCTGTGATGCGACGAGCGTGCCGCGTCTACAGCTCGCGGGTCATCTCGATCATCGTGCGGCGGAAGCCGGCCCGCGTGAACACGTGCTGTGCCGTCGCGTTCTGCTCGGCGGTCCAGAGCACGACGCGCGGCATGCCCCGTGCGCGCAGCCAGGCGAACGCCGCGTCCAGCAGTCGAGGGCCGGCGCCGAGACCACGCGCCGGCTCGGCCACGAACAGGTCGTGCACGAAGCCGCACTCGTCGCGCAGTTCCTTCCACGAGAGTGGTTCGATGCCGGCGTAGACGTAGCCGACGACCGTGTCGTTCTGCTCGGCAACGATCACCACCGCGTCGGCATCCTCGAGCTGCTGGCGGAGGAACCACCCGTAGCCGCCCTCCGGGTCGTCGCCCGGCGGCAGGAAGCGCCGCGTGTCGAAGGCATGGTGCTGCCGCATCAGGGCGGCGCCGAGCCGGCCCAGCGCCGGCACGTCGGCGGCCGTTGCAGGGCGGATGACGATGGGTGACGAGGCCACGTCTCCAGTCTAAACGGCAGCGCGATCTCGCACGGTGCTCATTCGGCGCGCAGTGATTCCATGGGTGGGACGCGCAGCGCCCGCAGCACGGGCCCCGCCGTTGCAACCAAGCCCGTTGCGAGCAGGACGAGCAGGACGCCGGCGTAGCTGATCGGATCGGCAGGACTGAGGCCGGGAACGAGGAACGTCGCCAGGGGACGCGTGAGCAGCAGGGCGAGCACCAGGCCGAGCAGCGCGCCGAGACCCACCATCCACGCCGCTTCGCCGATGACCAGCCAAACGATGGTCCCACGGCTGGCGCCAATCGCGAGCCGGATGCCGATCTCCCGCGTGCGGCGGGTCACCGCATACGCCATCACGCCGTCCAGCCCGACCGCCGCGCGGCCGAGCCCGAGCGCGCCGACCATGCCCAACAGCGTCGCGCCAACCTGACTGGGCAGCATCGCGAGGGCCACGCTCTGCGTCAGCGGCTCGATGACCAGGCCTGCCGCCGGTTCGGCAGCGCGCAGCAGGGGGCGGACCGCTTCGATCAGCTGCTGCGGCGTCGCTCTGCCGCGGATCAGGAACTGCACGCGCGATCGCTCGACGCCGCTGTCGAGCAGGTTCTCGTAGTACTGCGGCTCCGGATCCTCGCCGAGCGTCCGGTTCTTCGTGCCTTCGACAACGCCGACGACACGATAGGGAACCGGCTCGTCACCGATGCGGAAGGTGCGGCCGACGACGTCGCGTCCGGGTGACGCCCGATCGACCCACGCGCGATTGACGATCACCGCCTTGGCGCTGGCGTCCGATGAACCGTCGAACGACCGGCCGGCGACGAACGGAATGCCCAGGGTGCGGAAGTAGTCGCGCGTCACGGCGTTGATGTAGACGCGGAGCTGCACCTCGTCGGCCGCATCCTGGAAGCGGACGGTCACCGTGTCGCGCCGCGTCGACCCCTGGAGCGGGACGAACAGCGTGGCGGCGGCATCGACGCCCGGCAGCGCGTCGAGCGACGCGAGGGTGTGCTCCACGAACGCCTTCGAACGGGCAGGGTCATCCAGGTAGCGGGCCGGCGGCAGATGCACATCGGCGCGCACGGCGCGCCCGGTCTCGAAGCCGGGGCTGATGCGCGACGACGCGCTCACGTTGCGGAGGAACAAACCGCTGGTCGCCAGCACGACGAAGGCCGTTGCGACCTGGGCGACGACGAGCACCCGCCGCATGCGAAGCCGTCCGCCGCGTTTCACCGAGACGGCGAGCGTCTCGCGCACGGCCTGCCACGCCGGCAGCAGGCCGGCGACGCACGATGCCACAAGCATCAGCACGCCGGCGTACAGGATGGCGCGCAGATCCAGCCCGAGCTGAAAGCGCACCGGCACCGGCAGGGGCAGCGAGACGCGCTCGAGCGCCCATGCGAGCACCTGCCGGACGACGAGCCCGCTGACGACGCCCAGACAGGCCAGCAGCAGGCTCTCCACGAGCAGCTGTTGCAGCAGGCGCGCCCGACTGGCTCCGAGTGCCAGGCGCATCGCCATCTCCTGGCGTCGCCCGGCGGCCCGCGCCAGCAGCAGCCCGGCCACGTTGACGCAGGCGATGAGCAGCACCAGACCGACCGCTCCCATGAGCACCGCGGAGAACAGCACGAGGACCTGCGAGTTGCGCGAGCGGAGCCTGTCCATTCCCGAGACCGGTGTCGCTTCGACGTGCTGGGCCAGCGGCATCGGCTGCGGCAGCACGCGGTCGATGCCCGCGGCGGCAGCCTCGGCCCTGGCGCGCGCGGCTTCGGGCGTCGTGCCAGGCGCGACCTTCACGTAGATGGCGAGCTTGGCGTCGCGCCTGAAGCGAGGCACGTACAGGTCGGGCGAGAACCCCATGCCGATCAGCGTGCGATGCCGGGGCGGCAACACGCCGGTGACCGTGTAGGCCCGCCCGTCGAGCCGCAGCACGCGGCCGACGACGTGCGGATCCGAGCCGAGGCTGTCCCGCCAGAAGCGGTGGCTCACGACGACCACGTCGGACGGATCGCCGTCGTCGTACCCGCGTCCCTGCGCGATGGGGATGCCGAGCACCGCAAAGTAGTCCGGCGTGGTGTCGACCGCGTGCAGCGGCCGCGTGCCGACACCATCGTCCCAGTTCAGCGAGGCCTCCTCGCGCTCGCCCGCGACGGCGGCAAAGACCCGACTGGCGCGCAGCGCTTCCACGACGTCGTGCGGCGCGTGACTGCCCCCTCCCAGCCGGATCGCCATCCACCGAGCGGGCTCGGTGATCGACGGCGTACTGAAGAGCACGTCGGTCACCATCGAGAAGATCGCCATGTTGGCGCCGATGCCGACGCCCAGTGACAGCAGCGCGCTGATCACGAGCCCGGGGCTGCGGCGCAGCCCGCGGGCCGCGTACCGCAGGTCGCGCCAGAGGTTCTCGACCAGCGCGAACCGCCACAGGTCGCGCGCCTGTTCCTTGACGACGAGCGGATTGCCGAAGGGGATCGTGGTGCCGTGCCGGGCCGCCATCTCGCGGTGGAACGCCATCTCGATCTCGAGATCGCGTTCGAGCCGGCGGCGGCGGAGGAGCTTGAGAAAGATGCGTCGCATGGGACCGTCCGTCGAACTAGGTGCGGGTCGACATTCCGCATTCAGCATTCGGCATTGCCGCGAGCCTGCCCTCTGGCGAGTCGCCTACGGCTGGCGGGCGAGGACGCGGCCGACGGCGAGCGAGAGCCGCGTCCATGTCTCCTGGTGGCTCGCGAGCAGCCTCCGGCCGTGACGGGTGAGCTCGTAGTACTTGGCCTTGCGGTTGTTCTCCGAGACGCCCCACGAGGCGGTGATCGCGCCTTCGAGCTCGAGCCGGTAGAGCGCCGGATAGAGCGACCCCTCTTCGACCCGGAGCACTTCGTCCGAGAGCAGATGGATAGTCTGGGCGATGGCGTACCCGTGCAGGGCGCCACGATGCAGCGCGTGGAGGATGAGCAGGTCGAGGGTGCCCTGCAGCAGGGCAGGCGTCGAGGACTTGGCCACGGTCCCTCTGACGATCTAGGGGAGCGGAATGTTCCCTAGACCGTCAAGGGGGAGCGGCTGGGCCGGCCAAGACCGGCCCACCGGGGCTATGCCGCCGGTGCTGGCAGCGCGTCCCAGAACTTCTCGATCTCGGCACGCTGCGCCGCGGTCGGCAGCTTGCCCTTGCCGGCGCCCTGGTTGTCCTTCATGTTCTCGACCTTGGTCGTGCCCGGGATGGCTGCCGTGACGGCCGGGTGGGAGACGACGTACTTGAGGAACACGTGTGCCCAGGTCGTCGCGTCGAAGGCCTTGGCCCAGTCCGGCACGGGCTGTCCCTGCACCCGGCGGAACAGGCTGCCGCGCCGCCCACCGAGCGGCAGATTGCATAGCACACCCATCTTCCGTTCCTGTGCCAGCGGCAGGATCTCCTTGGCGGCGTCGCGGTTGTCGAGCGAGTAGTCGACCTGAATGAAGTCGAGCGGATGGGCGCGCATGGCCGCAATCAGCTCCGGATACTGCTTGTCGGCCGAGGTCGTGACGCCGATGTAGCGGATGCGCTTCTGTGCTTTCAGCTTCGTCAGCATCGGCAGGAACGCGTCGATGCCGGTGATGTTGTGGACCTGCATCAGGTCGATGCGGTCGGTTTTCAGGCGCTTGAAGGACTCCTCGATCATCGCGGTGGCGGCCGCGACATCGGGGGCCAGCACCTTCGTCGCGAGGAAGAACTTGTCGCGATTGCCGATCGACGCGATCAGTTCGCCCAGGACGATTTCGGACCGGCCGTAGCCGGGGGCCGTGTCGATGAGGGTGCCGCCAGCCGCCGGCATCGCGCTCAACACCTCCTCGAGCGGCGCCATCTGTTCGGGCGTCGTCACACTGTAGGCGTTGGTGCCGAGGCCGATGACCGGCAGCTTCTCGCCGGACGCCGGGATGGGCTTGGTGATTGGCGCGCCCTGCGCGGCCAGTGTCGCCGGCACGGTCCACTGCGACAGCACGAAGCCGGCGCCAGCGGCGCCGGCGAGCGACAGCGCCTCACGGCGCGACACGAATGTGCGGTTGGTCATGGTCTGCCTCCTCTCAGAGCGCCGCGGCCCTCGCCGGCGGCGCGGCCGGTGTGTCGCCGCCGCCGCCGGCGGCCAACTGCTCCTGCCGGCGGCCCAGCCAGTACGCATTGGCCAGCCACACCGCCGACACCGGGACTGCCACGTAGAGCGCGATCCCCGACAATGCGAGGCCCAGCGCGCCGAGCCCGGCGTACGACCAGGCCCCGATCTGATCGCCGAGCCGGTAGACGGCGGTGTCGATGAAGCTCTTGGCCTTGTACTTGTCCTCGCGCGACAACACCGTGAACAGCACCTCGCGCGTCGGCCGCGCGATGGCGAAGTTGCCGGCCCGGCGCGTGACCTGCAAAGCGACGATGGCGACGATCGTCGGCATCACTCCGAGCCACGCGAACCCGAGCACGCTGAACAGCGGCAGGATCGACAGCGTGAGGGCCACGCCCAGCAGCTTGAGGATGCGGCTGGTCAGGAACAGCTGCGTGACCAGCGTCAGCGCGTTGACCGCCAGGTCCACCTGGGCGAAGAACGCGGTGCGCGCGCCGCGGCCCGAGAAGTAGTTCGCCGCGATGTCCACCTGCTGGAAGTACAGCACCGTGGACGTGAACGTGTAGAGCAGCATGTAGATCGCGACGTTGAGCAGGTAGGGGCTGCTGATCGCCCTGGAGAAGCCCGCCATCATGCCGCCGCCGATCGGCGACTCTTCGCGTGCGGCCCCCGTCGCGGTCTGCAGCGCCGTGGCGATGCCCGACAGCCGGGTCATCGCGAACACCGCGATCTCGAGCAGCACCACCGAAATCAGCAGCAGCGGCGCCGATCCGACGCGCTGGGCGAGCAACGCCGGCGCGGTCGATCCGAGAATCGCGCCCACGGTCGCGCCGGCCGCGATGAAGCCGAACAGCCGCTTGCCCTGTTCCTGGGTGAACACGTCGACCATGAAGGCCCAGAACACCGAGACGACGAACAGGTTGAAGACCGACGTCCAGACGAAGAAGACGCCGCCCGCCCAGGTCTGGACGACCGCGCTGCCCGCGAGGAAGAGCAGGAAGAACAACACCAGGTTCGCCTGGAAGAACCGGTAGGTGTAGCTGATGAACCGCAGCCGCGGCAGCCGGGAGACCAGGGCCGCGTACGGAGGGTTCACCAGGATCATCGCGAGCAGCGTGCCGGTGAACAGCCAGGGCAGGTTCTCCACGCCGCTCTCGGCGCCCATTGCGTCGCGAATCGGGCGGATGACGTAGTAGGCCGAGAGAGCGCAGAAGTAGAACAGCGTCGCCCAGACGAGCGCCGCGACTTCGTTGGGACGCACGTCG
This sequence comes from uncultured bacterium, assembly GCA_966211945.1. Classification (GTDB taxonomy): domain Bacteria; phylum Acidobacteriota; class Vicinamibacteria; order Vicinamibacterales; family Vicinamibacteraceae; genus Luteitalea. The sequence continues at coordinate 17,029 of CBIHOS010000071.1, forward strand.
ATGAGGCGGCGCAGGTACGCCGACAGCTGCTGCATGATGCCGTAGTGTAACGACGATGGCGCTGCAGGCGTTTCCACGACCGAGCGGCGGCCGGCCGCCGTCACACAGATGACGCACCGCGTTCGCGTGGCGGTCGCCAGCCCGAGTACACTGCTCGCGTCGCGTGCGTCGCGGGCATCCCCCCTCCCCAGGCCCGGCGACTGCGCGTCGTCGTACAGGCCAGGCGTGCGCGTCACCGACCGCCGTCTGTCGTAGTCCCTACGCACAACCGGGTAAGCGCGATCGGCCGCGAGGTCGCACGGCCACAGGAACGGATGGAGCACCAGGCAGGCAGGAGCGTCGAAGCCGTTGGCGGCGGACTCGAGCCGGTTGCCGTCGGCAGCCGGCCGTGGACCGCCGGCGCCGACTCGTCGATCGCGACGTTCGGCCTGTACGGGCTTGCCGTCGTCGTCACGCTCGCCTGCGCCGCACTCGCCGGCAGCCCTGTCCGCTGGTCGGGTGCCACCGCCGCCCTGGTCTTCGGCGGCGGCGTGCTGCTGCCGCGCGCGGCGGCCGACGCGCGGAGCCGCCGTCTGCCCTGGCTCGCGCTTGTCGCTCTCTGCGCCTGCGGCGCCGCGTCGCTCGCGCTCCTGGCCACGACCGGACTGCCGGTGCGCCCGTACGGTGATGGCGCCGTCTTCGCGCAGTTTGTCGCCGACGGCCGGGCCGTACCCCGTTGGCTGCTCGGAAGTACGGCGGCCGCCGCGCTCCATGCGGCGACGTGGGAACTGCCATCGGTGCAGGCCTGGTTACCGATGGCCCTGCGTTCGTCGGGCGCCTTCCTCACGATCGTCGGCACCACCGTGATGGTCGTCGGCACGGGACTGACCTGGCGGCGCTGGCCCGGGCGGCTGGCGGTGCTGCTGCCGGCATGTACACCGGTGTACCTGCTGTTTGCGTCCGGCTACGTCGAGTACTACCCGCTGATCGCGCCGCTGTACGTCGCCTCGCTGGCGTGGCTCTTCGACGAACGGCTCGAGACGCGGTCGCCCGATCTGATCGGTCTGCTGGCCGGGCTGCTGCCGATGGTGTACCTGGGGTTTGCGCCGGTTGCGGCCTGCGCGCTCGTCACCTACCTTGCGGTGCGCCCGGCCGCCGCCGGCCGTGCGATCGGCGTGGCCATCGCGAGCGCGGCGATCGCGATCGCCGTCTGCTGGCCCGAAGGCATCGTCAGCTACATACGCACGCTGGCCGCGGTGATCCACGTCGGCGACTCCCATCTGCACCCGCAGTACGCGGGGCAGGCGGCCGGTCCGTCGTCGATGATGTTCTCGTGGGCCGCGGCAGCCACGACGACCCACCTCCGCGACTGCTGGTACCTGCTGGTGCACGCCGGAGGCTGGTGGACGCTGCCGCTGGTTGCGACGACGGTCGTCTGGCGCCTCCGTGAGGCGGCAGGGGAGTGGCCGGCGTGGCGGCGCGACGCGCGCCTGTGGCTCGGCGCGAGCCTGGCCGGCTGCTACGCCTGCTACTTCCTGTTCATGATTCCGCGGCTCGGGCTCACCGAAGACATCGACCTGTTCTTTGCGTTCTACCTGCTGCTGCCGTTCCTGGCCGGCCGCCTCCTCGATGGCCGGCAGGATGGCCGTCGCCATCGGCACGCCACCATCGTCCTCGCCATCGCGATCGCGGCGCTGGCGTGCACGGCACCGACGCTCGTGAGCGGCACGCTCGCCGCTCCGCGCTGATCCGCATGCACCTGACCCAGTTGGGCCCCGATGGCCTCGCGGCGTACGACGTCGTGATCGTCGGCACCTCGTTCGCGGCCCTGCCGATCGTCGACGCGCTCGGCCCGTCGCGGCGCGTGCTGCTCATCGACGGCGGCGCGCCGGACGAACAGGACGAGGCGCGCGAGTTGACCCGCTGCGACGAGTACGGCCACTTCGCCGACGGCCACTGGAGCACGCACTGGGTGCGGGCGATCGGCGGCACGTCGGTGCGGTGGTCGGGTGTGGTCGGCGCGCTGCACGCCGAGGATCTGCAGGGTGGGCGCGGCCGGCCCGCGTGGCCGATCACGAGGACGGCGCTCGACGCGCCCTACGCGCGGGCCTGCCGTTTCCTCGCGCGTCCGGCCGCGGTGTGCGCACCACCCGTCGCGTTCGGCCCGACCCTCGTCTCCGCGCCGCTCTCGCACGACGCGCCCCGCCGCCTGCGGGACGATGTGCTGACGCGAACCCGGCCGGCCGGTGTGGACCTGCTGTCGCGCCACACGGCCGTTCGCCTGACCAGCGAGGCGGGGCGCGCCGTCGCCGGACTCGTCATCACCGATCCGGCGCGGGTCTCGCGGACGCTGCGGCTGGCCGCGAGCCAGGTACTGGTGCTCGCGTGCGGCGGCCTCGGCAACGCGCAGATCCTGCTCGAACCCGGTGAGGGCGGCGTGCCGGTCGGCAACGAGTCGGGCCTCGTGGGCCGCTTCCTGATGGAGCACCCGCACGTGGTGAGCGGCGACGTGCTCGTGAAGCGCGCCGCGCTGCCGGCGATGCCCGAGGGATTCGGGCCGGGACTGCCGGCGTTCCGCCTCGCGTCCAGCGTGATGGCGGCGCACGATCTGCTGCCGTGCTCGCTCGCGGTGCAGGGCCCGGTCCCCCCACCCGACGGCGGCGGCGAGGTGCAGCGGCACTTCGCGGCGGAGTTCGGGCCGGGGTTCGAATGGGCGCAGCTCTACGCCCGCGCCGAGCAGGAGCCGGCCGCCGACAATCGCGTCGAGCTGTTGCCGGAGACGACCTGGGCGGGCACGCACCG
>CBIHOS010000072.1:0-19678 GCA_966211945.1 uncultured bacterium
GAACGCTGAACGCCGAACGCCGAACGCCGAACGCCGGACGCCGACTTGTCCGCCGGAGCCTTGGCGAAGGCGGAATGCCGGTACCCGCCGACAGGCGCGTTCGGGGAACGCGCCCTACCATTGCAGGAACGCGAGCCGTACCCGGAACCCGGAACCCGTCGGGCGCGACACGTCCTTGTCGCAACGCCGCGACTACAATGCGCGCCATGTCCGATTCGTTCCTCGACCCGCACGGCCTGACGCGACGCACGCTCCTGGTGTCGGGAGCGACGGCGATGGCGGCGTGGGCCGGCCGCGCGCCGGTGCTCGCGATCCGCGACGTCTCCGGCCCCGATCCGTTCATGCTCGGCGTGGCGTCTGGCGACCCGTGGGCCGACAGCGTCGTGCTCTGGACGCGCCTGGCCCCGCAACCCTTCGCCGAGGACGGCTTCGGGGCGATGCCGACGCGCGACGTGCGGGTGCGCTGGGAACTGGCCGCAGACCAGGCGTTCACGCGAATCGTGCGCCGCGGCCAGGTCACCGCCCGTCCGTCCGACGCGCACACCGTGCACATCGAGGTCGGCGGGCTGGCGCCGGGCCGCGAGTACTGGTACCGCTTCGAGGCGATGGGCCATCGCTCGCGCACCGGTCGGACGCGCACGGCGCCGGCCGCCGGCGATCGCTCCGGCGCGACGTTCGGCATCGTCTCCTGCTCACGGTACGAGGCGGGCCACTTCACCGCGTACAAGCACCTGGCCGGCGAGCACCCCGATCTCGTGCTGCACCTGGGCGACTACATCTACGAGTCGGCGGGCAACCCGAAGACCGCCGTCCCCCGGCCGTTCGAGCAGGGCGAGATCACGACGCTCGCCGACTACCGCCGCCGCCATGCGCTCTACCGCACCGATCCCGATCTGCAGGCGCTGCACGCCGTGGCGCCCTGGGCCGTGGTCTGGGACGATCACGAAGTCGACAACAACTGGGCCGGCGACATCCCCGAGGACAAGCAGACGCGTGAGCAGTTCCTTGCGCGTCGCGCGGCCGCCTTCCAGGCCTACCACGAGGTGATGCCGTTGCGGCGGGCGACGCGGCCGGCCGGGCCGGCGATGCGGTTGTACCGTGAACTGCAGTGGGGCGACCTCGCGTCGCTGTACATGCTGGACACGCGGCAGCACCGCGACGACCAGCCGTGCGGCGACGGCAACAAGGCCGACTGCGCCGATCGGCTGCTGCCGGCCCGCACGATGCTCGGACGGACCCAGGAGGCGTGGCTGGCGGCCCGGGCGCGTGCCTCGCGCGCCCGCTGGGACGTGCTCGGGCAGCAGGTGTTCTTCGGCGAGCTGTGGCGTCCGCAGCCCGATGGCCGCGACGCCACTCCTGTCGACAGCTGGAACGGCTATGCCGCGGCCCGCGAGCGCGTCCTCGACACGTTCACGGATCGGCCGCGCAACTTCGTCGTGCTCACCGGCGACGTGCACCGCCACTATGCCGGCACGCTGCACGCCGACAGCCGGCCCGACGGTCCCGTCGTCGGCGCCGAGTTCGTCACGACGTCGGTGACCAGCTCCGGCGACGGCACCGACAACCCGGCGGCGGTCGACACGCTGCTGACACGCAATCCGAACCTGAAGTTCACCTGCGATCGCCGCGGCTATCTTTTGGCAGAGGTGACGCCGGACCGCTGGACGACGCATCATCGAGTGGTACCGTTTGTCACGCGCGCCGACGCACCCCTCGAGACCAGGCGCTCCTTCTCGATCGAGGCCGGCGCACCAGGACTGCACGCGCTCGGCTGAGGTCTGCGGCCTACAGTGACGGCCGAGCTCGACCGACACACTGGGGGACGTTTCGCTCATGACGCCTGCCCACTCTCCCAGACAGGACGTGACGGTCGACGAGCGCCGCGAGATCGGCGCTCCGACCCCGGTCGGCTCGCGGCCCGAGCCTGAGGCTCCGACCGCCGTCGAGGCCTATGACACGCTCGCGCATGCGATCTCGCACGACCTGCGGGCGCCGCTCCGGGCCATCGAAGGCTACGCGCTGGCGCTGTCGGAGGACTTCGGCCGCCAACTGCCGCTCGAGGCGCGGGACTTCGTCGCCCGCATCCGTGCCGCCACCCACACCGTCGAACAGCGGGTCGAGGCGCTGCTGCGCCTGTCGCACCTCGGGCGCGGCGCCCTGACGAACGAGCGGTGCGACCTGTCGGTCATCCTCGCGCCGATCGTCAGCGATCTGCGCGCCTCGGCGCCGACGCGGCGCGCCTCGATCATCGTCGCGCCGTCGATGCTGGTCATGGGCGACCCGACGCTGCTCGGCATCGCGCTCGAGAACCTCGTGGGCAACGCCTGGAAGTTCACGCGCCTGCAGCCGTCGCCGGTCATCGACGTCGGCCTGCACCCGGCCGGCGAGGATGCGGTCGTGTTCGTGCGCGACAACGGCATCGGCTTCGACATGCGCCAGGCCCACCGCCTCGGCGTGCCGTTCCAGCGCCTGCACGACGGCCGCGCCTTCGAAGGCACCGGCATCGGGCTCGCTTCCACCCGGCGCATCGTCGAGCGTCATGGCGGCCGGCTCTGGGCGGAGAGCTCGCCCGGGCGGGGCGCCACCTTCTACATGTCGTTGCCATCGGTACGGACTCGCTGACATGTCGGACTCGAACACACCGCTGCTGCGCCGCCAGTCCACATCGACCGTGACGACGGCGCCCGCCAACGCGGGCCCGCCGTCCCCATCAGAGCCGGCCCAGCCCTGGCCGGCTCAGCCCGGCCTCTTCGAACCCGGGCCCGTCATGGCACCGGCCCACGTCCGCCGCGTCCGCCCGCGCGCGCTGCGCGTGCTGCTGGTCGAGGACTCCCACGACGATGCGTGGCTGGTACAGCGACAGCTGGACAAGGGCGGATTCATGCCGGAGATTCTCCGGGTGACCGACGCCGAGGGCCTGCGCGGCGCCCTCAAGGGCGGCCGCTGGGACATCGTCATCGCCGACTACCATCTGCCGTCGATGAGCGGGCTGGACGCGGTCCGGATGGTGCGCCAGCACTGCACGAACCTGCCGTGCCTGCTGGTCTCGGGGACGGTCGGTGAGACGGTGGCGGTCGAAGCGATGCGGCTCGGCGCCAACGACTACCTGATGAAGGGCAACCTCACGCGGCTGGTGCCGGCCGTGGAGCGCGAACTGCGCGAGTCCGAGAGCCGCAGCGAGCGCCGGCGTGCCGAGCGCGCGCTCGCGGCGAGCGAGGAACGCACCCGCCTGATCATCGAGCACGCGCTGGACGCGGTCGTCTCGTTCACCGCGCAGGGGCAGGTCACCGAGTGGAACCTGCGGGCCGAGGAACTGTTCGGGCGATCGCGCGTCGAGGTGATCGGCCGGCCGTTCGACGAGGTCGTGCTGGCGCCGCCGGCGCGCCAGGCGTTCACGCAGGCCCTGGTCGACGGGTTCCCGGCGTCGTCACCGCTGGGCATCAAGCGCCGCGCCGAAGTCGTCGGCGAGCATTGCGACGGCCGGATGCTGGCGCTGGAACTGTCCCTGGTGCCCGTCCCCTCGTCGGCCGGCTTGTCGTACAGCGGGTTCCTGCGCGACCTGTCCGAGCGGCGCGAAGGTGAAGCCAAGCGGGCCAGCCTCGAGGCGCAGCTGCGGCAGTCCCAGAAGATGGAAGCCATCGGCAAGCTGGCCGGCGGTGTGGCTCACGACTTCAACAACCTGCTGACCGTGATCCAGGGGCAGTCGGCGCTGCTCGAGGACGGCCTGCTCGAGGTGGGCGAGATCGTCCCGGCGGCGCGCGCGATCGGCGAGGCGGCCGACAAGGCCGCCGAACTCACCCGACAGCTCCTCGCCTTCAGCCGCCGGCAGGTCGTCCAGCTCGTGCCCACCGACGTCAACGAGCTCGTCGCCGATCTCGGCAAGCTGCTGCGCCGGCTGATTGGCGCCGACATCGCGCTGCACACCGTGCTGGCGCCGGGCCGGGTGCACATCAACGCCGACGCCGGCATGATCGAACAGGTGTTGATGAACCTGGCGGTGAATGCCCGCGACGCGATGCCGTCGGGCGGCGCGCTCGTCGTCTCGACGTCGATTGTCCACGCCCGTCCGCCGCGCACCGCGACCGCGGCGCCGGGGCCCGGCACCTACGCGCGCCTCACCGTGCGGGACTCGGGCACGGGCATCGACGCCGAACACCTGCCGCACATCTTCGAGCCGTTCTACACGACCAAGGACAAGGCGCGATCGACGGGCCTCGGCCTCGCCACCGTGTTCGGCATCGTCGAACAGCATCGCGGCTGGGTCGAGGTGCACACGAAGGTGGGCGAGGGCACCGTGTTCGACGTCTACGTGCCGCAGTGTGCCGACAGCGCGACCGAGACGCCGGCGATGGCGTCGGCCCCGGCGCCGCTGCCGCGCGGCCACGAATGCGTGCTGGTCGTGGAGGACGAGTTCGCCGTGCGCGACATGGTGCGTGACGTGCTCGTGCGCCAGGGCTACCGCGTGTACGAGGCCGGGTCGGGCCGCGAGGCGCTGGATCTGTGGTCGCGGCACCGCAGCGAGATCGACCTGGTGCTCACCGACATCGTCATGCCCGACGGCATCATGGGTACCGATCTCGTGCAGCGGCTGATGTCGGACCGTCCGGACCTGCCGGTGATCTTCACGAGCGGCTACAGCCACGAGTCCGATCGCGTCGACGTCGAGCTGGTGGACGGCGTCAACTTCCTCCAGAAGCCGTACCGCCCGGCGATGCTCGTGCGGCTGCTGCGCGAACGGCTCGAGTTGCGCCGCGGGTGAGGCCGGAACCGCGCCTCAGACGCCGACGCCGATCGGGCAGCTGACGTTGGTGCCGCCGATGCCGCAGTACCCGCCCGGGTGCGTCTGCAGGTACTGCTGGTGGTAGGCCTCGGCGAAGTAGAACACCGGCGCCGGCACGACCGCCGTGGTGATGGTGCCGAGGCCGGCCTGCGTCAGCGCCTGCTGGTAAGCCGCCTCTGACGCTTCTGCCGCGAGGCGCTGCGGGTCGTCGTACCAGCCGAGCAGCGAGCGGTACTGCGTGCCGACGTCGTTGCCCTGGCGCATCCCCTGCGTCGGGTCGTGATTCTCCCAGAACGTCTTGAGCAGGGCGTCGTAGGGCACCTGCGACGGATCGAACACGACGCGCACGACTTCGGTGTGTCCGGTCTGGCCGGAGCAGACCTCCTCGTAGGTCGGATGCGGCGTCTGGCCGCCGGCATAGCCGACGGCGGTCGAGAGCACGCCCGGCAACTGCCAGAACTTGCGCTCGGCGCCCCAGAAGCACCCCATGCCGAACAGCGCCGTCGCACTGCCCTCGGGGAACGGTCCATCCAGCGGCCCCGGCAGCACGTGATGGCGCGGCGGCAGGGGCATCGCGACGTCGCGGCCGGGCAGCGCCTCGGCGGCGGTGGGAAGGCGGAGCGAACGGGAATCCTTGAACCACATAGGGGTAGTCAATCACCAAACGGCGGAAACCGGTATCGGATAGCCTCAATGCTTCAGACGCGCGTAAAGGGGTAGGCGGGTGTGTTGCGCCAGACCCAGAACGCCAGCGTCACGATGAGCATGACCCATGAGATGCCGGTACGCAGCCGGGAGGTCCGGTCGGCGTCGGCCACGTGCGGGAGCGCGGTGAAGGCGGCCAGCGCGGGCGTGGAGACGAAGGCCCACGGGTTGAGCGCGAACGCGCGCGCGACCTCGCCGTGCAGCAGCGCATGGGTGGCACGCGTCAGGCCGCACCCCGGGCAGGCGAAGCCGGTGAGCGTGAGGTACGGGCAGGGGGGTGTCAGGACCCGCTGGTGCGGGTCCACGACATACAGGACGACGAGCGCTGCTCCGGCGGCGACGGCGAGGGCCGCCGTCGCGCCGGATCCGAACCTGCGCACGAGCGTGCTCTAGTAGCCGCCGCCCGCGCCGGTCAGCGCGCCGATGGTGGCCATGCCGCCAAACAGCACGACCCACAGGATGGCGAGGCCCAGCAGGATGGTGCCGATGATGCCGAGGATCTTCGCCACCTGCGCCATACCCCGGTTGGAGTCGGCGATGCGTCCGGCATCGATGCTCTTGAGCTCCTCGTTGGCCAGGTACCACGCGACCGGTGCGAGCAGTCCACAGCAGATGATGCCGAGGACGCCCAACACGAGGGACATGGTGGCCTTGCTGCTCTGCTGCGCGACGGGGATCGCGGGCGGGATGGTGGGCGTGGACATGCGTGCACGGCTCCTGTCGGGAGGCCCGGTAGCGGGCCGTAAGCTTTCGGAAACGGGTGCAGTCTCGCACAACTCGGCATTGGGGCGAAATGCGGTCCGACCAACCGCGGATGTGAGAAAGTACCGGGACGCGAGTGGGATTCGCGCGATGGAGGCAAGATGGAAGGGATTTTTCCGGCGTGGGGCCGCATTCTGCAGGGGTATCGCCCGAATCTCTCGATTGAAATCACGCGGGAATGTCCGCTTCGCTGCCCCGGCTGCTATGCCTACGGCGACGACCACCTGGGCGGCGACCTCACGCTGCGCCAGATGGCAGATCTGAAGGGCGACGCGCTCGTCCAGGGCGTGCTCGAGGCCGTCCGCATTCACAAGCCCATCCACCTGTCGATCATCGGCGGCGAACCGCTGGTGCGCTTCCGCGAACTCGATCAGCTGCTGCCCCAACTGTCGGCGATGGGGCTGTACGTGCAGGTCGTGACGAGCGCCGTGCGCCCCGTCCCCGAGGCATGGGCGGCGATCCCGCGCCTCCAGATCGTGGTGTCGATCGACGGCCTGCCGGCCGAACACAACGTGCGGCGCGCGCCGGCGACCTACGACCGCATCCTCAAGCACATCGCGGGGCACCAGGTCACCGTGCACTGCACGATCACCCGGCAGATCGTCCAGCGCGACGGGTATCTCGAGGAGTTCCTGCAGTTCTGGTCGGAGAATCCGGATACGCGGCAGGTGTGGTTCAGCCTCTACACCCCGCAGATCGGCGAGGAATCGGACGAGCGGCTGCGGCCGGAGGATCGCGAGACGGTCGTGCGCACCATCCTCGACCTCCGGACGCGCTACCCGAAGCTGAAGATGCCCAAGGGGATGGTGGAGGTGTATCTGCGGCCGCCGTCCTCGCCGGACGAATGCACGTTCTCGAAGACGACCCTGTGCGTGTCGTCCGACCTGCACCGCCGGATCACGCCGTGCCAGTTCGGCGGCAACCCGGACTGCTCGCAGTGCGGCTGCATCGCGACGGCCGGCCTCGACGCCGTGTCGCGGCACCGCCTGCCTGGCGGACTGCGGGTCGGCGCGATTTTCGAGGCGTCGTTCGGCATCGGCCGGGCCGTGGCCCGGCTCACCGGCCGCGGCGAGTCCGGACACGACACGGGCGCGACGGGACCCGCCGCGCCCGTGGCCGACGTCAGCGCACCGTCAGCTGGTTCTTGACGGTCGCGCCGCCCGCCACTCCGGTCGCGCTCTTCTCGGCCGCGGTTTTCGCCGCGGCCGTCTTCACGCTGCCAGTCAGCGTCACGACCTTGCCGTCGGCCGACGTGTCGACGTTCACCGTCGTGACGTCCACGCCCGGCGTCGCCGCCAGCGCGGTCTTCACGGCCGCGGTCGTCGCGGCGCTCGAGACCGATGTCGCGGCGTTGCGCGTCGCATCGGCGGCGGCCGCCGCCGCAGTCGCCCCGGCCGCCATCATCGATGCCGCGGCCTCGTTGCCCGACGCCTTGGCGGCTTCGGCCATCTGACCGGCCGACTTGGTCATTTCCGCCGCCGCGCTCTGCATCTGCGCGCCCATTTCCTTGGTCGCGGCTTCGACCTGCTTGGTGGCTTGGGCCGTGGCGGCCTCGACCTGCTTGGCCGCGGCCTCGGCGGCCTTGCGCGCCTCTTCCGCCTGGCGCTCCGCCTCGGACCTGCCACAACCGACCATCAATGTCGCGGCGAGCAGGCCGGCGACCACGGGCATGTGCGTTCGCATTCGTTTTCCTCCTGGATTGATCGGAGGCCGGCCCCCTGACCGGGCCCCCGCCCCAAGAAAACGTTTGCCGGCCACAGAGCGCACGCTCCGCCGCATGCCGAGGCGACGCGCTCAGACGACGCTTCGTCCCGTGGCCAGACGCACCACCAGCAGCACGAGCGCGAGGACCAGCAGGATGTGCACGAACCCGCCGAGCGTGTACGAGCTCACGAGGCCCAGCAGCCAGAGCAGCACGAGGATGATGATGAGGGTTTGCAGCATGTCGGCCTCCGCACGGTCCGCGAGGCGCACCATGCGCCCACGAGCGGATTCCGCAGCCGTCCATACAGCAGGGCTCGTGCCAGTCAGCCGGAGCCGAAGGCGTCGTATCAGCGATCGCGATCTCGACAAATCCGGTGAGGAGACACGCAGGCGGGTGTATCTGTCTCCGATCGCTACGGTCGAGGCTGTCGTGTAAGAGCTACTCGACCCGTTCAGCGTCGAGTCGGCACTGCGCGACCGGCATGCCCGGCCGCGCAGGCCAAGGTGCTACTTCGCGCGGGTGGCCGTGCCGTTGGCGACGGCCGCCGCGAAGATCTGGGCGACACGGTCCTCGGCTGCCGCGACTTCGGCGCGCATCTTCTCGCCGAGCTCGCGCATGCCGTCGCCTTCGATGCGCATCTTGTCGCCCAGCGCGCGCATCTGCGTGCCGAGCTCACGCTGCTGCTCGCCCAGTTGCCGCATCCGGGCATCGACCTCACGCTGACGCTGCTCGAGCTGGCGGGCCCGATCGTCGTCCGCCTGGGCGACGCCATCCTGCCGTGCCCGCATCCGCTCGGCGGTCAACGCCATGCGTTCAGCGGTAATCCTGGCGATGTCGGCCCCGAGCAACCCCTGCTGGGCGCCGATCTCGCCTTGTTTCGCGCCAAGCGTCCCCTGCTGGCCGCCGATGGCGCCCTGCTTGGCGCCGATGGCGCCCATCTGCTTGCCGATGGCGCCGACGTTGGCATAGGCCTGCTTCACGGCCTCGATCGTCCGGGCGTCGCGCGCCACGTACGCCGAGCCCTGGTGGCGGAACCAGACCAGCGGCTCCGACCCCGATCGGTTCCGCTCGGCCTCGGCGCGGTCCTCCGTGGAGCCCGACATCTTGCCGGTGTTGCCCGGCTCGAGAAGGACCCACGACCCGTGACGCCGGCGCGTGTTGCGGTCGTCCTGCCGCGCGTCGGCCGGCGGTTCCGGCGGCGCGGGCGGTACTGGCGGGGCCGGGAGCATCGACGACGACGCCGGCGGCGGGGGTGGAGGAGGAGGCGGCGGCGGTGGCGGCGGCGGCTCGTCGGCCGGGACGGGCTCCGGCACGTTGCCGGGCGGCGGCGGTGGAGGTGGCGGCGGAGGCGGTGGATTCCGCTGCATGTACATCGTCGCGGCCGGGACCGCATGGGCGACGAGGGCGACATCGGACGCAGCGTCCCTTTCCTGGGCGGCGGGCCGGGCAACCAGCGTGAGCGGCACGCAGACCGCGGTGACGCCAGCAAGGACCCACCACCAGTGGGACGACGGGGTGCGCGAGCGATCGAGCATGGTCAATCTCCTCTTGAGGGATGTGAAGGTGCGGGACGATCCCGCGGCCGCCAGCACATCGTCCGAGGGAGCGATGCCCAGCGTCAGCAGCAACTGGCCGTACTGCGCGGGCTCGGCGTCGAGGGTCTGCAGCACCTCGGCGTCGCACGCCTCTTCGCGGGCGGCCAGGTACTCGCGCGTCGCCAGGCGCGCCAGCGGGTGGAAGAAGAACAGTCGCGTCGCGATGGCCGGCACCCAGCCCCAGACCAGATCGCCGCGGCGGACGTGCGCCAGTTCGTGGCCGAGCAGCAGATCGAGCTGCTCGCGCGGCATCGCCGCGGTGACACGGGTCGGCAGGAGAATCGCCGGTCGCACGATGCCGGTGATGAGCGGCGTGTCCGAGAGTCGCGAGGCGAGCACTTCGGGCAGTACCGGCAGGGCGAACTGCTGCACGAGCTGGGCGGTGCGCCGGGCGATGCCCGCCGGCACCGGTTCCGCTTCGCGCCGCAGGTGCCGCGCCGTCCGCAGTGCGCCGAACAACCCGCCGGCCTGCCACAGCAGCGCGCCGATCCAGAGCGCGCAGGCGAGGAGCGGCCACAGCGTCACGTACGGAATGGTCACGGCGGCTGGCGCGGACGCCGCGGTGCCACCACCGATCGAGGCCGTGGCCTCGTCGACGACGATGTCGGCCGGCGTGCTGGCCGTCGGCACGACCTGGATGGCCGGAGCCATCCTGGTCACGGCCTCGGCGGCCGGCAGCCACGGCAGCGGTACGACGGGCGCGAGCGGAAGCACGCCGAGCAGCAGCTTGGCGGCCACCAGCCACCACAGCCAGGCTCGGACGGCCGCAGGTAGACCGGGCAGGGCGCGACAGAGCGCCCACACGAGGCCGGCGACGACTGCGCCTTCGAGCGAGGCCTGCGCGAGGGTGCCGAGGAGCGCCGCGGCCGCGGCACGGCCGGTATCGAGCAGGGTCACGAGTGTCATGACGACCTCCGCGTGCGGGTTTGCAGGCGGGCCACGAGCTGTTCGAGCTCGGCGAGCTCTGCCGGCGTGATCTCGCCGCCGTCGCTCAGGTAGGCGACAAACGGCGACACCGAGCCGCCCAGGGTGCGCGAGACGAACGAGCCGACCGCTTCCTTCAGCACGTCATCGGGGCCGGCGCCGGCGGAGTAGCGGAACACGCCCTGCACGCGCCGCCGGGTGAGGTGGCCCTTCTTGCGAAGCCGCTCCATCATCGTCAGGACCGTGGAGCGTGCCAGTCCGCGGTCGGTGCCGTAGGCATCGGCGACTTCGCCCACGGTGGTGGCCGGCCGTTCGGCCAGCCAGGTGAGGAGGGCGAGTTCCTGATCGCCGGGGCGTTTGGTGCTCATGGTCTGCAGTCCTCGTGGCGGAACGTCCGCCGGGCGGCCCTGAAGGCCTGGCCGCCGGCGGCGTGACTACAACTGTAGGCAGCTGGCCCAGTGTGCCACTGACTACAGTTGTCGTCAAGCACGGATGCAGAGACGTGGGGACCGCCGCGGGGGTTCCCCTACAGGGCAGGAAAGTTGAAAGGAAAAAGGCAAAAGGCAATCCTTCTGCCTTTCTCCCTTCGACTGGCGCAAGCCGCTACTGATCGTCGCGCTGGAGGTTCTGCCGCGGCACGTCTTCGTGGCCTTGCTCGACGTAGAACTGCGACCAGTACTTCACGTCGCGGGCGCCGTGCCGCGTGAGGATGTCCATCGCGCGCGTCTTCCGCGCCTCGTCGGTGTCGACTTTCGCGGCGATCACGAAGCCGCCGGCGTGCAGCGTCGCCGACGCCACCTCGTGGAACTTCGCCGTGTCCGACACCCAGTTCTCGATGCGGCGGAACCAGCGGCCGGCGGTGCCGAGCGTGTCGCCGCTCGGGTCGAGCGCCGCCTCGCCTTCGACACCCGAGAAGAGGTCGATCTCCTGACGGCCGAAGCCGGCCGCTTCGAGGTCGCGCAGCGCGGCCGTCACCGCGTCGTGGCCGTCGAACAGCCCGGTCACGTGGTGGATGGGGTTGTATTGCAGATGCTCTTTGGGTAAGGGCGGGTTGACGCGTGCCATGAGTCGTTCTCCTGCTCAGCCGGGTGGATGGCCGTCGATGACGACCATGACCGATGCAACGCCCGTTCCGGCGCTGGTTCGGCGATCCGCGCTGACCCCGATGTCCCGTCCGGCTACACGTAGGCGAGCAAACGGCCGCAGATGAGCGCGATGCACCAGCAGCAGAGCGAGACGACGGCTGCGGCGCGGGCGCGTCGCGGCGAGGGCATGTCGACGTTCCAGTCGGCCACGCCGTGGAACACGCCCCGATGGAAGACGGCGGCATTGGTGCACGCCAGCAGGATCGCCGTCAGCTTGAGCCCGAACACGAACGACAGCATCGTCGTGGCATTGGCGGCAAACAGCAGCGCGCCCGTGCAGGCCATCAGCCCGAAGCCGACGCGGGCGAGAGGCAGGAGGAAGGCCGCGATGGCGTCGACCGGCAGCCGCCGCGCCGCGCCGAGCAGCCTCAGGTCGAAGGCGACGGCGCTGCCGACGAGCAGGCCGAGACCGAGCAGGTGCCCGATCTCGGCCGCCGGGTACATCCAATTCGAGGTGCGAACGGCCGTGCCGAGCCCCGACTGCTCCAGCCAGAGGGCCCAGGGCTGCAGCCGATCGGCGATCACCGCAATTCGACCGTCTTGCCGTCGATCGTGATGCGCTCGGCGCGCATCTCGGTGGCGTGCTGCTTGTGCTGATAGCCGAGCACCTTCGCCTTGGTGCCCTTCGCGAGCATCGCCTCGGTCAGTCCGCGCGTCTGCATGCGGGAGGTCGGCGCCAGCACGACGTCCCAGATCTTGCCGTCGGTCTGCAGCTTCGCGGTGCCGTGCGGATTGCCGTACGTGGATTCGGTGATCGTGCCGTCGACGGTGAGCGGCTTGTCCTCGTGGTACGAACTCCAGCCGTGGTGCGCGAGCAGCGAGGCGGGCAGCAGCGCGACCGCGAGGGCCGCCGACAGGACCGGTGACTTCGACATGCGACCTCCTGACGTCAGGGGAGTGGCTTCACCATGATGTTCTTGTAGTGCACGCGGCTCTTGGGGTCGTGGCCCTGGATGGCGAACGTACCCTTCGAGATGAGACGCCCGGCCATGTCGGCCGGCCGTGTCACGCCGGCCGGCTCCGTGTACTCGGCCGTCGTCTTGCCGTTCACCGCAATCGTCACCTTCTTGCCCTGCACGGTGATCTGCTGGGTGAACCATTCGTTGTCCCTGGCCGGCGACGTGTTCATCACGTTGACGATGTTGTACAGGCTGCCGCTGCGGATGGGATCGGTGTGCGAGTTGTTGACCTGCACCTCGTAGCCCTTCTGGGGCCAGCCGCCTTCCTGGTACTCGGTGTGGAAGTACATGCCCGAGTTGGCGCCGGGGAAGGTCATCACGTCGGCCTTCCACTCGAAGTTGGTGAAGACGTGGTTCTGCACGGGCCCCTGGTAGTAGAGGTGCGCGCGCGGCCCGAACACGACGAGGGCGCCGTCCTGCACGCTGAAGGTCGAGGCGTTCTCGCCGACCTTCCAGCCGTCGAGTGTCTTGCCATCGAACAGCGACACCCAGCCGTCCTGGGCGTGCACGCGCGAGGCGCCGTGCGGTGCGAGAGCGATGGCCACGCCGCACAGCGCAGCGAGGACGGTGAGATGAATACGCATCGGGCCTCCGGAAACGGAAAATCGGTGGGCGCACTCTACCAGAGTCGATGCGGGCTCGTTGCGAAACGAGGCGCGATTGCCGTGAAAACTGGCAAAAGGGGCAAAGGCTTGCCCGGCACCTGGCAGACGTTCGACGCGCGACACGGCGTTGGCAGTCGGCTTGCACTCCGGAACGCCGGAGGCGACATGGGAATCAAGGAGCACATCGGCCCGTCGGCGAACCTCGAAGACATCGAGGCACACCAGCGGCAGCGCGCGCCGGAAGAAGACGAGGGCGTGACCTACGACGATGAACTGGACAACAAGCGCGTGCTCGATGAGACGGTGATCGACCACGAGGTGGCCGACCTGCCCATCGACCGGCTCGTCGATCGCGACACGCCGGAGAGCCGCGGGAACACGGCCGTCGACGATGAGTCGCGCGGCGAGAAGCGGAAGAAGCAGTACGAGGACGGCGCCGACCTCGTGTCGGAGACGGACTGACGCGACGGTGGGGCCGCGCTCCCAACGCGGTCCCCGCTGCGCCCGGGCGATAATTGGGCGGCGTGATTACGTTCTCGAAGATCTCGAAGCAGTATGGCCGTCAGGTCCTGTTCGTCGATGCCTCGTTCCAGCTCAATCCCGGTGAGCGGGTCGGACTCGTCGGGCCCAACGGCGCCGGCAAGACGACCCTCTTCCGGATGATCGTCGGCGAGGAGGCGGCCGACGAGGGCGACCTCTCGGTCCCGAGGCGC
Organism: uncultured bacterium; assembly: GCA_966211945.1. Lineage (GTDB taxonomy): Bacteria > Acidobacteriota > Vicinamibacteria > Vicinamibacterales > Vicinamibacteraceae > Luteitalea. The sequence continues at coordinate 13,894 of CBIHOS010000072.1, forward strand.
GTGACGGTCGGCTACTTCCGGCAGGACGTCGAGGAGATGAGCGGCCGCTCGGTGCTCGACGAGGCGATTGCCGGCAGCGGCCGGGTCGGAACGCTGCACCACGAACTCGAGGCGCTCCAGCACGCCATGGGCGATCCGGACCAGGCCGACGACATGGACCGGATCCTGGCGCGCTTCGGCGAGGTGCAGGAGGAGTACGACCATCTCGGCGGCTACGCGCTCGAGGCCCAGGCGCGCGACGTGCTCCAGGGGCTCGGCTTCGAGGACACGCAGATCGACGGCGACGTCGGCGCGCTGTCGGGCGGCTGGAAGATGCGCGTCGCGATGGCCCGCGTGCTGCTCGGCAAGCCCGACGTCCTGCTGCTCGACGAGCCGACAAACCACCTCGACATCGAGTCGATTCTCTGGCTCGAATCGTTCCTGAAGTCGCTGTCGGGCGCGCTGCTCATGACCTCGCACGACCGCGAGTTCATGAACCGCATCGTCACGAAGATCGCCGAGATCGACGGCGGCGAGATCACCGTGTACTCGGGCAACTACGAGTTCTACGAACGCGAGCGCGCCCAGCGTGAGGCCAACCGCGAGGCGGCCTACGCACGGCAGCAGTCGATGCTCGCCAAGGAGCAGCGGTTCATCGAGCGGTTCTCGGCCCACGCCGCCAAGGCGGCGCAGGTCCAGAGCCGGGTCAAGGCGCTCGAGAAGATCGAGAAGATCGAACTGCCGAAGAAGCGCAAGGTCGTGCAGTTCAAGTTTCGCCAGCCGCCGCGTTCGGGCGACAAGGTGGCAGTCCTCGACGGCGTCACCAAGGCGTACGGCGCGCGCGTCGTCCACGACGGGTTGTCGATGGGCATACAGCGCGGCGAGCGCTGGTGCGTGATGGGGAAGAACGGCGCCGGCAAGTCGACGCTGCTGAAGATGATCGCCGGCGTGCTGGCACCCGATGCCGGCCAGGTCACGCTCGGGGCGAGCCTGCAGCTGGGATATTTCGCGCAGCAGTCGCTGCAGGTGCTCGACCCCGCCCTCACCATCGAGGAGCAGTTCCAGAAGGACTTCCCGCAGGAGTCGATCGGCGTGCTGCGCAACCTGCTCGGCGCCTTTCAGTTCTCCGGTGACGATGTGGACAAGCCGATTCGGGCGCTGTCGGGCGGCGAGCGGACGCGGCTGGTGATGGCGCGGATGCTCCTCTACCCGCCCAACTTCCTGGTGCTCGACGAGCCGACCAACCATCTCGACCTCGCCACCAAGGAGATGCTGGTCGAGGCGCTCACCGATTTCGAGGGGACGATGATCTTCGTCTCGCACGACCGCATGTTCCTGCGCGGACTCAGCACCCGTGTCCTCGAACTGGGCGGCGAGAGCGGCCGCGAACGCGAGCCGCACCTGTTTCTCGGTTCCTACCCGGAGTACGTCCAGCGCACCGGCCACGAAGCCCCAGGCGTGCACGCATAGGGGCACGTCACTGTGCAGCGGCGGCCTGCCGACCGTCGTTCGAGGGCTCCGCCGACGGTTCGTAGGCGCGGGACGTGTCCCGTGCTTGCATTCCCTTCGGAATCGCCATACAACGCGCGTATGCATCGCCGCGAGTTCATGCGTCATGGCGGGCAGGCGCTTGCGCTTGCCGCGCTGCCCATTCCGGTGTCGATTGCCGCGCGCGCGCAGCCGAAGCCGACCCGCGTCGGCCTCATCGGCACGGGCTGGTACGGCAAGGCCGACCTGCTGCGCCTGATCCAGGTTGCGCCGGTCGACGTCGTGTCGCTGTGCGACGCGGACTCGCAGATGCTGGCCGGGGCCGCCGCGATCGTCGCATCGCGCCAAGCCTCGAAGAAGACCCCGCGCACCTATCGCGACTACCGCGAGATGCTGAAGGAGCGCGATCTCGACATCGTGCTGATCGGCACGCCCGATCACTGGCACGCGCTGCCGGCGATCGCCGCGATGCAGGCCGGAGCGCATCTCTATCTGCAGAAGCCGATCGGCGTCGACATCGTCGAAGGGCAGGCGATGCTCGCGGCGGCGCGCAAGTACAACCGCACCGTCCAGGTCGGCACGCAGCGCCGCAGCACGCCGCACCTGATCAACGCGCGCAACCGCGTGATCAAGGAAGGCCTCCTCGGCAAGGTCGGGCTCGTCGAGATCTACTGCTACTACCACATGCGGACGCGCGAGAACCCGCCGGACACGACGCCGCCGCCCAACCTCGATTACGAGTTGTGGACCGGCCCGGCGCCGATGCGTCCGTACAACAAACTGGTCCACCCGCGCAGCTGGCGTGCCTTCATGGAGTACGGCAACGGCATCGTCGGCGACATGTGCATCCACATGCTGGACATGGTGCGCTGGCTGCTCGACCTCGGCATGCCGGTGCGGGTCGGTTCGACCGGCGGCATCCTGATCGACAAGGCGAGCAAGGCCAACATCAGCGATACGCAGACGGCCACGTTCGATTTCGACGACCTGCCCGTGGTCTGGACGCACCGCACGTATGGCGATGCGCCCGATCCCAAGTATCCGTGGGGCGCGACCATCTACGGCGACAAGGGCACGCTCAAGGCCGGCGTCATGAGCTGGGACTTCATCCCGCGTGGCGAGGGCGGCACGCCCCTGCACGAGGACGTGACCTACGAGTTCGAGCAGTTTCCGGAGGACCGCACCGAGAAGGACCTCGAGCGCCACGTCGCCCCGGCGATTCGCGGCCACATGAAGAATCTGCTCGAATGCATCCAGAGCGGCGCCCGCCCGGTTGCCGACATCGAACAGGGCTACACCTCGACGACCGCCTGCATCCTCGCGAACCATTCGATGGAGCTCGGTCGCTCCCTCACCTGGGACGGCACCGCCGGCCGCATCGCCAACGACGACGAGGCCAACACCCTCCTGGCTCGCCCGTATCGGACGCCGTATACGCATCCTGTTCCGAACAGCGTGTAATGCGGGAATGCTCGAATGCGGGAATGTCGAAACCTTGAGCGACCGGAAACGGAAACGCCTTCGAGAGAGCTGAACAGGCAAAAGTCACGCGGCCGCTGTCATCCGCGCCAGGCGCTGCAGATTGACGACGGTGGCGCCGCAGGTCGAGGGTGTTCTTGCGGACACCCTTGTCGCGCGCGCGGGGGCTTTGGATCTGCTGGATGCGGGCGAGGGTGTGTTCGACGCCGACGCGTTCGCGGAGGCGGGCGCGGCCCGCGGGCTGCCGCTGCGCCGCGGCCAGGGTCTGCAGCAAGGCTTCCTGCGGGTGCAGCGAAACGGACCGGCCACGGGCCGTGGTACAGGCGTCGCGCTGTGTGCAGGGCTGGCAGACCGTCGGCCGGAAATGCACCGTCGCGGCACCGGCCGCGATCGCGACGACCTGGCCGGCCGGACAGGTGATGCGACGGGTTCGGCGAGCGGCCCGTGCGCCGCGACGGTGGGCGCGAGCGGCGCGAGCGTGACGTGCTCGGGCTCGTTCGCGGGGCGCACCAGCGCATCGACGATCAGATCGTGATCGAGCAGGGTCAGGACGTGGCGCTTATAGCCCGTGAAGGGCTTCGTCCGGGTCTTGCGGCCGTCGCGCATCTCCGAGTCGCCGAGCGACGGCATCCGGTCGGCGGCGACGCCGCGCCGGATGCGGCGCTGCCCCGTGGTTGGATCCGGTTCGAAGTCCTGGGTGGAAGCACGGCCGCCAGCGCCTGCTCCTCCGCATCCAGCGCCGTCGGACACGTCCAGCGAATCCCGGTGGGCAGACCCCATCAGATCACAGGCCGATCTCGCGTCCATCCCCCGCGCCACAAACACTCGCTTGCGTGATCAGCTCTCAAGCGCAGCCCGGCTGACAGGCGGACGCGCTCACCACGACGCCTTGACGTCCTACATGTAGATGGTTTACATGTAGACGTACGAGGTGTCGAGTGGCTGATCCACGATCCGATCTCCTGCAGGGCACGCTGGACCTGCTGATTCTCAAGATTTGTGGGGCGGGGCCGGTGCACGGCTACGCGATTTCGCAGCGGCTGCGGTCCCGCTCCGAGGACGTCCTGCAGGTGCAGCAGGGGTCGATGTACCCGGCGCTGCACCGCCTGGAACGCAAAGGCCTGCTGAAGGCGACCTGGAGTACGACCGACACCGGGCGCGAGGCCAAGTTCTACCAGCTGACCGCCGCCGGCCGACGCCAGCTCGATTCCGAGACGGCGTACTGGGTGCAGATGTCGCGGGCCATCGCCCTCGTCCTGCAGACGGCCGACTAGCGCCATGCGTCGCTGGTTGTCTCCCCGCCGCCACGCCGAACGGCGCCTCGCCCAGGAACTGTCGTTCCACCTGCACGAGCGCGCCGCGGAGCTCGAGGCCGAAGGCGTGCCCGCCGACGAGGCGGCCCGCCGTGCCCGCCGTGAACTGGGCCCGATCGATCCGATCCTCGAAGGCTGCCGCGACCAGCGGTGGTGGCGCGGCCTGGACGACTTCGGGCGCGACCTGCGCTACGCGGTGCGCGCGCTGCGCGGCGCTCCAGTTTTCACTGCCGTCGCCCTGCTCACGCTGACCCTCGGCATCGGCGCCAATGCCGCGCTCTTCCAGGTCTACGAGGCGCTGGTCCTGCGCACCGTGCCCGTGCCCGACGCGGAGGCGCTGCACATCATCCGCATTCGTCCCGGCACGCCGCGCAACGGGAACTTCACCGGCAACGCCGCGCACCTCACCACGGCGCAGGTGGAGGAATTGCGGCGCACCGGCCTGGCCAGCCACGGACTCGCCGTCTGGAGCAACTTCCGCTTCGACCTGAACCAGACGGGCGAATCGCAGTTCGCCGAGACGCTGATCGTCAGCGGCGACTACTTCGGCGTCCTCGGCCTGCAGGCACAGCGCGGCCGGCTGCTGGTCCCTGACGATGACCGGGCCGGTTGCGGCACCGGCGCCGTCGTCCTGAGCGACACGTTCTGGCGCCGTGCCTACGGCGGCCGCGACGATGCGATCGGCCAGACGATGCGGCTGTCCGGGCACGCGTTCGACATCGTTGGCGTCGCACCGGCCGGGTTCGGCGGCCTCGACGTGGGGCGCGACTTCGACGTCGCCGTGCCGATGTGCGCGGAAGGGGCGCTGCGCGGCGAGCGATCGATGGCGCTGGCCCGCGAGAACTGGTGGCTCGCGGTGGCGGCGCGGCTGCCCGACGGCGAGACGCTGGCGGCGCGCACCGCGACGCTCGAGGCGCTGTCGCCGTCGCTGTTCCGCGCAACGCTGCCGGCGGACTTTCGGCCGGAGATCGCCGAGCGGTTCGTCGCGTTCAAGCTGACGGCGCTCGATGCGAGTCGCGGCATCTCGGGCCTGCGGCAACAGTTCGGCGACCCGCTGCAACTGCTGATGGGCGTCACGGCGATGGTGCTCTTCATCGCCTGCGTCAACCTCGCGAACCTGCTGCTGGCGCGGATGAGCCACCGGCAGCGTGAGCTGGCCGTGCGGCTCGCGGTCGGCGCGTCGCGCCTGCGGCTGGCCCGTGTCGTGGCCGCGGAGGCGGGTCTGCTGTCGGTGGTGGGCACGGCGCTCGGCGTCGTGCTGGCCACGCCGCTGGCGCGCTGGGTCGTCGCGGCCTTGATCAGGCCCGGTGAGCCGGTGCACCTGGACGTGCGGGTCAACTGGTGGCTGCTCGTCGCCGCCAGTGCCGCCGGCATCGTCGTGTGTGCGATCTGCGCCCTGGCGCCGGCGCTGCGCGCCGCCGCCCTCCCACCGGCGCACGCGCAGCGCGACGGCGTGCGCGCCACCAGCAGCGCCGCCCCCATGTGGTGGCGACGCGCGCTCATCGGCACCGAAGTGGCGCTGACCA
>CBIHOS010000073.1:0-19558 GCA_966211945.1 uncultured bacterium
GGGAGTGGCGGGAGCTGCCTGCCGATTGCCGTTCGTCGGCTGCGACGGCGACGCTGCCCGGAGGCGCGCCGGGAATCTGCGGATTGCGCGCGCGCGGGTCGTGCAGGAACTGCCCGAGCACGCGCCGGCCCGCTCGCGGCGTCGTCGTCCCGCCGATGCCGCGCAGCTGGTCGGCCTGCACGATCTGGAGGAACGCCACGTCGTAGATCTTGCCCGGCGCGCCGACGCTCTGCACGCCGCCGCCGGCGACGCGGAGATTGAACGGCTGCTGGCGATCGCTGGCGTCGCGCGTCGTGACGTCGTGACTCACGATCAGCGCGAGATCGTTGCTGCGGAGGTACGCCTGCAGGCGTGACAGCGTGACGCCCTCGGCATCGAGCATCTGCTGCTCGGCCGGCGGCACGTGGCTCTGACGACGAGCCGGCCGCGGACGCGCGCGGACCTCGACCGGGTCGAGCTCCCAGAGAGGCCCCGAGTAGCTGATCAGCGTGTCCGGGTTCCAGTAGGTGACCGCCTTGCTGATACCCGGCGTCAGCCGGACGTCGGGCACGTACACGCCGTTGGCCTGTGTGAGCAGCGTGAGCCGGAAGTCGTACCGCGATCCCGGATTGGCCGTGGTGCCGGTGTTCACGTCGCGACGGGTCTCCGGTGTGTGCACGGCCGCAAGCCGGCCGTCCGAGAGCGGCAGCGGGTTGCGGTAGAGGCCCGAGTGGTTGGCCGATGGGGTGTCGGTGTACGAACTCGTGTCCCGGTGGGTGACGTACGTGATCGTCATCTGATCGGGGTTGAGCGTCGGCGGCGCCTGCGTGCTGATGATCTGCCCGCTGGCGTGCGTCGAGAACTCCGGCGCGTCGATGCCGTAGTAGGTGCCCGGCGCGGCGGCCGACTCGCGAATCTGGATGAACCCGCCGATTGTCCGCGGGTTGACGCGCGGCGACTGCGAGTGGTGATACGTGAGGTTCGGGTCGTCGGTGAAGCTGACGTCGAAGTAGCCGAGGAACTCGTGGCGGCCGACGTGATTGAGCGTCTCCTCTTCGGTGCCGTCCTCGTTGATCATCCAGGGAAAGAAGTCGTTGAAGCTGTGTCCCGCCAGATTGGTGCCGGCGAGCAGATCGGTCCGGCTGGCGCGAGGCTCCGGAAAGACCTCGACCCGCGATTCGGTGCGGGCCGCCGCCGCGCCTTCGTCGGCATAGTTGAACGTGCCGTACACGCCGTACGGCGTGCCCGCATGGGCGTCGGCGTCGGCCTGCTGGTCGCGCTGCAGATGATCCCAGCGCACGTAGACGAGGCGTCCGAAGCTGTCGACCTGCGGCGAGAACGACCCCGACGGCGAGTGCTGCACCAGGAACAGATCGCCGGTGGCGGGCTCGAGGCTCCAGATGCCGCTCACGACCGGCGCTTCTTCGTACTCGTCGAGCTGTGGGTAGAGGTGCGCCTCGCCGCCGCGCGGACGGTCTGACGTGAACAGGATCCGATCGTCGGTGCCGTAGGTCGGGCTGACGTTGTTGTAGCCGGCGGGCTGGTTGGCGACCTTGGTGATGACCGGCGTGTCGCCGGCGCCGAGGCCCGAGATCTCATAGAGCTGCCAGCGCCAGTGCTTGTACTGGTAGCGCTGGTCGGTGCCGCCGACCACCATGCTGAAGACCGCCTTGGTCCCGCTCCAGTGGACGCCTGGCTCTCGCACGGCGATCGCGGTCGATCCCTGGAAGCCGGTCGTGCCCCACCCGGCTGCCGCTGTCAGGTTCTTCAGGGATCCGTCGGGATAGCGGATCCAGAGATCGCCGCCTCGGGCCACCGAGTCCAGGGTGGCGCGGTGGTTGCCGAAGACGGCGCCGACGGTCGTGAAGTCGGCCGGCACCGGCACCTGCGTGACGAACATGATCGGGTGCGGCGTGCTGACCGGTGGCGACTGCGCCACGCCCGTCACGCCGATCCCCACCGCCAGCGTCAGTACGAACGACGCCCATCGACGTTGCATGCGCATCTCGCCCCCGACAGACTCGTCGTCCGGATCACGGTCCTGTGATCGCCGGCGGCACGCGGGTCGTCGTCCACCTGATCCAAGCAGGATCGATACCGTGGAACACCGACCGGATCGCGCCGTTCGGGCGCTGGCCGCGTTGCCTCAGCGGATCGGTGTCGCCACGAGATTCGAGCCGGTCGTCCAGGGTTGGCCGATCCCGTCGCCGTACATCGCGCGCTCGACGACGATCGGCGCCCCATGATCGCCGAGACTCTCGACCAGCGCGCCGAATCGTTCGCCACGCGCCTCGGGAAACGCCTCGCCGACGTCGATCCCGAACCGCGCCGTGGCGGCCACGTCGAAGTCGCGACTGACCGGCGGCACGCCCTCCCGGAACAACAGCGTCACCCGCACCCGGGTCGCGACCGGCTCGGGATTGGCGACCAGCAGGTACGTCGACGAGCCCAGCGGGCCATCGTAGGCGTCGCCGTCGGCGAACGCCCAGGCCCGGCCGGCCTCCCTCACACCCGGTGAATTGTGCGCTTCGGTCCAGGTCTGGCTGTCTCCCGGCCACCACATCGATCGCTCGGCGACGATCGGCGCACCGTTGACGCTCTCGACCACCATCGAGACCGCCGTGTCGGCCAGCGCCTCGCCTTCCTTGTCGACCCAGATCGTGTACCGCTCCCACGCCCCCACGCGGTGCCGGCGTTCGACTCGCGTACCATCCGGCAACAGGTACGTGACTCGCACGACGACGTCTTCGTCGCCCGGATTGGCGAGCAGCAGGAACAGGTCGAAGAAGGGACCCGTCGCGCCCTCGGCAAACAGCCAGCGCGGGCCGGGCGCGGTCAGCCCGGCGCTCTCATGGCCAGCCGTGAACGTCGTCCCTGGCCGCGAGTCGTACATGGCCCGCTCGACGACGATGCCCGCATCGGGCGCGGCTTCGATCACCGCCGACACGTCGGTCTCGTCGAGCGCCGTTTGGTTGGCGGGCCCGAACCGCTCCTGGTTGACCCACAGGTTCGTGCGGCTGGTCGGCGGCAGCGTGTACACCTTCTCGAGCGGCGGTGCCGCAGGGCGCAGGTAGCGGATCGTGACGGCGACCGGGGACGGACCGGGATTCTGCAGCAGGTAGAAGAGATCGAAGCCGCCGCGCGTCGATCCTTCGGCGAGGTACCAGCGCGAGGCGGGAGACGCCACACTCGACTCGGCGTGCGACCCGTGCCGCACGCCGCCCGGCATCGCCCAGGTCATCGTCCGATCGACCACGAGCGGAGCGTCCGAGGTGACGACCGTCGAGAACGACGACCCGGCAAGACCGTCGATCGCATTGGCGTCGACGTGCACCGTCGACAAGGGCGCGACGGTCGCCGCATGCGTGACGACGCCCCCATCGCCGCGCTGGAACTGCAGGCTCGCATCGGCGCGGCGCCCGGTCGGGTTCGCCAGCACCACGCGCGTCTCGAAGAAGTCGCTCGCGGCCCCTTCCGCCAGATAGCGTCGCCGGGGCTCGCGTGCGTCGGCCGTGTCGTCCGGCTCGAACTCGGCGTCGACCGTCGCGGCCTCGGTGATCGCGATGACGCAGGTGGTGTCGGTGCCGCAGCCGTCGCCGCGCCAGCGGACGAACCGCTGTCCGGGTGACGCGCCGGCCGACAGCACCACGCGTGTCCCGAGCGGAAGCTCGACCCGACATTCGTCCGCGCATGGCGCCGCGCCCGGCGCGCCGCCGATGACGCCGCTGCCCTGCACGCGCATCGTCAGCGTTCCTTCGGGCCATGCGTGCTCCGCCGTCGTCCTCGCAGCGACATCGGTGCGGGCGGGGCCGACGATCACCGGCACCTCGTTGGACGGTCCACTGGACGTGCCCTGCGCGTCACGCGCACGAACGACGAAGTAGTAGCGGAGTCCCTCGCGGAGCGGCGGCGTCTCGAACGACATGGCGTCGCCGCCCACCACGGCCGACGCCCGGTGATCGCCGGGCGCGGTGCCCCACTCGACCACGTAGGACGAGACCTCGCCTGACGGCGGATCCCACCACAGGCGCACGGTCTGCGCCTGGGCGGTCGATCCGCATGCGATCGTCAGCAGCGCGAAGGCCGCCGACGCCGCACGCCGGCGTGCGGCGACGTGTCGGGTGCACGTGAGGACGGCCAACCCGCAAGCGACGAAGAAGGAGGGGCGGTACTGGACGACGCGTCGATGCGCCGCCACACGGTGTGTCGAAGACGTCATGTCTGGCTGAGAAACGGTGTCCGTCGTGGACACCGGCACCTCAGCAAGACCCGCGCCGACCCTGACGATTCGCCTTTCTCCCCGAACGGCGGCCCGATGGCCGCTCCGTGTCACACGGGCGACGCCGTCCTTACATGTCTACATGGCGCCGGTACGGCAAGCCGGCGCAACATGCGCCGGTCCGCGGGGCGCGGCGACGGATCGACGGGCCATCACCCGCGACCGAGGTAGGGCATCTTCGTCGCCATCACGGTGAGAAACGGCACGTTCGCCGTGAGCGGAAGCGCCGCCATGTAGAGCACGGCGTCGACGACATGATCGAGGGCGACGAGCGGTTCGGGGACGACCGCACCGCTGGGCTGCAGGACACCGGCCTCATAACTCTCCGCCATCTCCGTGGCGGCATTGCCGATGTCGATCTGGCCGACGGCGATATCGAAGGCGCGTCCGTCCAGGCCGGCGGCGCGGGTGAGGCCGGTGATGCCGTGCTTGGTCGCGGCGTACGGCGCCGAGCGCGGCCGCGGCACGTGCGCCGCCCTCGACCCGTTGTTGATGATCCGTCCGCCGCGCGGCGACTGTGTCTTCATCAGGCGGAAGGCCTGCTGGAGGCAGAGGAACGCGCCCGTCAAGTTGACGTCGACCACGCGCTGCCATTGCGCCAGGGTCAGATCCTCGAGCGCCACCGCGGGCGGCGCCACGCCGGCGTTGTTGAACAGCACGTCCAGCCGTCCATGCCGGTCACCGACGGCTTCGAACACGCGGCGCACCTGTCGTTCGTCAGTGACGTCGGCGGCAGCGACATGCGGCGTGCCGGCTGCACCGCCGGCGAGTGCTGCGGTCGCCGCCAGCGCATCGGCCCGCCGTCCAACGAGCGTGACGTCGTAGCCGCCACGGAGCAGCCCGAGCGCCACGGCCCGCCCGATCCCGCTGCCCGCCCCCGTCACCACCGCCACGCATGCTGGAGTGTTCACGCCGCGGAACGGTAGCATGAGCGCAGCCGAGGCTCACGCGACCATCAGGCCGCGTGGCGGGCGTCGGTCCAAGAGGTCGTCATTCCATGCGCGTGGTCATCACGGGAGGCGCCGGCTTTCTCGGAGTCAGGCTGATCGAGGAACTGCTCGGCGAGCACAGTCGGATGCGGCCAGACGAGATTCTGGCGATCGACCGCGTACCGTGCCCGGTCGTCGACCCGCGCGTCCGGGCGTGCGTCGGCACCATCACCGATCACGAATGGCTGGCGGGTCTGGTCACCGGCGACATCACGCACGTGTGGCACCTTGCCGCCGTGCTCAGCGGGCAATCGGAGGCCGAGCCGGATCTCGCGATGACGGTCAACGTCGACGCGACGTCGTCGCTGCTCGCCTGCTGCCGGTCGCTGGCGACGCGCCCACGCTTCGTGTTCGCGAGCACGGTGGCGGTCTTCGGCGGGCCGCTGCCGCCGGTCGTGCCCGCCGACTTCCCGGTCCGGCCGCAGTCGACCTACGGCACCAGCAAGGCGATCGCGGAACTGCTCGTGCTGGAACAGACCCGACGCGGAGCCGTCGATGGCCTGGCGTGCCGCGTGCCCACGGTCGCCATTCGGCCCGGCGCACCCAACTCGGCGATGTCCAGTTTCGTCAGCGGCATCGTGCGCGAGCCGGTACGCGGCGTCGACACCGTCTGCCCCGTGCCGCCGGACACACGGCTCTGGGTGGCGTCGCCGGCGACGACCGTCCGCAATCTCGCGCATGCGGGTCTGGTGGCGGCCGATCGGCTCGGCGAACTCAGAACGATCGACCTGCCGGGGTCGACCGTGACGCCGGCGCGCATGCTCGACGCGCTCGAACGGACGGCGGGGCCCGAAGCGCGGGCCCGCGTGCGCTACCAGATCGATCCGGCGATCGCGCGCATCGTCCAGACCTGGCCCGGCGCCTTCGACGTGTCGCGGGCCGAGGCCCTCGGGTTCGTGAACGACGAGGACGCCGACGCGATCGTCGGCCAGTTCGTCCGCGATCACCCGCGAGCCGGCGGTTGACCTCAGGCGCGCCAGCGGATGTCGTCGGGAGAGACGAGCGGCAGGACGGCGGACTCCGGCTGTTGCGCGAACACGTCGAGCGCCCTCAGCGGTCCGAAGCGGATGCCGGCCCGCTGCTCGATCGTCGTCAGCGGCACCTGATAGGTCTCGTAGGCACCGAACACGGCTTCCCGGTTCGGCAGGAAGCCGCGCTGCGACAACACGTAGCCCGACACGCTGAGGGCCCTGGTGTCGTCGTGCACGAAGGCGATCACTTTCCAGAACTCGATGGGGACAGCCACCTGCTCGAACACCGGATCGTCGTCGCGCAGGACGGGGCCGGTCAGCACGGAGATCTTCTGGTCGTCTTCGCGGGCGTTCTGCAGCGCGTAGTCCTCGAGTCCGAGCCAGATGCCGGCGTTGAAGGGCTGCATCTGCGGCACGGCGTTGGCCAGGTGCATGGAATCGGTGTTGCCCTGATCGGCCTCGTCGCGCGGCCCCCACGCCGGATCCTCGCGCCGCGTCATGTGGCCGCGGCTGAAGCGAGGGGCATTGCCGTAGACGCGGCCCGACAACTGCTGGGTGTCCGGCAGGCGCGGGTCGAAGCGCCAGTCGCGGCGCCGCAGATGTGGCACCGACAGACCGCCGTCGATGTTGACCGCACTCACGAAGCACACCCGCCGGCTGCGGCTCATGACGACGGAGAAATGCCGGTACGGGATGGCGCGCCACTGCTGTCCGCGCCAGGCGACGTCGAGGACGTCCTCGTCGCGGACGATGGCGGGCAGCGGCACGACGGGCTGATCGGCCCCCAGAAAGTCGGGACGGTAACCGTCGCGCGTCTCGTAACCGTCGGCTGACGGACGGGCCGGCGGCGGCTCCGATGGCGCGGGCGGCGGCAGGGCTGGCACGACGACCATCGGCGTCATGGCGGTGAGCGCTTCCAGCACGTAGGCGCCGCGGACTGCATAGTTGGTCCGCTCGAGCGCGCCCGCAAAGTGCACGCCGATCGCGCCGCCGGTTTCCAGGTCGAGAACGACAGACCCGGAACTGCCGCCGAGCGTGGTCGCGTCGTGCGCGAACGCCCAGGCGCCCTCGGGCGGCGCGCCGATCTTGCCGGGCGAGAAGCGCTTCACGCCGTAGATGCCGCCGAACACGCGGCGGGCGACGGCCGCGCTGGGGACGCCGAGCGGATCCTCGGCCGGGTAGCCGACCACCGCGAGATCGCGGCCGGCGTCGAGCGGCACATCGACGAACGGGATCGGCGGAGGCAGAATCGCGCCCTGGCCGGGCGACAGGCGCAGCACCGCGAGATCGGGCGCCTGCGCGTCGGTCAGATCGGCGAGGTAGACGACCTGGTCGACGCCGATCTCGAACTCCTCGGGCGTGCCGTCCACGGTGAACTCCTCGCGCAGATCGACGCAGGCCGACATCGTGTCGCTGCCGAAGGCCCGCCGGAACACGAGGTGGGTCTGTTCGCGCGCCACGAATTCTGCGGCGACGTGCGCGTTGGTGACGACCAGCCGTTCGGCGACGAGCCAGGCCGATCCGGCGTGGTGCAGCCGTGGATGTCCCGAGAGTTCGATGCGCCCGACGCTGGCCAGATGCGGCTCGTAGCGGGCTCGCGTCGCGTCGATGCGGCGGCGAAGCTCGGGCGACTCCGGCAGATGGATGCGGTTGCGCCGGATGAGAGTCGAGGGGCGGCCGTGCGCCAGCACCACCGCCTCGACCCGCAGCCGTGCCTCGGCCTCGATGCCGCGCGCCGAGGAGCTCCAGCCCGGTCGGCCTTCCACGAAGGCCCGGACCGACGCGGGACTGACGCCGGCCCGCGCCGCCGGCGTCGGCAGCGCGTGGCGATCGGCCATCGCCAGCAGTTCACGCGCAATCGCCGTGTCGGCCAGCAGCACCGCCTCCGCGCGTTCCCGAAGCGTCATGTCCTGATCAACGCGCCAGCCGTCGTCGACGTACACGTCCAGCTGGCTCGGTGCCTCCGGCTACCGGCACGCAGGATGCGCTCGTCGACGACGCCGCGACGCCAGGGTCAGACGGTGACTGTCACCGGTGGCGAGCCGCTTGCACCAGTCGACCGCGAGTGCGGCGCCGACTGTCCGCGACATTCACATTGGGTGAGTGTTCGCACACAAAGCCCGGTCGGCGTCGCTCACTCGCCTGCCGGCCAACGGTGCACCGGAGTACAAGAGTTGTACGAGCCGCGCCGGACGCCGGCATGGTGGCGATGGCGATGACGTGTCGGAAGCGCGATCCGACGTCCGCACGCCGCGGCCCGAGACGTGCGCTGCACGTCGTGGCACGCGGGCAGGACAGAATCAGGGGGTACGGGAACTTCAGGGCGCGCCGACGTGCTGCTCGCGCGCCAGCCAGGCCGGCACCCGCAGGCTGGTCCGCTGATGCCATTGCCACCAGCTCGGCTCGAGTTGCAGACGCGGATCCGAGTACGGCACGCTGATGGCTGCACCTGCCTCGTCGACCGGAACGAGAATGACGCCCTCGTACTGAGGGTCGGCCAGATACCGCTTGCCGGCCAGAAGTGCCCGCATCCTGTTCATCGTCTTGTGATTCGAGTGCCCGGTCGAGGGGATGTCGACCGCGCCTCACTCAGCAGCAAGGTGGACGCCACCACGGATCACGAAAATCAGGCGTCGTATATGGTCGAGTCTGCCCGCTTGGCTCTCTGATGGAAGGAGTAAGTCTCGCGAGAGCGCGACTTCGTGGAATTGCGCTACAGACCGACGACGTTCAATGCGAAGGCCTACGGGCCGTCACGGTGATCCAGAGCTGCCCGGTCTCACTGGCCACGTTCGAGAAGCCCGCCTTCTCGGCGTACCAGGTCAGTTCCTGCTCGGTCGAGGCCTTGCTCACGTTGGGAGGCCGAACCGCCACGTCCAGAGCCGCCATCTCTTGAAACAGCACCCACCCGTCCGGGCTTCGCAGGTCGAAGTTGTCGAAGTAGACACGCCCCCCAGGCCGGAGCACGCGGTAGAACTCGGCGACGTATCGATACCGGTCCCACTCGTCCAGGTGCATGAAGACGGCGGTGCAGTAGACGACGTCCATGCTCCCATCGCCGATGCCGGATAGGTCGAAGCCATTGAGCTGGTGCAACGACGTGTTGCGCATCTCGCTCAATGCCGTCCGAGCGAACCGAAGCATGTTGGCCGAGACGTCCGCACCGTGCCAGCGACGACACCGCGGCGCGAGCTGCACGCCGACTCTCGCAGCGCCGCACCCGATCTCCAGCACGTCGTCGGTCGCGACAATCGCGAGCGTGCGCACGAGATGGTCCGCCGTCGATCGGCCCGACCGCTCCCACTCGCCGGCGTCGGTGTATCCGGCAACAGCGTCCATGGCATCGGCCAGGTTCGTCGAGTCGCGGTCCCACACCTGTCCATAGGCCCAGCGCGGGAGCTTTCGCCCGCCGCTGCCACGCAGCACGGGGAACGCGTGCAGCGTCAGCGCATCGTCCTCGGCCGCGCCTTCCAGACGGGCTGTGACCTTCAGCCCGGCCAGACGGCCCCGGATGGCCTGCGCCGCCGGCACGAACGTCGAGAACTCGCGTGCGGTCGGCCCGGCGTCGCTTCGCGCCGCTGTCGCACGCCCTTCCCAGACCTTCCGCCCGGAGACGTAGGCGGCCACCACGATCGGCTGCTCCGACGCGACCCACCCGCGCAGCTTGAAGCCGTGCATGAACCGCTGTCCGGGCCGAGGCTCATCGAGCGCACCGGACAACCCGTGCCGTCCGGTCTTCTTCCAGAGCTGACGTGCTCGGCGCTGCCACAGACGATCCCACAAGCTTCGGCGGCCAACCGGTGCGCTCACGCGCGCCATCCTACCAAGACCAACGCGTGCCCCGTTCGCTTCAGCGTCTCGGCATCCTGACAGATCGGAGTTCGTGGGGAGGCCGGGCTTGATGCGTGACAGGCGGCTGCGGCTCCGGCGCAGCCCGCGAACCTGCCGCGGTTCGTGGCACCACGAACGATCTCGCGAGCCGGTCAGCGCGTGAAGAAGCCTGTACGTGTCTTCACCGTGACTCCTGGTCTCGAGACCGCAACCGAGACATCGATGAACCTCGGCTTGCCGCCGTCGTCGAAGGTGCCTGCCGGCGGTTCGTAGGCCAACACGTAGTGCCCCTGCTCGACCGCAAGCACTCCGTCGAGCAAGGCGCCCACGTCGTTGCTCCTTCCGAAGTAGAGCCCGCCCAGTTCGTCGGCCACGGCGTGCAGCCCCTCATCCTGGTCCACCCGCCTGCGTGAGCCGACTCTCGTCACGCCGGCCAGATCGACGGTGTGCACAGTGACCCCCGATTCACTGGCCAACCTGCCGAGACGTCGCATGCGCTGCGCGACGCCGTTGTACTTCACATCCCACGTGACGGTGGGTAGCCAGCCGCCAGGTTCGATGTCGGCCTCTCCGGCTGTGAGCGCGACCATCTCGGACATCACGACGACGACCTTGCGGCCCGACAGGGGCCGCAGGCTGAGGAGGAGCGAGTTGAGACTGCCGAGCGTTCCCTCGACGAACACCTGGTCCTTGCTGTTCGGGCCTGCCACCGTCGCACCGGACCGGCTCATGACGCCGCCCCGCCAACGATTGCTCTGATGACGCATGCTCGCCACCGAGCGCCGCAGCTCGGCGCGATCGTCGGACAAGCGTGTCTGGTGGGTGCCGAGCACGCCGGTCCGCAGGATGCCGACGACGACTCTCGGCGGTATCTCATGCTCCAACACTGCCAGCAGGCCGTTCTTCGCCCTGGCAAAGCCGTCCGGCGACATCGCGAGATCGTCGATGAGGAACACCCAGGCATCTGTGTCCTCGGTTGCCATCGTCGGCGCCCCGCTTGCCTGGGTTGCGTTCCGCGATTCGCGCATTGCACCGGCAGACGTCGCCGTGGGTGAGTTCACGCGGGATTGGAAGCGCAAGTCCGAAAGGGGCACGACCACGCCCGCCTGCCTGACCGTCACTTCGTCTAATCTGATGTCGGCGATCGGACGGTTCTGACCATCGAGGAACAGAGCGTCGAACTGGATGCGCTCGGCCGTGATGCGAAAGCGCTGCGTTTCTGCGCGCGGACGGAGGTCCTGTCCCACGGCGAGGGAGACTGCCACCGCGGCGAGCACGAGGCACTGGGCCCACATGGAGATGGCCGCAATCTAGTTGACCCCGGCGTCGCCCGTCAAACGCTCCCGGTGGATCGGCGACGACTGAAGGCAGGCGTGGGCAGCTTTGCTCCTGCCCCTCGGCGACGCCATCGGTCGGCTGATAGGACCAAGGCCGCTCCCTTCTCAGCGGATTCGATTCGACGTGCGATCCGGCACAGACGCGGCGGCCGAACACGGCGACGATGGACCATGGTTCTCGCGATCGTCCCTGTGCGCACCGGCACTCGCAGCAGCACGCCGGCTCCGGCGCTGGCGGTACGGTTACCTCATGATCACGCGCACGGTGACGTCCGCGCCATGGGGATCGTGATCGGCGCAACGTTGATCCTCTGGCTGGCCGCGAGAATCACCGTGTCGTGATGGGTGAACTGGACACGTCGCCGTGCGAGTCATCCGTCGCGCAGCACGACGGTCAGCAACGAGGGCTTCACGGTGACGCCACCGCCGTCGTAGTCGACGAATCCCAGCTTGCGGAACTTGTTCATGAAGAAGTTGACCCGGGAGCGGGTCGTGCCGACCATCTCGGCGAGGGTTTCCTGCGACAGCTTGGGCAGGACCTGCAGGGCCGTCTCGTGCTGCCTGTAATGCGCGAGCAGTAGCAACGTCCGCGCGAGCCGCTTCTCGCTGGAGTTGAACAGATGATCGACTAGATCCTGTTCGAAACGGATATTCCGCACCAACATGTGGCGAATGAACCGGTCGGAGAAATCCGGCTGTTCGTGCAGCATCCGCACCATGTCGGCCTTGCGGATACGGAGCAGCGTTGTCGCGGTGACGGCAGTCGCCGACCCCATTCGCACACGTTGCCCTGCCAGGCAGCCCTCGCCGAAGAAGTCGCCCGGCTCGAGCATGGCAATGACCGCCTCCTTCCCCGTGGGCGACAGCACGGACAACTTCACGGCGCCCGTTTGCAGGTGGAACACGCTCATGGCGTCCCCGCCCTGGCGGAACACGACGCCTGCGGCAGGCTTCTTGACCCGGCGGGGCGAGATTCCGGCCGCCGCCAGGTATCTCGAGATGTCGCCGACTGCCACGTCCCCAAGCAGGGTGGGTGCCATACGGACTATGGTCACACGACACCCTCGACGTGGCGACCAGACGGCGCGGCTACGGTGTCCCCCACGATCCGCGCTCGTCGCACGGCTGTTCACGCGCCTGCCAACCCGGACGACAAGGCGGCCGGCGGGCTGCGGATTGCGCCAGTGCGAAGGGCCCCGACGGATCTCTCGTGTGCAATGCGGCACAGACGTGCCGGCACCGATGGGCGACCATGGCAGGATGGAACGTTCATTGACCAGTCCATCGCTGTCCGCCGCCAGGAGCGATGCACAGTGGGAGCGCTGGCTGGCGAAGGGCCACGCACATGACGCTGCCGTGCGCCGCCGGGTACGCGTCGTGACGGTGTCGGTCTGCTCACTCCTTGCGCTCGGCTCGGCGTTCGTTCTGGGCCTCAGCTAGGCGCTCGTGGTGCCCGTCACACCCGGACACCGTGCGGCAGCTCATCGCGTGTCGACGAGATCGACGTCTGGTCTCATAGAGGCGAGTTCGTCATCCCTCTGCATGGCTGCGACGCGATCGACGGCCGCACCCCGCAGCGAATTCGCGTCCCGTACGATGTCGCGTTCACGCTGACTGTCCCGCTGCGGCTGGCGGCGGTCGAGCGCCGCGACCAGCTCGCGCAGGGCCGTGAACAGTGCCCCGCGTGGGTGCCTTTCGGTTCTCATGCCGCACCCCCTCGAGCGCGGTGGGATCGGCGGTGCCGCCGCCCAGCCGATGTCGAGTCGGGGCACGGTCGGGGCGATGCGCCGGCAACTGCTTGTGCGATGACCATCCTTTCAGGCTGACAGCTGCACGCCATCGCCGCTGTACCAAACCGCACACGGTCGCTGCCGGCCCGGCACGGTGCAACTCGTGCGGCTCGGCCGCGAGCCGCACTCTGTGCGCAGGCGTTCCGCGTGTGCAATGCGGGACAGACGGGGATGACCAGCCGAGTGACCATGGCCGTCACGACGTCTCCGGGGCCGCACTCGCCCGGGACGCCGCCCGCGCGTCGGCGCGCGCTCACACAGAGGGTGCGCACGCCCGTGTTGACGCACCTGACCGTCACAACATCCAGGAGCAGAGCCATCGTACCAACCGCAGCGTTCGCGCGGGACATGCTCGTCGTGTCCCCGTCCTCGCACCAGGGTCTCGAGCGAGTGGCCATCGTGGGTAACCACCTGCCACGTCAATGCGGAATTGCCACCTTCACCACGCACCTGGGGGAGGCACTCGCCGCCGCTGCGCCCACGGTGGACCTGCTCGTGGTCGCGGTGAACGATCCGGGAAAGCGACATGCCTACCCGTCACTGGTGAGCTTCGAGATCACCGAGACGGATCCGGTGTCCTACCTGCGCTGCGCTGACTACCTGAATGTCAATCAGGTGGACCTCGTGTGTCTGCAGCACGAGTTCGGCATCTTCGGCGGCAAGGCTGGCAACCACCTGCTGCTCCTGTTGCGGGCGCTCCGCATGCCGGTCGTCACGACGCTGCACACAATTCTTAGCACGCCCAATCCGGCGCAGCGGCTGGTGATCGACGAAGTCGCGGCCCTGTCGCAGCGGCTGGTCGTCATGAGCGAGCACGGCAGGCACGTGCTGCACTCGGTGTACGGCGTACCGCTTGACAGGATCGACGTCATCCCGCACGGCATCCCGTCGGTGCCCGAAACGCTGGCGAGCAAGCGACGGCTCGGCGTGAGCGGTCGTTCGGTCATCCTGACCTTCGGCCTGCTGTCGCCCGACAAGGGCATCGAGTACGTGATCCGGGCCCTTCCCGCCATCGTCGCCGCCCATCCGGAGGCGCTGTACATCGTGCTGGGGGCCACCCACCCCCATGTGCGGGAACAGCACGGCGAGGCGTATCGCATCACGCTGCAAGCGCTGGCCCGCGAGTTGGGGGTCGAGGATCAGGTCACCTTCCACGATCGCTTCGTGAGCCAGGAAGAACTCAACGAGTTCCTGGGCGCGACCGATATCTACGTGACGCCGTACCTCAATCAGGAGCAGAGCACCTCGGGCACCTTGGCGTATGCCGTCGGGTCAGGGCGCGCCGTGATCTCGACCCCCTACGTGTACGCCCGCGAGCTGCTGGCACCCGACCGTGGCGTCCTCGTGCCGCCACGGGATCCGGTGGCCATCGCACTCGCGGTCGGGGCCCTGTTTGCCGACACGCCCGGCCGCGAGGCCCTGCGTCAGCGCGCGGCCGTGCACGGTCGCACGATGCTCTGGCCAGCGGTGGCGGTGCAGTACGTCGCCACGTTCGAGGGCGCGCTGTGCGAGCATGCGGGCACCGCGCGGGACGCGCCCCGCGCCGGCGTCCACGTCGCGCCACTGGCCGGCTTGCCGGGCCTCGATCTTCGGCATCTCAGCACGCTCAGCGACGACACCGGATTGTTGCAGCACGCGACGTTCTGCGTCCCTCGTTACGACGAAGGCTATTGTCTCGACGACAACGCACGTGGGTTGCAGCTGATGGCGCGTCTGGAGGACTGTGGCACCGGCGATCTCGCCGAGGTGCGGCGGCTCTCGGCACGCTACCTCGCCTTCACGCATGCCGCGTTCGACCAGGCGCAGGGGCGCTTCCGCAACTTTCTGTCGTACTCGAGAACGTGGCTGGAGACGGTCGGCTCGGAAGACTGCCATGGGCATGGCATCCAGGCGCTCGGTACCGTGATTGGCCGCTCGTCCGAGCCAGGCAAGACCGGCGTCGCCCTTGGTGTGTTCCACGCCGCACTTCCGGCCGTCGACAACTTCACGAGCCCGCGTGCCTGGGCCTCGGTCCTGCTCGGCATCGAGGAGTATCTCAGGGCCTTCGAAGGCGAACGCAGCGTGCAGGAGGTGCGCGCGCGACTGGTCGACCGACTCTCGGACCTGCAACGGCGCGTCCGCTCGGACGACTGGCCGTGGTTCGAGGACCATCTGACATACGCCAACGCCCAGTTGCCGCACGCGCTGATCGCATCTGGCGCACGCATGGCACGACCCGACCTGGTCACAGATGGACTGACGGCGCTGTCGTGGCTGGTCGATCAGCAAATCACCGACGGGCGGTTCGAGCCGATTGGGACCGACGGCTTCGCGGCACGCGGGCGCCTGCGCGCCAGGTTCGACCAGCAACCGATCGAGGCCGGTACCACCGTGGCGGCCTGCCTGGAAGCGCAACGCATTACCGCCGACGGCGCCTGGGGCGATCGCGCTCACCTCGCGTTCGACTGGTTCGTCGGCCGCAACCACCTGCACCAGCCGGTCTACGATGCCTCGACCGGCGGCTGCCGCGACGGCCTGCACGCCGAGCGAGTGAACGAGAACCAGGGCGCGGAGTCGACGCTCGCCTTCCTGCTCGCCCTCACCGACCTGCAGGCACTCCCTCCCCTCCAGCCGGCCCAGCCGACCAAGCCGCTTTTCTCGTGAGTACACCTCCAGAGTTTTCCGTGCTCTTCCGCCGGCACGCCGACAATCCCATACTCTCGGCCCGTGAGTGGCCGTATCCGGTGCATTCGGTCTTCAACCCCGGAGCGACGCGTCTGAAGGACGGCACCACGTTGCTGCTCTGCCGGGTCGAGGACCGGCGGGGGCTCTCGCACCTGTGTGCCGCGCGGTCGGCCAACGGGATCGACGGCTGGGTGATCGACGCGGAGCCGACGCTCCTGCCCGATCCCCAGAACTATCCCGAAGAACTGTGGGGCATCGAGGACCCGCGCATCACGTACGTGCCCGAGCTCGCGCGCTATGTCATCGCCTACACGGCGTTCGGCCGCGGCGGTCCCGGGGTGGCGCTGGCACTCACCGAGGACTTCCGCGGTTTCGAACGGCTCGGTGTGGTGATGCAGCCGGACGACAAGGATGCGGCGCTGCTGCCCAGGCGCATCGACGGCAATTTCGGGCTGCTGCACCGGCCAATCGCCGATTCCGGGGCGCACATCTGGATCTCCTACTCGCCAGACCTGCGCAATTGGGGTGGCCATCGACTGGTGCTGAGGGCCAGGCGCGGCGGCTGGTGGGATGCCAACAAGATTGGCTTGTCGCCACCCCTGATCGAGACTGCGCGCGGCTGGCTGATGATCTATCACGGCGTTCGCCGGACCGCGTCGGGCGCCATCTATCGGGCCGGACTCGCGTTGCTCGACCGTGATCATCCCGAGCAGACCTTGCTCCGAGGCGATGCGTGGGTCTTCGGTCCCGAGCAGCCTTACGAGCAGCACGGCGACGTCGCCAACGTCGTCTTTCCCTGCGGCACGACCCTCGCTGACGACAATGACACGCTGTCGGTGTACTACGGAGCCGCCGACACGTCGATCGGCATGGCGCGGGCGAGCGTCCGTGAGCTGCTGGACTGGCTCGATCAGAACCGCGCAGGCGATACGGATTCCGAGTTGGTCGTGGCGGAAGCATAGTCGCCGGCAGAGATCGAGAAGGATGCAGCACGGGCCGAGCTCGCAAAGGTCGCGAGCGGAAAGCCGCGCTGGCCAGTTCCGCGGCGTGGCAGCAGGCAGCTGTGGTGACTGCCATGGGCCGGCTGGGTGTAGGTGTGGTCGAGGCAGCCGCGCCGATTGGGCTGATTGGAACGCCGTGCTTGCAGCCCATCCATTCGACAGGTATAAAGCGTCCTGCACTCTGGCCGCGGCGTGATGAGTGCGCGCTTTCGCGTCGGTCGCCGGATCTCGGAGTCACAGTCCGGCCTTCGCTGATGTCACAGACCTGCCCGCCTGAACCGCCGCCACCGAGCGACGAACGGCTGTGGGCGCTCACGAAGGGCGCCCGATCGGCGACGTGCGTGCTGCGGTCGCATCCGCTCGGTGTGGAGGTGCGCGTGGACGTCGACGGCGAAGCCCAGATGACGCAGGTGCATCGGCTGAAGGCCGACGCGTGCATCCACGCGGCCACGCTCGAGGACCGCTTTCAAGAAAAGGGGTGGGCGTGATGGCGCCTGCAGCGCTGTCGGCCGTCGGCGTCGTGCTCATCGCCGAGGACTTCGAAGACACGCGGGAGATGTACAGCTACTTCCTCTCGATGCGCGGGTGGCAAGTGGTTGAGGCCGCGAATGGTCTCGAGGTCCTGCCGCTCGTGGCGGCCCACGGCCCCGACGTGATCGTCATGGATCTCTCGATGCCTGGGATCGATGGCTGGGAGCTCACGCAGCGACTGAAAGCCGACGACGCCACGGCGCACGTGCCCGTCGTCGTGCTCACCGGGCATGTGCTCCCGGCCGAGCGCGCGCGGGCCGAGGCGATGGGCTGCGACAGCTTCCTGAGCAAGCCGTGCCTCCCGGGCGCCCTCGAGCGTGAGCTCGAACGGTTTGTGACGCGGAAGGGCGACAAGGGCCACTGACCGTCGTGTGATCGAGCGAGTGGTCGGCCAGAGCTGACGGAGGTCGTATGTACATCCGCTGGGGGCGCGTCACGCTCGGCGCTCTGCTGCTCGAGGTCCTCCTGGTGATCACGCTGACACCGCTCGGTCTGATCAGTCAGACGGTCTTCCTGACGGCGGTACCGATCGGCGTGTTCGTGTTCGGTTACCTGGTCTCCTGGCGGGTGCTACGCCCCGTGCTTCAGGACCGCCTCGCGAACGGGACGGCCCTCGGCCTGATCGCCACCCTGATGTATTTCGGGCTCATCGCGGCGGCGCCGGGCGGCTTCCAGGCGGCGGTCGGCACGTACGGGGCTCCCTGTTCTTGTTCTGCCAGGCGCTACGCGTGGCGGGGACCGTTGCCGGAGCTGCTGGTCAGGGCACCGGACGCGGAGCGTCTGCCGGGCCATGAGCACCTCGAGCCTGGCCGGCGCGTGACGCGCGCGGGCAAACGAGGTGGCGGTGCTGCGTCGCAAGGCCCTGGCCTCGACCACACTGCCGAGGACCTGCGCAGCGGGCTGGTCGGCACTACGTCGCCGTCCATGTCGAAGAGCATGACTACCTCGGGTACATCCAATAATTCGCGGCACGTCGGTGCCAGTGTCGATCTGCCACACGGAGCAGAACTGCACCGACCGGCCACTGGGCGTCCTGATGAGACCCTTCGATCTCGAGAACGAGGCCGTACCTGATGGCACACGGTCCCACGTCGTACGTCGCATCAACGAGGCCGAGGCCGCAGTCGTTCGGGCCATCTTCAATCGCTATGCCGGCGGCATGGGCTTTCGACTGATCGCGAAGGCGCTGAATGACGCCGGGCAGCCAGCCCCCCGGGCGCAACAGGCGCGGCCCTGCGGATGGAACGGCTCCAGCGTTCGGGAGGCACTGCACCGGGAGCTCTATCGCGGCCACGTCGTCTGGGGGAAAACGAAGAAGCGGAACGTCTGGGGCCAGGTCCGACAGAGTCGGGTCGCGGACGGCTGGCAGGAGCTCGACCTACCGGAGCTGCGGATCGTGTCCGACGCGCAGTGGCAGGCGGTGCAATTGAGGCTCGCAGACGTTCGGGGCCGCGCTCTGCGGACTCGTAGCGGCCGGCTAGACGGTCGACCGCCCGGATCGAGCGCCAAGTACCTGCTGAGCGGGCTCCTCCGGTGTGGGCAGTGCGGCGCGACCATGGAGGCCCGGACACGTTCGCACGGCGGCAAGCGCGCCCTGTTCTACGGATGCTCGGCGTACCACCAGAAGGGGCGCACGGTCTGCGAGAACGGTCTGACCCTGCCGGCCACCTACTTCGAAGACACAGTGCTCGACGCGGTGGAGAGCACCGTCCTCGACCCAGCCATCGTCGATGCGGCGGTGGCGCGGGCCATGGCCATCCTGCAGACGCCACAGGATGCGCCTTCCGCCGACGGGCGGAAGGCGACCGTGGAGCGGCTCGATCGCGAACTGCGGCAGCTCACGGCGGCCATCGCTTCGGGGGGCGAACTGACGGCCCTGCTCGACGCGGTGCGCGTCCGGGAGGCCGAGCGCGCAGGACTCGTCAGTGCTGCGGCCACCGAGGCCGTCTTGGGTCGAGCGCGCGAGACCGAGCCGATGGTGCTTCGGGCGCAGTTGCTTGAGCGGCTGGCCGACTGGCGAGGGTTGTTGCGAGGGCAGGTCACACAGGCGCAGCAGATCCTGCGTCGGCTGCTGGCAGCGCCGGTCGTGTGCACACCGCAGCCGGAGCGGTGCTACAGGCTGACGGGGACAGCTACGCTCGGTCGATTGCTGGATGGAGCGCTTCCAGTTATGGTGGCGTCCCCAG
>CBIHOS010000074.1:0-19225 GCA_966211945.1 uncultured bacterium
CGGACCTCAGGGCGCCTCGGGGAGGCGCCCCTACCAGCGCGTCATCACATCGTCCGTTGGTAGGGGCCGTTCCCCGAACGGCCCCTCAATCGGCGCCGGCCGATCAGGCCGGCGACCATCATGCCCACGGACCTCAGGGCGCCTCGGGGAGGCGCCCCTACCAGCGCGTGACATCACGTCGTCCGTTGGTAGGGGCCGTTCCCCGAACGGCCCCTCAAGCGGCGCCGGCCGATCAGGCCGGCGACCATCGCGGCCACGGCGACAGGGCGCCTCGGGGAGGCGCCCCTACCAGCGCGTGACGATGCACCTTCAGAACTGGAAATAGATGAAGGCGTTGCTGCTGCCGTAGGCGATCAGGATCCCGTACAGCATCACGCCGGTCAGCACGGCGCGTCGAAACGGCGTGAGGGGGGCGACCCACTCGTGCTCGACCAGCCACGTCCACGCGTGCGCGAGGACGATCGGCACGAGGAACGCCACCGCGGTCCACATCTCCCAATTGGGCGTCGCCCACTCGAGCCTGGCGATGTTCCGGAGGAACTGCCACGCCCCGCCGAACGAGTGGCTCCGGAAGAAGATCCACGTCACGAGCACGACGACCTGCACGACCACCGCCCAGGCGATCCGCAGCCACCATGAGCGGCGTTCGAGCCCGCGGTGCAGGCCCAGCCCCCGTTCGATGGCGAGCGCCGAGCCGTGCATCGCGCCCCAGGCGACGTAGGTCCACGCCGCGCCGTGCCACAGGCCGCCGAGCAGCATCACGATCAGCAGGTTGACGTAGGTGCGCCGCGGCGAGACACGGTTGCCTCCCAGCGGCACGTACAGGTAGTCGCGCAGCCATCGCGACAGCGTGATGTGCCACCGCTCCCAGAAGTTCTTGAACGATCCGGCGATGTAGGGGCTGTCGAAGTTGATCGGCAGGCGGTAGCCGAGCAGGTACGCCACGCCTCGCGCAATCTGCGAGTAGCCGGCGAAATCACAGAAGATCTGGCCGCTGAACAGCAGCACCAGCCACACCATCACGACGCTGTTGCCGTCGGTGCGGTAGCCCTGCTCCCAGTACTTGTCGACGTACACGGCGAGGTTGTCGGCGCACACCATCTTCAGGAAGTAGCCCTCGACCATCAGCGCCAGCCCGGTCGCGACCACGGGCCAGTGAATCCGCCGCACACGCGGCATCTGGGGCAGGAACTCCGACGCGCGGACGATGGGGCCGGCAACCAGCTGCGGAAAGAAACTGATGAAGAGGATGAAGTCGCGGAAGCTCCGGAGGGCCGGCAGCTGCCGCCGGTACACGTCGATGGTGTAACTCATCGACTGGAACGTGTAGAAACTGATGCCCATCGGCAGGACGACCTGCCACTCGGGCCGCACCAGGGCGAACCCGATGCGCTCGGCCGCCCACTGCAGATTGTCCAGCGCGAAGCCGAAGTACTTGAAGAAGGCCAGCAGCCCCAGGTTCGTGCACATCGACACGGCGAGGATGGCCTTGCGCGCGCGATCGCTCCGGTGCGGCTGCTCGAGCGCCAGGGCGGCCACGTAGTCGATCGTCGCCGCCACCACCAGCACCACCAGGTACGGCGGAATGTGCCAGCCGTAGAACACCAGGCTGGCAACGAGCAGCACCCAGACGTATGAAGACTCGATCTTGCGTCGCCCCACCGTCAGACGGGCGAGGCAGACAAGGATCAGCAGGCCCGCGAAGGCGTAGGATACGAAGTTCACAGATGGCCCCTTACCATCGCATCAGCGTGCGCGTCGTTTCAACCCTCATCGCGGCCGTCCTCTGCCTGGTCCTGGCCACCGAGGTCGACGCGCAGGACAGCACCCCGCGCTGGCGGGCCGTCTGGATCGACACGTTCAACACCCGCCTGGGCTCGCCAGACGACGTCACGCTGGCGGTATCGCGGGCGGCTGCGCTCCACGCCAACACCCTGTTCGTCCAGGTGCGGCGCCGCGGCGACGCCTTCTACCTCGACGCCGGCGAGCCGCTTCCCGAGGGCGCCGGCATCGACGCCGGATTCGACCCGCTCGGCGACCTCCTGGCCAAGGCCCGGGAAGCCGGCCTGGGCGTGCACGCCCTCGTGACGCTCGGCCCGGTCTGGCATCTCTCGACCCCGCCAGTCGATCCGCGGCACGTCTTCGTGCGACACGGCTTCCGCGACGGCCGCGCCGTCGAGGGCAGCGACAACTGGCTGACCCGCACCCTGCAGCCCGACGGCAACGGCACGTCGGTGGACGGTTACCGGTTCGGCAACGACTTCTGGCTGGACGTCGGGCACCCCGGCGCAGCGAGCTACCTGGCCGACCTCGTCACCAGGCTCGTCGATCGCTATCCGCTCGATGGCGTGCACCTCGATGCGCTCCAGTACCCCGAGGACCCGTCCGGAAGCGCCAGCGTCGGCTACAACGCCGTCGCGGTCGCGCGCTTCCAGCAACGCATCGGCCAGACCGGTCAGGTCGGCCTGCCGGGCGCGGACGACGGCCGATGGGCGGCGTGGCGGCGCGAACAGGTGACGGCACTCGCCCGCCGCATCACGGCGGCGGCCCACGCGGTGCGGCCGTCGCTGGTCGTGAGCATCGCCGCCGTCGCCAGCGGCGCGGCGCCCGGCGATCCGCGCGCCACCACCGCGTACACGCAGGCGTTCCAGGACTGGTTCGCCTGGCTCCGCGATGGCAGCGTCGACGTGGTCGTGCCGCAGGTCTACCGCGCCCAGCACCTGTCGGCATCCGCTGACGAATTCAACGGCTGGATGACGTTCCTTCGCGAGGCCACCCCGCGGACCGGCGCCGCGGCCGGCCTGCCGCGGCCCGTCATCGTCGGGCTCGGCGCCTACCAGAATTCGGCCGAGGGGCTGCTGCGGGAGGCGCGGATGGCGCTGGACGCGGTGCCGTCCTCCGGCGGCGTCGCGCTGTTCTCGCTGGCAGCCAACAACGCCCCGGTCGTCGACAACCCGCTGTCGCAGCCGGCGGGGCGCGACACGCCGCAGCGCCCCTTCGAGGACATGGTGGCCGTGCTGCGTACCGGCCGGACGACCGGCGGCCAGCTCGTCGATCCCGTGCAGCCCGGGCTCTTCGCGGCGCAGGTGCCGCGGCCGGCGCTCGCATTCAAGAACGCGATCGGCGACGTCCTCGGGCGCCTCGAGGACTCGACCGGGACGCCGGTCGACGGCGCCCAGATCCGGCTCGACTCGGCGGGTCGGCCCGTCGGCCCCCAGGACGTGGTCAGCGACGGCACGGGGATCTTCGCCGTGCCTGCCGTCGCTCCCGGCGCGTACCGCCTCGTGGTCGTCACGAGCGGCGGCGGCGCCTTCACGAGCGACTGCGCCATCGACGTCGACGCGGCCGCCGTGGCCCGCGTCACGCTGGTGGTCGATGCCGCGCGAGCGGGCGTTGCCACCTGCCGCTGACCGCCGTCGTCGGCCATTCCTGCTACTTGCGTGGCGGGCGATCGCGCTGCTCTTCTGCTCCGCAACCGCCCAGGTTCAGGCGCAGATTCCAGACCCTCCAGCCTGCCGCGTGGTGCGGCTGTCCGACGTCGGCTGGACCGACGTCACTGCCACGACCGCAGTCGTCGCGCGGGCGCTCGCGTCACTCGGCTACGAGCCGCGCGTCAGCGTGCTGTCGGTGCCTGTGACGTTCGAAGCGCTGCGCAACGGCGACATCGACGTCTTCCTCGGCAACTGGATGCCGTCGCAGCGCGAGATGATCGCCCCCTATCTCGCCGACGGCTCGATCGCCGTTGTCGGCACCAACCTGCGTGGCGCCAGGTACACGCTGGCAGTGCCGGACTACCTGTACGAGGCCGGGCTTCGCGACTTCGCGGACATCGCGCGCTTCAGGACGGCGCTGGGCGCGCGCCTGCACGGCATCGAGGCCGGCAACGAGGCCAACGAGACGGTCCTCGGCCTGATTCGGCGAGGCGACCTGGGGCTGGCCGGCTTCACGCTCGTCGAATCCTCCGAGCAGGGCATGCTCGGCGAAGTGGACCGCGCGGTGCGCGCGCGTCGTCCCATCGTCTTTCTCGGCTGGGCACCGCATCCGATGAACACGCGGTTCCCGATGCGCTACCTGTCGGGCGGCGACGCGTGGTTCGGCAAGGACTTCGGCGGCGCCACCGTCCACACCGTGACGCGGCGCGGCTTCACGGCGGCGTGCCCGAACGCCGGCCAGTTGCTCGGCCGCGTGTCGTTCACGATCGACGACGAGCATGCGCTGATGGAGGCCATCCTCAGCGGCGGCCGTACGCCCGACGCTGCCGCGCAGGCCTGGCTCGCCACCCGACGCGAGACTTCGACGTCGTGGGCCGCCGGCCTCACGCCGATGCCACCGCCGCCGGCGCTGGCGGAGTCGCCGTTCGCGCGACTGCACGACGCAGAGGGCACCTTCGAGGCACTGCTCACCCGCCGCAAGCTGCCGCTCGGCGAAGCGGCGACACGCGTCGTCGAGCTCGCACGGCAGCACACCCGCGGCGCCTTCGACGCGTTCTCGGCGATCGTCACGGCAACGGTCACGGCCGTGCACGCGGTCCTCACGACGATTCCTGCGCCCGTGCTGATCGTCGCCGCCACGGCGGCGGGCTGGTGGCGCCGGCGGGCCGCCCGCCTGCCCATCTTCGTCGCCGCTGCCCTGCTGATCATCGTCAATCTCGGGTACTGGACCGCCACGATGGAGACGCTGGCCCTCGTGCTCGTGGCCGCAGCGGCGGCCACCTCGGTGGGCGTGCCCATCGGCATCCTTGCCGCGCATCGACCCGGCCTCGCCACGGCGCTCCGCCCCGCACTCGACCTGATGCAGACGCTGCCGACGTTCGTCTATCTCACGCCTGCCCTGGTCCTGTTCGGGCTGGGCGTCGTCCCCGGCCTGGTCTCGACGGTGATCTTCGCGCTGCCTGCGCCGGTTCGCCTCACGCAGCTCGGCATCGCGTCGGTCCCACGGCCGCTCGTCGAGGCGGGCCTGGCCTTCGGCGCCACGCCCTGGCAGCTGCTCTGGAAAGTGGAACTGCCTGCTGCAGCGCCTACGATCTTCGCGGGTGTCACGCAGTGCCTGATGCTGAGCCTGTCGATGGTCGTCATCGCCGCGCTCGTCGGCGCCGGCGGGCTGGGCGTGCCGATCGTGCGCGCACTCAACACCGTCCAGGTCGGCACGGGCATCGAAGCGGGGCTCGCCATCGTGCTGCTCGCCATCGTGCTCGATCGGCTCGCCCGCCCGTCGGAACGGCGGCTCCGGTCGTGAGTCACGCCTTACGCTTCGAGGAGGTCGACGTCCTGCTGGCGGGAACAGGCCCGCGCCCGGCCCGACGCCTGGCGGCGGCGACCGCCGACTGCGATCGCGGCGCCACCCGGGCCGAGGTCCTGGCGGCGCACGGCGTCGTCGTCGCCGTGCGCGGCGCGACACTCGCTGTCGCCCGTGGAGCGATCACCGTCATTGTCGGTCCGTCCGGCTCCGGCAAGTCGACGCTGCTGCGCACCGTCAATCGCCTTGCTCCCGTCACGCGGGGGCACGTCTGGGTGCGGGCCGGAGACGCCGACGTCGATGCGGCCGGATGCGACAACGAGGCGCTGCGGCATTTGCGGCGGCATCACGTGGCGATGGTCTTCCAGCAGTTCGCGCTGCTGCCCAACCGCACCGTCGAGGACAACGTCGGGTTCGGATTGGAACTGCGGGGCGACACGCCGGCCGTCCGCCGCCGCGTCGTGCAGGAGAAGCTGGCGCTGGTCGGCCTCGCCGATTGCGCGCGGCGACACGTCCACGAACTGTCCGGCGGCATGCAGCAGCGCGTCGGCCTGGCGCGGGCGCTGGCGACCGATCCTGACGTGCTGCTGATGGACGAGCCGTTCTCGGCGCTCGACGCGTCGATGCGCCGCAAGCTGCAGGACGAACTGCGGGCCCTGCAGGCGCGGCTGCACACGACGGTCGTGTTCGTGACCCACGACCTCGACGAAGCCGCGCGGCTGGGCGATCAACTGGTGGTGCTGATCGACGGGCGCATCGTGCAGGTGGGCACTCCGGCGGACGTCGTGCGCGAGCCGGCCACGGCAGACGTCGCCGATCTCGTCCAGCACGCGCGGGTGTAGACCCTCGAGGCGCACACCGCCGCGCGAGTCGGGCACGTCGGCGGCGTCAGGCGTTCCAGAGCCACGCGGCGCCGCGCACACCGCTCGAGTCGCCGAACTTCGCGCGCACGAACCGTGTGTCGACACGATCGGAGAACACCCAGCGGTCCCACAAGGCGGGCACGTTGTCGTACAGGCGGCCGACGTTCGAGAGGCCACCGCCGGCCACGATCACGTCTGGGTCGACGATGTTGATGAGGCCCGCGAGCGCGCGGGCCAGCCGGCGCTCGTAGCGCTGCCAGGCCGCTTCGGCCTGCGCGTCGCCCTGACTCGCCCACTCGAGCACCTGCGCCGCCGTCGCGTCGCGGCCGGCGTGATGGTGGAAGTCGCGCGCGAACGATGGGCCGGACAGCCAGGTCTCGATGCATCCCGTCAAGCCGCAGTAGCACGACGGTCCGGGATACTCGTCGTCCTCGGGCCATGGCAGCATGTTGTGCCCCCACTCGCCGCCGACCGCGTTGGCGCCGATGACCGCGGCGCTGCGAACGACGAGGCCGCCGCCGACTCCGGTGCCGAGGATGATGCCGAACACGATCTCGGCGTTGGCCGCCGCGCCATCGGTGGCCTCGGACAACGCGAGACAGTTCGCGTCGTTGGCGAAACGCACCGGCCGCTCGAGCATCCGCTCGAGGTCCTCGGCAAACGGCTGGCCGTTCAGCCAGGTGGAGTTGGCGTTCTTGACCAGGCCCGTCGCTGGTGAGATCGCACCAGGCATTCCGACACCGACGGTACCGGTCCGGCCGGTGGCGTCCTCGCACCGCCGCACCAGTTCGTGGATCGCGGCGAGCGTGCCTTCGTAGTCGTGACGCGGCGTCGGCAGACGCTCCCGATGCAGCGCGTGTCCCTCTTCGTCGAGGGCCAGTGCCTCGACCTTGGTGCCGCCCAGATCGATGCCGATACGCATGTCCGGGCGGCAGTATACGTCGCGCCAACCCGACGGCCGCGTTGGCCCGTCGCGGCGGAGCCTTGGCGTTAGGCGGAGACAACGGGTCCTACCTGACGGGGTCGCGCTACCCTGTTGGTCGTGAAGGGCGATCGGCGATGGACCGTGACGGCGGCGGAGGCGGGTCAGCGCCTCGACAAGTACCTGGCGGCGGAGGACCGCGCCGGGTCGCGCCGGAAGGCCATCGACGGGCTCGATCGCCGTCGCGTCTTCGTCAATGGCCAGGAGATCGATGCCGCCGGTGCCGCGACGCTGGTCCGCGACGGCGACGAGATCCGCCTCTGGCTCGATCGCCCCGGCTCGGCCGGCCGGGTGTCGCGGGCGCCGGTCCGCGACGGCCTGCCCACCGTGTACGAGGACGACGACGTGGTGGTCGTCAACAAGCCGGCGGGGCTGCTGACCGTGCCGCTCGATGGCGACAGCGACGCGCCGTCGGTGATGGCGCTGCTCTGGGACCGCTTCCGGTCGCATCGCACGCGCGAGCCGCTCGTCGTCCACCGCATCGACAAGGACACGTCCGGGCTCGTCGTGTTCGCCTTGCACGAAGAGGCGCGCGCCGCGCTCGTCGCCCAGTTCGCCAAGCGATCCGCCGACCGCGTCTACCTCGCGCTGGTCAACGGCCACCCGTCTCCTCCGGCGGGCACGTGGCGCGACCGGCTCGCCTGGGACGCCGAGGCCTTCGTCCAGCGGCCCGCCAAGCCGAACGACCCGGAAGCGCGCGACGCCGTCTGCGACTACCGCGTCGTCTCGACGTTCGCCGACACGTCGCTGCTCGAGATCCAGCTCGAAACCGGCCGGCAGGGCCAGATCCGCGCCCAGGCACAGCTGCATGGCCACGCGCTCGTCGGCGATCGCCGGTACCGGCCGCGGGAAGGCGACCCGGGCCACGGCGTCTCCTTCCCCCGCCAGGCCTTGCACGCGCAGCGCCTGGTCATCGTCCATCCGACCGACGGCCGCCGGATCGAACTCACGGCACCGATGCCGGACGACCTGCGCCTGCTCCTCGACAAGCTGCGGCGGCAGGCCCGCCAGGGCTGATTCCGCCGCGCGCGCATGACCGAGCCGGCGCCGGATGCCGGACGACACTCCCGTACACTGGTACCGTGGACGTGCTCGAATCTTCCGGCGGACATCGCACGCTGCGGCGTCGATCCCGGCGGGCGTTCCGGGGCGCCACCACCTGGGTCGAAGCCCACGAGACCGAACTCTGGTGGGGCCACAGCCTGTGGGCGCTGGCCTTCGGCATCGGCGTGATGTGGCTCGGGGCGCGCGACTTCCGCTACCTGCGCCTGGTGCTGCTGCACGTGTCCTTCATCTGGGCGACCAGCATGGCGCTGCCGTTCATCGTCCGCAGCGGCGCGCTGTCGAGTCCATGGCGCCGCCGCGCGATGCTGTTCATCAACTACTGCAACAAGAACTTCTACCAGCAGCTGCTCTTCTTCATCCTGCCGATCTACTGGTCGAGCACGACGGCGAGCAGTCCCAACGTGCTGTTCCTCGCGCTGATCGCCACTGCGGCGCTGCTGTCGACGCTCGACCTCGTGTACGACCGTCACGTCGCGATGCGGCGCGTCCTGACGGCGCTGTTCTTCGCGTTCTCGGTGTTTGCCGGCGCGGCCGCCGCACTACCCATCCTCTGGAAGATCGAGAGTGTCCATGCCTTGTGGTGGGCGGCGGTGATCGGCGGCGCCGGCGCCACCACGCTCATCCTCAGCGAGCGGCGCATCGACTGGCAGCGCACGTGGTTCATCGGCGGACTGATCGTGCTGAGCCTGTTCGTCCTGGTCGAGTACGGGCGGCCGTTCATTCCGCCGGCGCCGCTGCGGCTGCAGCAGGCGACGTTCGGGACGCAGGTGGACACGTCGCGCGGCCCGCGGATCACGCGCGCGGTGGACGCCACGCCGGCCGACTCGCCCGGCCAGGTCTATGTGGTCACGGCCATCTACGCACCGCAAGGCCTGCACGATCGCGTGCGGCACGTGTGGTACCACGGGCCGCGGCCGATCGCGCGCACCCGCTACTACGACGTCGACTTCGGCCGCGCCGACGGGTACCGGCTGTGGTCACCGGTCACGATCACGGCCGATCTGGCCGGCAAGCCGCTCCATGTCGACGTCGAGACCGAGGGCGGCCAGCTGATCGGACGTGCCTGGCTGGCCGGACGTCAGTAAGTTTCACCTTTCACGATGCCACGCTTCCGCCTGCAGATCGAATACAACGGCACGCGCTACTCGGGCTGGCAGATCCAGCGCAACGCGCGCACCGTCCAGGGCGACCTGCTCGAGGCCGTGCAGAAGGTCACGGGCCGGCGCGATCGCATCGAGCTCTATGGCGCCGGGCGCACCGACGCGGGAGTCCACGCGCTCGGCCAGGTCGCGCACCTCGACGTCGCGACGACGCTGCCGCCGGCGACGCTGCTGAACCGCCTGAACGAGGCGCTCCCGGCCGACATCAACCTGCTCGACGTGCGCGTGGCGCATCACCGGTTCCACGCGCGCCACGACGCCATCGCCCGCCGCTACGTGTACCAGGTGAGCCGGCGGCGGACCGCGTTTGCCAAGCCCTTCGTCTGGTGGGTGCGCGATCGGCTCGACGCGGGCGCAATGCAGCGCGCCGCCGCCAGTTTCCTCGGGCGTCTCGACTTCGAGGCCTTCTCGGACGACGATGCAGACGAGAAGAGCACGGTGGTCCAGGTCGACGGGGTCGACGTCGTGGATGAGGGCAGCCTGATCCTCATCCGGGTGACGGGGTCGCACTTCCTGTGGCGCATGGTTCGGCGCATGGTCGGCGTCCTCGTGCGCGTCGGCGCGTCAGACCTGAAGGCGGCAGACGTGCCACGCCTCATGCGGAGCAACGGCGAGGACGTCGCCCGGCTCACCGCCCCGGCGTCGGGCCTGTTCCTCGAACAGGTGATCTACCCTGGCGAGTCGTTCCGCGACGATCGCCGCGGCCCCATCTCGGTTCCATGACGCCATGCCGCCGCTCGCGACTCCAGTGATCGTGTTCGACGGCGACTGCGTGTTCTGCCAACGGTCGGTCCGCTTCATCCACCGCCACGATCGCGGCCTCGTCTTCCGGTTCGCCGCACGCCAGTCGCCCATCGGTCAGCGGCTGCTGGCGGACGCGGGCGTGCATGCCGCCCCGAACTCGATGGTGCTCATCGACGGCAGCGGCGCCTCCCTCAGGTCCGATGCCGTCCTGCGCATCGCCGCCCGCCTGGACGCGCCGTGGTCGCTGGCGCGCGTGTTCCTCGTGGTGCCTCGCGTCCTTCGCGATGCCGTCTACCGCATCGTCGCCGCGGTCCGGCATCGCGTGTCCCGACACCTGCCCGCGTGCGAACGGCCCGACGCGAGCCTGCGGGGCCGGTTGCTCGAATAGCCGCAGGCGCGAGCCGCTGCGCCTCGCGCCAACCGGCGGTTGCAGGCCAAAGGGGTTTGGTTCGAGCACCGGCGAGACGATAGGCTGTAGGCCGATGAGGACCCGCCGGTGACCGTCGTCTGTCTCGCGAGCTACTTCAAAGGCAACGAATTCCTGCGCCAGCTCCGCCGGCGAGGCTGCCGCATCGTGCTCGTCATCAAGGAGAAGCTGCGCGACGAGGACTGGGCCCGCGACAGCATCGACGACATCCTCACGGTGCCCAACGGCGCAACCGCGGACGAGTTCGTCGAGCGGGTGTCGGAGTTCGCGCGGCACCATCGCGTCGACCGCATCGTGGCGCTCGAGGAGTACGACGTGATGCACGCGGCGATGATCCGCGAGCACCTCCGCATCCCCGGCATGGGCACGACGACGGCGCGGCTGTTCCGCGACAAGCTGGCGATGCGCGTGAAGGCGTTCGAGGCGGGCATCCCGGTGCCCGACTTCGTCCACGTCCTGAACTACGACGAGATCCGCGGGTACATGGAGAGCATCCCGGGCCCGTGGGTGCTCAAGCCGCGCTCGGACGTGTCGGCGGTCGGTATCCAGAAGCTGCACGAGTCCGAGCTGGTGTGGCGGGCGATCGACGCGCTCGACGCCCGTCCCGTCGTCACCGAACGCTCGACCCACTACCTGCTCGAGAAGTTCGTGCCCGGCGACGTCTTCCACGTCGACTCGCTCGTCGAGAAGGGCGAAGTCGTGTTCGCGGGCGTCAACCGATACTGGCGGCCGCCGATGGAGGTCGCGCACAACGGCGGCGTGTTCCTGACCAACACCGTCCGCCGCGGCTGCGACGAGGAGCGGACGCTGCTCGAGATGAACCGGGCGCTGCTGCGGACACTCGGATTCGTGCGCGGCGCGACGCACGCCGAGTTCATCCGCGGGCACGACGGCGCCTTCTACTTCCTCGAGGTCGCCGGACGCGTGGGCGGCGCCTACATCTCCGATTCGCTCGAGGCCGCCACCGGCGTCAACGTGTGGCGCGAGTGGGCCAACCTCGAACTCGGCCGCGGCGACGAGCCGTACGCACTCCCGGCGCAGCGGGCCGACTACGCCGGCGTCGTGCTCGCGCTGGCACGGCAGGAGTGGCCCGACACGAACGACTACACCGACCCGGAGATCGTGCGCCGCCCGGCCAAGCGTCATCACGCCGCGCTCGTCGTCGCCTCGTCCGACTACGACCGCGTGCAGGCGCTGCTCGGCGACTACGCACGTCGCTTCGAGGGCGATTTCCTGGCGGTGCTGCCGCCGATGGAGCGACCGCCACAGTAGATCTCAGAATCGCAGAATTGCAGAATTTCATCATCACCGCCAACCTTCGAAGCATTACTGAAGGTCGTGAAATTCTGAGATTCTGCAATTACCTGTTTGCAGCCAACGGCTCGATCACTTCGCGGCGCAGCAGATCGAACAACGCACTGCGGTGCCCGTGCCGATCCTCGCTGACGGTGGTGGACGATGTGACGGTGACGACGAGATCGAGCGCCGGGAAGACCATGATGTACTGGCCGCCGAAACCCCAGGCGAAGCACGCGCGCTGGCCGCCGATGGTCTGGATCCACCAGCCGTAACCGTACTCGCGGGTCGGGTCCCACACCGACCGGGTGCGCGGCGTGCAGGACGCGGCCACCCACGCCTCGGGAACGACCTGCCGCGTGCCGACGCGTCCACCGTTGCGCCACATCTCGCCGACGCTCACCATCTGCGCCGGTGTCAGCAGCATCTCGTTGCCGCCGAAGTAGATGCCCTGCCGGTCGGCCGGCCACCGCGCCAGCGTGAACCCGAGCGGCGTGGCGAGCACCTGCTGCGCATAGGCATGCGTCGATCGGCCCGTCGCCTTCGTGAGGATCGCCGACAGCAGGTGTGACGATCCCGTGCTGTACTGCATGCCGGTGCCCGGCGCCTCGACGATCGGCCTGGCCAGCGCGAAGGCCACCCAGTTCCGGCTGCGCACCCACTGACCGTACCGATCCCCACTCGTCGATTCCAGCCCGCTCCGCATCGTCAGCAGGTGCTCGAGCGTGATGGCGCGCTTGCGCAGGTCGGGATCGGAGCGCAGGGACGGAAACCAGCGGGCGATGGGTGTGTCGAGCCCGGGCAGCTGGCCGCGCTCTCGGGCGATGCCAACCAGCGCCGCGATGAGGCTCTTGGATGCCGACTTGATGTTGGCCAGCGCCGTGCGTCGGGAGGAACGGTCGTCGTAGTCGCCGATTGCCGTGCCGCGATGGCTCACTCGCAGCGTGCGCAACTGCGGCAGCCTTGCCGCTTCGACCCGCAAGCGGGCGGCGTCGAACGACCGGGCGGGTTGCGGCGCGACTGGACGCGCCGCGAGCAGGACCGCCGCCATGCACAGCAGCGCCGCGACAGGTGGTGCAGCAGGCGTCATCTCCCCAGAGACGACGAGAGGCCGCTCACCGTTGCGATGAGCGACCTCTCGGCACGCATCGATGCCCTCAGAACCGGAACCCGACCGCCACTGCGATGCGGCGGGCGCCCGACACGTTGCCGACGGCCCCCGCGTAGCTGCCGTTGCCGGTCGCCTGACCGAAGTTGGCGCCGCGGATGTAGTTCAGCGGCAGGCCCAGCGCGTCACGCGGACCGCTGTTGTCCGGCGACACCGTCGTGTTCCACGCGATCAACTCGTCGTTGTTGAACAGGTTGAACACGTCGAGCTTGGCATACGGCCGCAGCGAGCGGAACACCGGCACCTCGAACTGGATCCCGAGGTCCCAGAGGTGCGCCGCATCGAAGAACTCGGTGCCGCGCGCGCTGTAGAACAGCGTCTGGTTGTTGGGCAGGTTCGGATAGGCCGCCCCCAGTTGCCGCTGGATGCTCGTGAGCGGCACGCTGCCCGACGACAGGCTGTAGGTCGTCGGCGAATCGTAGCGGTACAGGAGCGAGAAATCGACGTCGCCGAAGATCCCGAGCCGCTGGGTGTAGGTGCCCCACGCCCGCACCTTGTGCCGCTGGAAGTCGTTCAGGCGGCCGGTCGGGAAGTTGCGCGCCTCCGAGTAGATCTCGGGATAGTCGCCGAAGAGCGACGCGGCGCCCGGAGTGTTGGCGCCCTCCCCCTCGAAATTGCCGTCGTTCTTGATCTGCACGGTGTAGTTGCCATACAGCGTGAGCCGGTCGAACAGCGGATAGCGGCCCTGGAACTGCAGCGCCTGATACCGGCGTTCCGGGACGTCGGTGTTGTCGTAGACGATGTTGGTGAAGGTGCCGAAGTCCACGCCGTCCTGCTCGACGGTCGTGATGCCGTTGGACAGCGTGATGAAGTCGTCGACCACGTTGTTGACGTCGCGGTCGACGAACGTGCCTTTCACGTACCCGCGCCCGATGGCGGCGCCGAGCGATGCCGTGAACTCGCGCGTGATCGGCGACGACAGGCCGTCGGCGACGAACACGTTGGCGAGCGGGAACTCGCCGTCGATCACGCTGTAGTTGGCCGGATCGAGACCTGGCGCGAAGTCGAGGCCCTCGCCGGCCGGGCCCTCGTACACCGACAGGATGTAGGTCGGGTTGCCGACGGTCGTGTTCGACGCGAACTGCGACTCGCTGTACTTGCCTGAGTAGTGCGCGTAGGTGGACTGCGCCACGAAGCGGCCGTCGCCGAGGATGTCGTACGACGCGGCCAGCCGCGGCACCAGCGCGCTCGAATCCACCGTGACGATGCCGCCGGTGGCATCGCCGTTCACCTTCTCGTAGCGGGCACCGACGTCGAACGTCCAGTGGCGGCCGAGGCGCCACTGATCCTGGACGTAGAACGACAGCGTCCGCGTGTCCACCTGCGCGCCGCGCGTCGGGATGTAGTTCTCGAGCAGGGACTCGCCCGGGACGAACACCGGAATGAACCGGCCCTGCGCGTCCAGCGTCGGATTCGGGATCGTGCCCAGATAGTCGGTGTTGTAGACGTAGTTGGTCGGCGACTGCGAGTTGCCCCCGGTCCGCGAGCTGTTGAACACCTCGAAGCCGGCCTTGAGGTCGTGCGTGCCGACGTTGGGCGTCGACAGCGCATAGGCCAGGCTGCCGGCGACCTGGTAGTTGTTGCGGTTCTCCGGGTCGGTGGCGTCGAAGTACGGCGCGTTGTAGTGCACCGACGGCGTGCTCAGGTTGATGAACGGCGAGTCCGACAGGCTCTGTCCGGTGCCGCCGCTGTTGCGGAAGCCGAACTCCTTGCGCGAGAACCGCAGGTCGGCCAGCACCTTGTCGGTGAGCACGCCGCGGTAGTTGACGATGTACCCGTCGTTCGGGAAGCTGGGGCTCTCGATCGCCCGCGGGTCGCCGGTGAAGCTGAGGCCGGTGCGCACCGCGTCGCGCCGCACGGTCGTCCAGGTGCCCTGGAACGTGTGGTTGTTGGCCAGCGTGTAGGTGCCCTTGACCTGCCCCCGCTTCTCCTCGTTGGTGGTGAGGAGCGGCAGGCCCGTGCCGGTCAGCGTCACCTGGTTCTCGGTGCTCAGATAACGGCCCGCCGCGAAGAACCACAGCTTGCCCTTCAGGATCGGACCGCCGAAGGTGCCTTCGTGAACCGGGTTGATCTTGTCCGCCTTCTGGATGCTGCGCGACACCTCGAACGGCGTCCGCTCCTGCCACTTGTCGTTGGCCAGGTTCAACCGGTACGTGCCCGAGAACTGATCGCCGCCGCTCTTGGTGACGACGTTGATGACGCCGCCGGAGAACCGTCCGAACTCGGCCGAGATGCCGGAGGTCAAGACCTGCGTCTCTTCGATGGCGTCCTCGATGAACAGGTTGTTGGACGTGCCGAACAGGTTGTCGTTGACGTCGACGCCGTCCACCAGGAACACGTTGTCGTAGGCGAAGGCGCCCGAGATCGTGACCTGCCCCGCGTTGGGTGTATTGGTCGTCAAGCCCGGCGCCAGCGACGCGATCGCCTGCGGATTGCGGCCCGACGGCAACGACTGGATCTCGTCGTACTTGTAGTTGGCGGTGGTCGCCGTGCTGGTCACCGCGGCCTCGACCGGGTTGGCGCTGACGTTGACCGTCTCGGTCTGGGTGCCGACGCCGAGCGTGGCGTTGACCTCGGTGGGCGCGCCGACGTTCAGGGTGGCCTTCTGCTCGACCGTGCCGAACCCCTGCAGTTCGAACTTCACGGCGTACGTGCCGGCCGGCAATGCGCGCAGGAGGTAGACGCCGTTCTCATCGGTCGTCGCCGTGCGGACGCCCTGCAGCGCGGGAGAACTGGCGGTCACGACCACGCCGGGCAGGACCCCGCCTTGCGAGTCGACCGCCGTGCCCTGGAGCGTACCGGTCTGCACACCCTGCGCGGCCGCCACGGTCGCGCACAGCATGCAGGCCAGCAGCGTCAGGGACAGCCGCTTCCAGATGTTCATGGGGTGAATCTCCTTCGGGAACGCGAGATGAGTCACGCGTTCACGCGTAGCGAGCGGCATGCCACCCGCAGGACGATTCGTCCCACCTCCGTAAGCATCTGGTGTCACATGGCTTCTGCCCGGATGGTCGCGCTTGCATGGCGCGCTTGCTCCAGGCCGGCCGATTCGTCGCCTTGGATCCTGGGGCGAACGATTCGGGATCGCGGATCAATGGCCGGGCGCCAGGGGCGAACGGCGCGTCGCCTACGTCTCCACGTAGTCGAGGTCCTTGCCGTACGTCTCCTCGATCCAGCCCAGCGCGAGGAAGGCGATGGCGAGCGCCACCACCCCGACGATGAGCGCACTCTGCACGACGCCCACCTGCGGACGCAGCCAGCCGACCGATGAGGTCAGCAGCACGACCGATCCGCGCACGACGTTGGGGACCGTCGTCGTGGCCGTCGCCCGGATGTTGGTGCCGAACTGTTCGGACGCGATCGTCACGAACACGGCCCAGTAGCCGACGCCGAAGCCGAGCGCGACGCAGAGCCCGTAGAACGCGGTCAGCGAGAACGGGGCGAGCAGGAAGTACACCGCGACGAAGCCCGCAGTCATCAACTGGAACAGCAGGACGACACGGCGGCGGCTGCCGATGTACTGGCTGAAGAAGCCGCTGCCGATGTCGCCGAACGCCAGGCCGATGTAGGCGAACATCACCGCGCGGCCGGCACTCGGCGTTTCGGTCATGCCCAGCGCGCGCCCGAGCTCCGGCGAGAACGTGATGAGGATGCCGATGACGTACCAGATCGGCACGCCGGTCAGGATCACGGCGACGTACTTGCGGGCCCGGCTCCACTGGTTGAACAACTGCAGGACGTTGCCGCGTGACGAGCCGACCTGCCGCACCTGCTCGAACATGCCCGACTCGTAGACGCCGATGCGCAGCGCCAGGAGCGCGAACCCCATGACGCCGCCGATGATGTAGGACACCCGCCAGTCGAACAGGTCGCCGACCAGCGCCGCCACCACCGCGCCGAGGATGCCGGTCGCGGCGACGATCGTCGTGCCGTACCCGCGGGTTTCCTTCGGCATGATCTCGCTGACCAGCGTGATGCCGGCGCCCAGCTCCCCTGCCAGGCCGACGCCGGCGACCAATCGCAGCCACGCGTAGGCCTCGACAGACTGCACCCAGGCGTTGGCGATGTTGGCCGCCGAATACATGAAGATGGATCCGAACAGCACGCTGAGGCGACCGCGGCGATCGCCGAGCACGCCCCACAGGAGCCCGCCGATCAGCATGCCGGTCATCTGCATGTTGAGCAGGCGCTCGCCAGCCACGAGCAGCTGATCGCCCTCGATGCCGAGGCTCCGCAGGCTCGTCACACGGACGATGCTGAAGAGCAGCAGATCGTAGATGTCGACGAAGTAGCCGAGGGCCGCGACGACGACCGACAGGGTCACCGCACGTGGGGTCTGGCGCCCGGTGGGCGTCGATGCAGACACGGTCATACGTGCCGGGAGAATAGTGGCAGGGCTTCGAATTTCAAAGCCTCGCCGGCGGCGCGTCCCTGCCTATTGCCACTACGCCGCCGTTTTCGACGCGGGACGCAGGCCTCCGAGCCTGGCACGCAGGCGGTGCCAGCCCTCGGTTGCGGCGAGATCCTCGAACACCGAGTAGGCGACCGGCGTCACGAGCAGCGTGAGCAGCAGCGACATCGTCTGCCCGCCGATGACCACGACGGCAATGGTCCGGCGCTCCTCGGCGCCCGGTCCGGTGCCGAGCGCCAGCGGCAGCATGCCGCCGACCAGCGCCAGCGTCGTCATCAGGATCGGCCGGAGGCGATCGCGGTTGGCCTGCATGATCGCCGCCTCGCGCGGCATGCCTTGCGCGCGCAGGTTGTTCATGTGGTCGATCTGCAGGATCGAGTTCTTCTTCACGACGCCGAACAGCACCAAGAGGCCGAGCGC
The DNA here is from genome assembly GCA_966211945.1 of uncultured bacterium. Taxonomy (GTDB): domain Bacteria; phylum Acidobacteriota; class Vicinamibacteria; order Vicinamibacterales; family Vicinamibacteraceae; genus Luteitalea. The sequence continues at coordinate 17,772 of CBIHOS010000074.1, forward strand.
CGAGAACAGGTTCAGCGTGTTGCCGGTGGCCCACAGCGACAACAGCGCGAAGGGCACCGCCAGCGGCAGCGACAGCAGGATCGTGAACGGGTGGATGACGCTCTCGAACTGCGCTGCCAGGATCATGTACATGAAGATCACCGACAGCGAGAACGCCCACAGGAACTCGACGAACGTCCGCTCGAGCTCACGCCCGCGTCCGCCGACCGACACGGTGTAGCCGGCCGGCATGTCGAGACCGTTGGCAGCGGCGCGGACGACCTCGAGGCGGTCGGCGAGCGCGAATCCCGGCGCGACATTGCCGCGCAGCCGCGCGTCGCGCTGCCGGTCGAGCCGGTCGATCCGCGACGGGCTGCGCGACTGCACGATGCTCACGAGGTTGTCGAGGCGAATCAGCCGGCCGTCGCGCGTCGGCACGAGCAGGCGGCCGATCGTCCCGACGTCGCGGCGATCGGCGTCGGTGAGCCGCAGCTGCACGTCGTAGTCGTCGTTGACGGCGGCGTCGCGATAGCGCGTGACCTCCTCGTCGCCGCCGACCAGCAGGCGCAGCGCCGTGGCGACGTCCTGGGTGTCGACGTCGAGATCGGCGGCGCGATCGCGGTCGATCTGGACGCGCAACTCGGGGCGATCGAGCTTCAAGGTCGTGTCGGCGTCGAGCACGCCCATCTGCGGCGCCTTCTGGCGCAGCATCTCGGTGAAGCGGGCCAGATCCTCGAGCACCGGGCCCTGGATCGACAGGTCGATGTCCGACGGCCCACCGCCGAAGTTGAACGACTGCAGGTTGCGCGGACCGCCGCGCAACTCGGGAAACTTGCGCACGACCTGCCGCGCCCGCGTCATGACGTCGCGCTGCGAGTAGTTGCCCTCGAACGCCTTCCACGGCCGCAGGTGGAGCGTCTCCCTGAGGAGGCGCCCGAAGGAGAACAGCCGCTCCTCGTGCGGCGCGATCCGCACGTACATCTGCGCCTGGTTCACCGCCCCGAGGAAGCTGCCGCCGACCGTCGCGAGCACGGTCCGGACGCCGGGAATGGCCCGCACCTCGTGCTCGATGCGGCGCATCGCTTCGTCCATCGCCGGCACGCTCGTGCCTTCCGGGGCGTTGACGCCGATCTCGAACTCCGCTTCGTCGACGTCGCCCGGCACGAACTCCTGCTTGACCAGCGAGTAGAGCGGCACCGCCGACAGCGCCACCACGAGGCCGATGGCCATCACCGCAGCCCGATGCCGCATCGACCAGGCGAGTGCCCGGCTGTAGAACGCGTCGATGTGCCGGTAGAAGCCCTGGCGGGAGCTGGCGCCGTGGCTGTCCTGGTGCTTTGCCACTTCGCCGCGCAGCAGCCGTGCACTCATCATCGGGGTCAACGTGAAGCTGACCAGCAGGCTGACCAGAATCGCCACGGCCGCGGTGATGCCGAACTGGTAGAGGAAGCGTCCCGAGATGCTCGACATGAACG
>CBIHOS010000075.1:0-19152 GCA_966211945.1 uncultured bacterium
AATGTCGAGATCAACGGCTATGCGCGCGGATGGCTCTCGACATTGCGCATTGCGCATCGAGCATTCCGGTAGCGGCGCCAGCGGCTACCGGTGCCGCTCCATGATCTCGTCGAGCACCGTCTTCGGGGGCCGCGTCACTGCCTGCGGCAGCTGCGCCAGCGGCTCGTCCACCAGGTTCAGCAGCGAGATGAAGTCGGTGGCGTCCGGCTGGATGTAGATCACGCCGGTCGCGAACTCGCCGCGCCGCACCGTCTCGTGCAGCGTCCGGATCGCCTCGAGCTTGTCGGTGGGGTTGTAGGCGGACTCCAGCTTGCGCAGGACCAGCGTCGACCCGTCGTGCATCTTGACCGGCGTCGCGCTGCCCTCCTCGTAGTCGACCGAGATGTCCTCGAAGAACGGCACGAAGCTGATCTCGTTGACCGGCTCGTCGTGGTCCTTGGCGTAGGCGTAGCTCTTGGTCGACCCCTCGTGATCGTTGAAGGTCACGCACGGCGAGATGACGTCGATCATGCAGGTGCCCTTGTGGCTGATCGCCGCCTTCAGGATCGACAGCAGCTGCTTCTTGTCGCCCGAGAACGAACGGGCCACGAAGGTCGCGCCGAGTTCGACCGCGAGCGCGCAGATGTCGATCGGCGGCAGGTCGTTGACCACGCCGTTCTTGAGCGTGCTGCCGAGGTCGGCCATCGGCGAGAACTGGCCCTTCGTCAGGCCGTAGCAGCCGTTGTCCTCGACGATGTAGATGAGCGGCAGGTTGCGGCGCATCAGGTGTACGAACTGGCCGACGCCGATCGCGCCGGTGTCGCCGTCGCCGCTGACGCCGATGCCGAGCATCGAGCGGTTGGCCAGCAACGCACCGGTGGCCACCGACGGCATCCGCCCGTGCACCGAGTTGAAGCCGTGAGCGCTGCCCAGGAAGTACGCCGGGCTCTTGCTCGAACAGCCGATGCCCGACAGCTTCAGGACGCGCGTCGGGTCGACGCCCATCTCGTAGAAGGCGTCGATGATGCGCTCGCTGATCGCGTTGTGCCCGCAACCGGCGCACAGCGTCGTCTTGGCGCCGCGGTAGACCGCGGGCTCGAGGTTGATGCGATTGATCTTCTTGGGGGGCGTCGGAACGACGGGCGTGGACACGGCTAGACGGCCTCCTCTGCGCCGACGATGGCGTCCTCGGGCGACGTCTCGGCCGGCAGGGCCATGCGCGCCTCGTGGGCGCGAATCTCCTCGGTGACCGACCGGGCGTCGATCGGCAGACCGTTGTAGTGGCGAACGCTCGCCAGCTTGCCGATCTGCACGCCAGAGAGTTCCTGGCGCATCAGCCCGAACATCTGGCCGTCGCGGTTCTGCTCGACGACGTAGACGCGATCGTGGGCGTCGATGAACTCGGCCAGATGATGCGTGAACGGATAGGCCTTCAGGCGCAGGTACGACGTGTCGAGACGCGCCTCGGCGCGCAACTGATCGCGGCTCTCGACCAGCGCCCAGTGCGACGTGCCGTAGGCGACGATGCCGACGCGGGCGCCGGGCCGCACGTCGAGCTCTGGTTCGGGCACCGCCGTCCGCGCCGTCTCGAACTTGCGCGCCAGCCGGTCGATGTTGTTCGTGTAGTCGTCGGGCCGCTCGCTGTACTGCGCCTTGGCGTTGTGGCCCGAGCCTCGGGTGAAGAACGACGGCCCGAACTGGCCGGGCAGCGAGCGATAGGCAATGCCGTCGCCGTCGACGTCCTTGTACCGGCCCCACTCGCCGATCGCCTGCAGCGCCTCTGGCGTGAGCACCTTGCCGCGATCGAGCGGCGCGTCGGGATACGGGAAGGGCTCGGCCATCCAGTTGTTCATGCCGAGGTCGAGGTCGCTCATGACGAACACCGGCGTCTGGAAACGCTCGGAGAGGTCGAAGGCGTCGATGGCCATCGTGTAGCACTCGGCAACCGAAGACGGCAGCAGGAGGATGTGCTTGGTGTCGCCGTGCGACAGCCCGGCGGCAAACGCGATGTCGCCCTGCGCGGTGCGGGTCGGCAGGCCGGTCGACGGTCCGACCCGCTGGACGTCGAAGATCACCGCCGGCAGTTCCGCGTAGTAGGCGAGGCCGGTGAACTCGGCCATCAGCGAGATGCCCGGGCCCGAGGTCGACGTCATCGACCGCGCCCCGGCCCACGAGGCGCCGACGACCATGCCGAGCGCCGCGATCTCGTCTTCGGCCTGGACGACCGCGAAGGTCGCCTTGCCGGTCTCGGGATCCATCCGGTACTTGCGCAGGTAGTCGATCAGGGTCTCGCAGAGCGAGGACGACGGCGTGATCGGGTACCAGGAGACGACCGTGACGCCGGCCATCAGGCAGCCGAGGGCTGCCGCCTGGTTGCCCTCGATCAGGATCAGGTGCTGCGTCTCGGCCATCCGCTCGACCGAGAGCGGCACGGGGCGATCGGCGAAGTGCGTGTCCGCATAGTCGAAGCCGGCCTGCAGCGCCGCCAGGTTGAGCGCCAGCGCCTTGGCCTTCTTCTTCATCTGGCGGGTCAGCGCCTTGTCCATCTCGCCGAGCTCGATGCCGAGCAGGCGCGACAGCACGCCGTCGTAGATCATGTTGCGCACGAGGCGGCGCAACCGGGCGTCGGGACAGGTCTCGGCGACGATCTTGTCGAACGGCACCGCGAAGAACGTCAGGTCGCTGCGCAGCTGATCGAGCTTGAGCGCCTCGTCGTAGACGACCGAACAGCCGGCGTCGAGCGACAGCACGTCTTCACGCGCCGTCTCGGGGTTCATCGCCACCAGGAGATCGATCTCCTTCTTGCGGGCGATGTAGCCGGACTTGTTGGCGCGGATGGTGTACCAGGTGGGCAGCCCCGCGATGTTGGACGGGAACAGATTCTTGCCGGAGACCGGCACGCCCATCTGGAAGATCGACCGCAGCAGGACGAGATTGGCGGTCTGGCTGCCGGAGCCATTGACCGTGGCGACCTGAATGCTGAAGTCGTTGACGCGGGTGCGCGACGGGACGGCTGCTGGCGCGGCCAGCAGGTCGGAGGAAGCCATGTGTAGATCTGCCTCGAATAGAACCGCGGGGCGCGCGTCACGCGCCTGCGTGACGGGTGCCTAACCGGGAAATCATATCACGGTGATTCACGCCAGGCAGGTGCGCATGCCACCATCGGTGGGGGCCATGAGATGGCCCCGCACGATATAGGGGGCCTGCCCGGTACAGCAATGGCATTCCCGCATGACGCGGTGATTGCGAGCCGCCTACAGGCGGCTCGCAATCGCCTGACCGATGTCGGCCGGGCTCTTCACGACGGTCACGCCGGCCTCGGCCAGCGCCGCCATCTTCTCGTCCGCCGTGCCCTTGCCGCCCGAGATGATCGCGCCGGCATGGCCCATCCGCCGTCCCGGAGGGGCGGTCTGCCCGGCGATGAAGCCGACCACGGGCTTCTTGAAGGTCGCCTTGATCCAGGCCGCGGCTTCCTGTTCGGCCGATCCGCCGATTTCGCCGATCATCACGACCGCTTCGGTCTGATCGTCGCCGGCAAACAGCTCGAGGGCGTCGATGAAGCTCGTGCCGATGAGCGGGTCGCCGCCGATGCCGATGCAGGTCGTCTGGCCCAGGCCGAGCTTGGTCAACTGGTGAATGGCTTCATAGGTCAGCGTGCCGCTCTTGGACACGATGCCGACCCGGCCCTCCGTGCAGATGTGGCCAGGAATGATGCCCGCCTTGGCCTGCCCCGCCGTGATCAGGCCGGGGCAGTTGGGGCCGATGAGACGGCTCTTGCCGCCCTTGGCCTTGATGTAGGCGAGCGCCTTCATCGTGTCGAGGACGGGAATGCCCTCGGTGATGCACACGATCAGGTCGAGGCCGGCATCGGCCGCCTCCATGATTGCGTCGGCGGCAAACGGCGGCGGCACGAAGATGACCGACGCATTGGCGCCGGTCCGGGCCACGGCGTCGGCCACGGTGTTGAAGACGTCGAAGCCTTCGTGCTGCGTGCCGCCCTTGCCGGGGGTGACGCCGCCGACGACGTTGGTGCCATAGGCCGCGGCGGCCTTGGCGTGGAAGGTGCCTTCGCGGCCGGTGAGGCCCTGGACGATGAGGCGAGTCGACTTGTCGATCAGAACGGCCATGGTGTCCGGGATCCTCTAGCGGGCAAGGGCCACGACGCGATCGGCGGCTTCGCCCATCGTGTCGGCCGTGGTGAAGTTGAGGCCGCTCTCGCGCAGCATGGCCTTGCCCTGCTCCACGTTGGTGCCTTCCATGCGGATGACGATCGGCACCGGCACGCCGAGTTCCTTGACGGCCGCGATCACGCCGGCCGCCAGCACGTCGCAGCGCAGGATGCCACCGAAGATGTTGATCAGCACCGCCTTGACGTTCTTGTCCGACATCAGGATGCGGAACGCGTTCTTGATCTGTTCGGCATTGGCGCCGCCGCCGACGTCCAGGAAGTTGGCCGGCTGGCCCCCGGCCAGCTTGATGATGTCCATCGTCGCCATCGCCAGACCGGCGCCGTTGACCATGCAGCCGATCGTGCCGTCCAGGCGGATGTAGTTCAGCGAGAACTTGCTGGCCTCGATCTCGAGCGGATCCTCTTCGGCGAGGTCGCGCAGGTCGCGGAAATCCTGGTGCTTGTAGAGCGCGTTGTCGTCGAAGGTGACCTTGGCGTCCAGCGCCATGACGTCGCCGGCCTCGGTGACGATCAGCGGGTTGATCTCGATCAGCGACGCATCGGTCTCGATGAAGGCCGCGTAGATCTGCTGCATCACCTTGACGGCCTTGTTGACGTGCTCGGGCGCCAGGCCGATGCCGAAGGCCAGCTGGCGGGCCTGGAAGCCGGTGAGGCCGGTGACCGGACTGATCTCCACCTTCTTGATCGCGTCGGGGTTGTGCTCGGCGACCTCTTCGATGTCCATGCCGCCCTCGCTGCTGGCCATCAGCACCGGGCAGCCGGCGGCGCGGTCGACGAGCAGGCCGAGGTACAGCTCCTTGGCGATCTTGACGCCTTCCTCGATCAGCAGGCGCTCGACCTTGCGGCCCTCGGGGCCGGTCTGGTGGGTCACGAGCGTCATGCCGATCATCTGCGCGGCGGTCTCCTCGGCGATCGCGGCGTCCTTGACGACCTTGACGCCGCCGCCTTTGCCGCGGCCGCCGGCGTGGATCTGCGCCTTGACGACCGTCACGCCGCCGCCGAGGCGACGGGCGATGGCGCCGGCCTCCTCCGCCGAGAACGCGACTTCCCCTCGCGGCACCGGCACGCCGTGCCGGGCCAGGATGGCCTTTGCCTGATACTCGTGAATCTTCACCGGGAATCCTTGAACGTGGTGGACGATGCCGCGCGCACGGCGCGTCGGGCGCGGGATCGATCGAGGCCGCCGCAGCGTCCCTATCATTAGCATCCGGGCGGGGATGGTCAAGCCTGCGAGCCGCATGGCCGTTGCCCGCAAACGCAACTGGGGATACCATTCCCGGGGTTCGGGCCGCCGCGCACCTCACGGGGATGCCCAACCGCGAGCGCCGCGCTCTTCTTCGTCAGATGTCTTCCGACAGTTCAGTGCCTTCCTCGACGCACCCGGACGCCTGCCCAGGCGAGACGGGCTGCGGAGTCTGACATGTCCAGTCGCCCCTCATTCTTCTCGTCGTCGGTCGGTTCGAAGATTCTCATCGGCCTCACGGGTCTGCTGCTCTTCGGGTTCCTGGTCACCCACCTGGCCGGCAACCTGACGCTGCTCCTCGGCCCCACGTCGTTCAACTCGTATGCGCACAAGATCGAGGGCCTGGTGCCGGTCCTCTACCTGCTCGAGGCCGGGCTGGTCGCGATCTTCGTGATTCACGTGGTCAAGACGCTGACCAACCTGAAGCGCAACACCGCGGCGCGTCCGGTGCGGTACGCCGAGAAGCACTGGGCCGGCCACACCAGCCGCAAGACGTGGGCGTCGACGACGATGCCGCTGACCGGGTTGTTCATCCTGCTGTTCGTGATCGTCCACGTGCGGACGTTCAAGTACGGTCCCTACTACGTGGACCCGCAGACCGGCCACCGCGACCTGTTCGCGCTGGTCGCCGAGGTCTACAGCAACCCGCTGTACGTCGGCTTCTACGTGGCCGCGATGCTGCTCATCGGCCTCCATCTCAATCACGGCATCTCGAGCGCCGCGCAGTCGCTCGGGCTGTCCAATCAGCGCTACGCCCGCGGCCTGGTCCTCGGCGGCCGCGTGCTGGCGGTGCTCATCGCGGGCGGGTTCGCGGTGCTGCCGGTGTTCATGTTCTTCGCCCATCGGGTGGCACAGCCATGATGCTCGACAGCAAGACTCCCGGAGGCCCGATCGAGGGCAAGTGGGACCGGCACAAGTTCGAATCCAAGCTGGTCAACCCGGCCAACCGCCGCAAGCTGACGGTGATCTGCGTCGGCACCGGCCTGGCCGGCGCCTCGGCCTCGGCGGCACTCGGTGAGCTCGGGTACAACGTGCTCACCTTCTGCATCCACGACAGCCCGCGCCGGGCCCACTCGATCGCCGCGCAGGGCGGCATCAACGCCGCCAAGAACTACCGCAACGACGGCGACAGCATCTACCGGCTGTTCTACGACACGGTGAAGGGCGGCGACTATCGCGCCCGCGAGGCCAACGTCTACCGGCTCGCGCAGGTCAGCGTCGACATCATCGACCAGTGCGTGGCGCAGGGTGTGCCCTTCGCGCGCGAGTACGGCGGGCTGCTCGACAACCGCTCGTTCGGCGGCGCGCAGGTGTCGCGGACGTTCTACGCGCGCGGCCAGACCGGCCAGCAACTGCTGATCGGCGCCTACCAGTCGATGATGCGGCAGGTCGACGCCGGCACCGTCACGCTGATGCCGCAGCGCGAGATGCTCGACGTCGTGCTCGTCGACGGCAAGGCGCGCGGCATCATCACGCGCAACCTGGTGACCGGCGAACTCGAGAAGTGGGCCGGCGACGCGGTGCTGATCGGCACGGGCGGCTACGGCACGGCGTACTACCTGTCGACAAATGCGGTGAACAGCAACGTCACCGCCGCCTGGCGCGCGCACAAGCGCGGGGCGCTGTTCGCCAATCCGTGCTTCACGCAGATTCACCCGACCTGCATCCCGGTGTCGGGCGACCACCAGAGCAAGCTCACGCTCATGAGCGAGAGCCTGCGCAACGACGGTCGCGTCTGGGTGCCAAAGACGCCAGGCGACCGCCGGCCGCCGCAGCAGATCCCCGAGAGCGAGCGCGACTACTATCTCGAACGCCGCTATCCGAGCTTCGGCAACCTGGTGCCGCGCGACGTCGCCTCGCGCGCCGCCAAGCTGGTGTGCGACGACGGACGCGGCGTCGGCGAGACGGGCCTCTCCGTCTACCTGGATTTTGCCGACTCGATCAACCGGCTGGGACAGGACGTCATCAGGCAGCGCTACGGCAACCTGTTCGACATGTACCAGAAGATCACCGACGACAATCCCTACCAGGTGCCGATGCGGATCTACCCCGCCGTGCACTACACGATGGGTGGTCTCTGGGTCGACTACAACCTGATGAGCACGATCCCCGGCCTGCACGTCCTCGGCGAAGCGAACTTCTCCGATCACGGCGCCAACCGCCTGGGTGCGAGCGCACTGATGCAGGGACTGGCCGACGGCTACTTCGTCATCCCCTACACCCTCAGCCACTACCTGGCGAGCGCGGCGTTGCCCAAGGTCACCGCCGAGCACGACGCGTTCGCCGAAGCGGCCAACAACGCGCAGTCGCAGATCACCCGGCTGTTGTCGGTCAAGGGCAGCAAGACGCCGCGGGAACTGCACCGCCAGCTCGGACATGTCATGTGGGACCACGTCGGCATGTCGCGCACGGCCGCCGGCCTGCAGACCGCGCTGACCGAGATCCCCAAGCTGCGCGACGAGTTCTGGCAGAACGTCTCGGTGCCGGGCGAGCCGAACAACATGAACAAGAACCTCGAGTACGCCGGCCGCGTCGCCGACTATCTCGAGTTCGCGGAACTGCTCGCCCTCGACGCGCTCGAGCGCGAGGAGTCGTGCGGCGGGCATTTCCGCGAGGAATTCCAGACGCCCGACAACGAGGCGCAACGCGACGACGAGCGGTTCGCGCACGCCGCCGCGTGGGAGTTCACCGGCGTCGGCAACCGGCCCGTGCGCCACGTCGAGCCGCTGCAGTTCGAGTACGTGAAGCCGACGCAGCGTTCGTACAAGTGATCGGGTAGCGGGTACCGGGTACCGGGTGCCGGGTGCCGGGTGCCGGGTTCAGATAGGGGCGCCTCTCTGAGGCGCCCGCATGACGAAGGCCGTGTGAGGTTCGAGAGCAACGATGGCCGGAATGAATCTGACTTTGAAGGTGTGGCGTCAGCCGGGGCCCAACGCGCCCGGCCGCCTCGTCGAGTACAAGGCCGACGACATCTCGCCGGAGATGTCGTTCCTCGAGATGCTCGACGTCGTCAACGAGACGATCATCAAGCGTGGTGAGGAACCGATCGCCTTCGACTCGGATTGTCGCGAGGGCATCTGCGGCACGTGCGGCTGCATGGTCGACGGCATCGCGCACGGGCCCGACTCCGGCACCACCGTCTGCCAGCTGCACATGCGCCGCTTCAAGAGCGGCGACACGATCGTCATCGAGCCGTGGCGGGCCCGCGCCTTCCCGGTCGTCAAGGATCTGGTCGTCGATCGGACGGCGCTGGACCGTGTCGTCCGGGCCGGCGGCTACATCTCGATGAACGTCGGCGCCGCGCCGGACGCCAACGCGATCCCGGTGCCCAAGCCGGTCGCCGACGAGGCCTTCGACTCGGCCGCCTGCATCCAGTGCGGGGCCTGCGTCGCGGCCTGCAAGAATGCCTCTGCGGCCCTGTTCACGGCCGCCAAGATCTCGCACCTGAACATGCTGCCGCAGGGCAAGGCGGAGCGGCACCGCCGCACCGTCCGGATGGTGGAACAGATGGACATCGAGGGCTTCGGCGCCTGCTCCAACGAGGGCGAGTGCGAAGCGGTGTGCCCGAAGGAGATCAAGATCACGAACATCGCGAAGATGAATCGTGATTACCTGAAGGCGCAGCTGGTCGCTCGCTAGCGCTGCGGGCTTCAGGCTGCGGGCTACGTGAAAAAGGGCGCGTTCGGAGAACGCGCCCTACCATTTCGAAGGCCGACGGCCGAATGCCGAAGGCCGTCGACGGTCTGCCTAGACGCCGATGACCGTCGTCAGTTCCTTCACGGCGGCGGCCGACTTGGCGAGCGCCACCTTCTCATCGTCCTGCAGCGTGATCTCGATGACCTGCTCGACGCCCTTCGCTCCGAGCTTCACCGGCACGCCGAGGAACTGATCGTCGACGCCGTACTCGCCGGTGAGGAACACCGAGCACGGTTCGATCAGCTTCTTGTCCTTGAGGATCGCTTCGACCATCCGGGCCGACGACTGCCCCGGCGCATACCAGGCGCTGGTCCCGACCAGCTTCGTGATCTCGGCGCCGCCGTTGGCCGTGCGGTCGCAGATCGCCTTGATGCGGTCTTCGGGCAGCAGCTCGGTGATCGGGATGCCGGCGACCGTCGAGTAGCGCGGCAGCGGCACCATCGTGTCGCCGTGGCCGCCGAGCACGAAGGCGTGGACGTTCTCGACCGAGACGTTCAGTTCGGTGGCGATGAAGGCACGCATCCGGGCCGAATCGAGCACGCCCGCCATGCCGATCACGCGCTCGCGCGGCAGGCCGCTGAGGCGGTACACCGCCTGCGCCATCGCGTCGAGCGGGTTGGCCACGACGATCAGGATCGCGTCGGGCGAGTGCTTCATCACGTTGGCCGTGACGTCCTGCATGATCTTGTAGTTGACCGCCAGCAGATCGTCGCGGCTCATGCCGGGCTTGCGCGGCACGCCCGAGGTGATGACGACGACGTCCGAGCCGGCCGACAGCGCGTAGTCGCTGCCGCCGACGACACGGGTGTCGCTGCCCTCGACCGGGCAGGTCTGCAGGATGTCGAGCGCAATGCCCTGCGCCTTGGTGTCGGCGATGTCGACAATCACGACATCGGCGAGTTCACGGTTGGCGATCGAACGCGCCACCGTGGCGCCCACGTTGCCGGCCCCGCCGACCACGGTCACTTTGCGATTCATCTCACGGCTCCTCGAGGCCTTGGGCCTTGGGCCCTGGGCCTTGGAAAATCTCGGACGTCGAGGCGTTGGCACCGCCCGGCCTGGCCCAGGGATGCGTTCCCAAGGCCGACGGCCGATGGCCCAAGGCCCATTCCTACATGTGGCTGATGACGGCGTCGCCGAACGCCGAGCACGACAGCTCGGTCGCGCCCTCGATCATGCGGGCGAGATCGTAGGTGACGGTCTTGGCGGCGATGCTCTGCTCCAGCCCCTTGACGATGAGGTCGGCGGCCTCGTGCCAGCCAAGGTAGCGGAACATCATCTCGCCCGAGAGGATGACCGACCCCGGATTGACCTTGTCCAGGTTGGCGTACTTGGGCGCGGTCCCGTGCGTCGCCTCGAAGACCGCATGGCCGGTCACGTAGTTGATGTTGCCGCCGGGCGCGATGCCGATGCCGCCGACCTGCGCGGCGAGCGCGTCGGAGATGTAGTCGCCATTGAGATTGAGCGTGGCGATGACGTCGTACTCGGCGGGGCGCGTCAGGATCTGCTGGAGGAACGCGTCGGCGATCACGTCCTTGACGATCAGCCCGCCGGGCAGCTTGCACCAGGGACCGCCGTCGAACTCCACGGCGCCGAACTCGCGCTTGACGAGTTCGTAGCCCCAGTCACGGAAGGCGCCTTCCGTGAACTTCATGATGTTGCCCTTGTGCACGAGCGTGAGGCTCTTGCGCTTGTTGGCGACGGCGTACTCGACCGCGGCACGCACCAGCCGCTCGGTGCCCTCGCGCGACACCGGCTTGATGCCGAGGCCGACCGAGTCCGGGAAGCGGATTTTCTTGAAGGCCTTCGGGAACGCGGCCGACAACAGTTCCTTGGCCTTGGCGACGTCCTCGGTCCCTTCGGCAAACTCGATGCCGGCGTAGATGTCCTCGGTGTTCTCGCGGAAGATCACCATGTCCACCAGGTCGGGGCGCTTGACCGGCGTCTCCATGCCCTTGAAGTAGCGCACCGGGCGCAGGCACGTGTAGAGATCGAGTTCCTGCCGCAGCGCGACGTTCAGCGAGCGGATGCCGCCGCCCACCGGCGTCGTCAGCGGGCCCTTGATGCCGACGAGGTACTCGCGGAACGCCGTGAGCGTGTCGGCAGGCAGCCATTCGTTGACCGAGTTGAACGCCTTCTCGCCGGCGAGCACCTCGAACCACACGACTTCGCGCGCGCCGCCATAGGCCTTGCGCACGGCCGCGTCGAAGACACGCACGCTGGCGCGCCAGATGTCGGGGCCAGTGCCATCGCCTTCGATGAACGGGAGGATCGGACGATCCGGCACGTTGAGCGAGTCGCCGTGCCGGGTGATGGCCGCGCCGCCACTGGGCGCGGTGAGGTGCGTGAACTGCGGCATTGGAGGTGTGTGGGTTCGACGGATTAGGTCACGCCCCTGTGGCTCGTTGCACGATTTTCACAGAAGCTGTGGAAAACCCTGTTCAAAAGCGCATAGCGACAGGGTGTAACCGGCGACGACAGTGTGGCTGCGAGCGTCTTGCACCATTTTGGTGCGTCCACGTCTCTCGGCCGCCCTCGTCGAGCGCCGACGATTATATGCTCACGGGCGCAGCACCAGCCTGACGAGGCGGTCCTCGGGAAGCAGCCGGAGGTCGGCGCCCTCGGCCCCGACGCGCTCCAGCCGGTAGACCTCCTCGACCAACTCCCCCGGTCGGGCGTGATGGACCCCGCGCGGCCCGGACACGATGGCGGTGCGGACCAGGCCGGCACCCTCGCGTGCCTCGGCCAGCCCGATCAACTCGAGCCGCGGCCACGCCGGCACGGCCGGCGTGTCGGCGACCGCCGCCACGACGCTGCCGGCGACAGCTGAGTGCGCGGCGCTGGCCGGCGCGATGCCGGCCGACGCGGCGCGGAACGGATCGCGCAGCGCAACGGCGGAGGGCGGCTGTCGCGCCTCGGCGAGACGCTCCAGGCGGACCCGCGGAAATGGCGTGGCCGCATCCCTGACCGCCACACGCGCGACCGGCGATGGCCGCGGCACGGGCGGCAGCAGGGCCCAATACCAGGCGCCTCCCGCTGTGGCGAGCAGGACCACGGCCAGGACGGGCTTGGACATGGGGCGATCATACCGGGCCCAAGCGGCCTCCTGAGCGCGTGCTAGAATTCCCCGTGCTGCCCAGTGCCGGATCAGAAACCCGGTCACCCGCGACGGCCGTCGCGGTCATTCCCGCTCGATTCTCCTCTACGCGTCTCCCCGGCAAGCCACTGGCCGACATCCACGGCCGGCCGATGATCGAGCACGTCTACCGTCGCGCCAGCGATGCCGCCTCGGTGTCTCGCGTGATCGTCGCGACCGACGATCGGCGTGTGTACGACGCCGTGTCCAGCTTTGGCGGCGACGTGGTGATGACGTCGCCGGACCATCGCACGGGCAGCGACCGCGTCGCCGAAGTGGCAGCCCAGTTGTCGGACGAACTGATCGTCAACGTGCAGGGCGACGAGCCGCTGCTCGCGCCGGCGATGATCGACGATGCGATCGCGGCGTGCGCAGCCGATCCGTCGCTGATGATGAGCACGGTGCGGCACCCGATCACCGACCCCGGCGAGATCGCCAGCCCCGCCGTGGTGAAGGTGGTGACCGATCTGCGCGGCCGCGCCCTCTACTTCACCCGTGCCGCGGTGCCGTTCCTGCGCGATCCCGGCACGCCGACGACGTGGTTCAAGCACGTCGGCCTGTACGTCTACCGTCGCACGTTCCTGCTGACGCTGGCGGCACTGCCGCCGACACCGCTCGAACTGAGTGAATCACTCGAACAGCTGCGTGCCCTGGAGCACGGACACGCCATCATGACCGTCGAGTCGCGCCACGACGCGCTCGGCGTGGACACCCCAGACGATCTCGAACACGTGCGCCGCCTGCTGGCGCCGTCGGCCACTCCCTGATGTCCACCATGCAGAGTTCGCAGCCACAGCGGCCCGTCAAGTACATCTTCGTCACCGGCGGCGTCGTCTCGTCGCTCGGCAAGGGCCTGGCGGCCGCGTCGATCGGCGCGCTGCTCGAAAGCCACGGTTTCAAGGTCACGCTGCAGAAGTTCGACCCGTACATCAACGTCGACCCCGGCACGATGTCGCCGTACCAGCACGGCGAGGTCTTCGTCACCGACGATGGGACCGAGGCCGACCTCGACCTCGGGCACTACGAGCGGTTCACCAACACCGTCACGTCGAAGAACTCCAACTGGACGACCGGCAAGATCTACCTGTCGGTGATCCAGCGCGAGCGGCGCGGCGACTATCTGGGCGCGACGGTGCAGGTGATTCCGCACATCACCAACGCGATCAAGGAGAGCATCCTCGCGGTGTCCGACGGCGTCGACGTGGTGCTCGTCGAGATCGGCGGCACCGTCGGCGACATCGAGAGCCTGCCCTTCCTCGAGGCGATTCGTCAGTTCCGCCAGGACGTCGGCCGCGAGAACACGCTGTACATCCACCTCACGCTGGTGCCGCACGTCAGCACGGCCGGCGAACTGAAGACCAAGCCGACGCAGCACAGCGTGCGCGACCTCCGATCGATCGGCATCCAGCCCGACATCCTGGTGTGCCGCACCGATCGCATCCTGCCGCGCGACATCAAGCGCAAGATCGCCCTGTTCTGCGACGTCAACGAAGACGCCGTGATCACCGCCCGCGACGTGTCGAGCGTGTACGAGGTGCCGCTGGCGCTCGCCGAGGAAGGCATCGACCGGATCGTGCTCAAGCAGCTGTCGCTGCCGAACGAGCCGCGTCCGGCGGGTTCGTGGGAGGAACTGGTCGACCGCATCAAGCATCCGAAGGACGAGATCACCATCCACGTGGTCGGCAAGTACGTGGGCCTCGAGGACTCCTACAAGAGTCTGACCGAGGCGCTGTTCCACGGCGGCTTCAAGCACCGGGTGAAGGTCAACATCAAGTGGATCGAAGCCGAGGCGCTGGAGGTCGACGGCGGTGACCGCGAGCTGGACGACGCGGCCGGCATCCTCGTGCCGGGCGGCTTCGGCAACCGCGGCACGCGCGGGATGATGAAAGCCGTGGAAATCGCGCGGGCGCGTGACATCCCGTTCTTCGGGATCTGCTACGGCTTCCAGTGGGCGACCGTGGAGTTTGCCCGCAACGTCTGCGGCATCGTCGGCGCCGACAGCACCGAAGTCGCGCCGGAGACGAGCGACAAGGTGATCTACAAGCTGCGCGATCTGCTCGGCGTGGACGATCTCGGCGGCACGATGCGACTCGGGTCCTACGCGTGCCAACTCAAGCCCGGCTCGCTCGCTCACCGCGTCTACGGCGCCGACGTCATCCACGAACGGCATCGTCACCGGTACGAGTTCAACTGCCTCTACGAGACGGCCCTCGCCGAGAAGGGGATGCAGATCGTCGGCCGCTCGCTGGACGGCAAGTTCGTCGAGATGGTCGAACTGCCGTCGCACCCCTGGTTCATCGCCGTGCAGTTCCACCCGGAGTTCAAGTCCAAGCCGCTGAAGCCGCATCCGCTGTTTGCCGGCTTCGTCGAGGCTGCCGCGACGCACGCCGCGGCGACCCGCGGCGCCGCACGGACCACCCCGGCCGAAACCGCCGTCTGATCGGCGGCGGCCGTCGCCGCCCGACGGGTGCCGACGGCCGTCCGTATAATGTCGGGGTGCAGCCGGTACAGGTCGGACCGGTGACCTGCGGTGCCGGTGAGCTCGTCCTGATCGCCGGTCCGTGCGTCATCGAGAGCGAGTCACACGCCCTCGAGCTCGGGCACGCGATTGCGGGCATCGCCCGCGCCGCCGGAGTGCCCTACATCTTCAAGGCCTCCTTCGACAAGGCGAACCGCACCTCCCTGTCCGGGTTCCGCGGGCCCGGCCTGGACAGCGGCCTGCGCACGCTGGCGCGCGTCAAGGCCGACGTCGGCGTGCCGGTCCTGACCGACATTCACGAGGCGGCGCAGGCGGCCCCCGCCGCCGCGGTCGTCGACGTCCTGCAGATTCCGGCCTTCCTCTGCCGCCAGACCGACCTGCTGGTCGCGGCGGCGCAGACCGGCGCCGTGGTCAACATCAAGAAGGGACAGTTTCTCGCGCCGGGCGACATGCGCTACCCGCTCGAGAAGGTGCGCGAGTCCGGCAACGCCAACGTGCTGCTGACCGAACGCGGCACGACCTTCGGTTACGGCAACCTGATCGTCGACATGCGCAGCCTGCCGCAGATGCGTGGGCTCGGTGTGCCGGTGATCTACGACGTGACGCACAGCCTCCAGCTGCCCGGTGCCGGCGAAGGCCGCACCAGCGGCCAGGCCAGCTTCATCGAGCCGATGGCCCGCGCCGGCGTCGCCGCGGGCGTCGATGGTGTGTTCATGGAAGTGCACGAGGAACCGGCTCGCGCCCGCTCCGACGCGGACAACGCGCTGCGGCTGGACCTGCTGCCCGCCCTGCTCGATCGCCTGACCCGCATTCACGCGGCGGTGCATTCCTGATCGTGGTGCCGGCGATGAGCAGCGACGCCCCAGCCAGCCGTTCGGCCGCCCTCGATCTCGCGGCTCGCGTGCTGCGCACCGAAGCTGCCGCGATCGAGGGCCTGGTGGCGCGGCTCGACGCACGCTTCGAGCATGCCGTGGCGCTGCTTGCCGCGTGCCGGGGCCGAGTCATCGTCACCGGCATGGGCAAGTCGGGCCTCATCTGCCGCAAGATCGCCGCCACGCTCGCGAGCACTGGCACACCCGCGTTCTTCCTGCACCCCGCCGAGGCCCTGCATGGCGATCTCGGTGTCGTGACGTCCGACGACGTGGTGCTGGCGCTGTCGCACGGAGGAGAAACACCTGAAGTCGTGCGGCTGGCGGAGATCGTGACCCGGCTCGGAGCGCGCCTGATCGCGATGACCGGCGCGCCGCGCTCGACGCTGGCGCAGGCCGCCGACCAACACCTCGACTGCGGTGTCGACGAGGAAGCCTGCCCGCTCAACCTCGCACCCACGGCCAGCACGACCGCCGCCCTCGCCCTCGGCGACGCACTGGCGATGGTGCTGCTCACCGAGAAGGGGTTTCGCGAGGACGACTTCGCGCATCGGCATCCCGGCGGCTCGCTGGGCAAACGCCTGATGCGCGTCGACCAGCTGATGCACGCCGGCGACGACATGCCGTGCGTGGACGAGGGGACGCCACTGCGCGACGTGATCTACGAGATGAGCCGGAAGGGGCTCGGCATGACCTGCGTGATCGACGCCGCCGGCCGCCTCACCGGCATCGTCACCGACGGCGATCTCCGCCGGTTGATGCTGCGCGACGAGGACGTCACCAGGCGTGTGGCCGCCGACGTGATGACGCGTGGACCCGTGACCGTGCCCGGCGAGGTCCTCGCGGCGCAGGCCCTGCGCGTGATGGAGGAGCGCCGCATCACGTCGGTGCCGGTCGCGAGCGGCGACGGACGCCCCGCCGGCGTCCTCCACCTGCACGATCTCTGGCGAACGGAGCTGTTCTGATGACGCTCGCCGCTTCAGTGGCTGCGCGGGCGCGACGCATCCGTGTCGTGCTGTTCGACGTCGACGGCGTGCTCACCGACGGCGGCGTGATCGTCCACCCAGATGGGAGCGAGTCCAAGCGCTTCGACATCAAGGACGGCGCCGGCATCGTCATCGCGAGGCGCGCCGGGCTGGTGGTCGGCGTGATCTCGGCGCGGCAGTCGCCGTCGACCCTCCACCGGGCCAGGCAGCTGGGCATGGATCCGGTGCGGCAGGGCGTCGCCGACAAGGCCGCCGCGCTCGACGCCCTGATCCGCGAACACGATTGGCACGCCGAGGACATCGCATACATGGGTGACGATGTGGTAGACCTGCCGGTGCTCGCGCGCGTCGGCCTCGCCGCGTGCCCGTCCGACGCGGTGCCCGAGGTGCGTGCGCTGGCCCACGTCGTGAGCCCGTGCGCCGGCGGACACGGCGCGGCTCGCTCGCTCATCGAGGACATCCTCCGTGCCCAGGGTCGCTGGGACGCGCTCATCACTGCCGCCGTGCACGAACGCCCGTGATTGCCGACTACCTGCCCCTCCTCTCCGCGCTCGTCGCGCTGCTCGTCGGCCTCGCCGCCGGCAAGGCGTGGGAACGCTACAAGCTGCACGAAGGCCGCTGGATCGACCGTCGGAAGGCGCGCCAGTCCCCGCACTACATCCAGGGCCTCAACTTCCTGGTCGCCAACCAGCTCGATCACGCGATCGAGGAACTGAGTCAGGCCGCGCGGGTCGACGAGGATGCCGTCGAGATCCACATGATTCTCGGCAACCTGTATCGCGAGAAGGGACAGGTCGGCCGCGCCATCCAGATCCATCAGCAGATCCTCCAGCGGCCGCGCCTCAGCAAGCTCGAACACACGTACGCCCTGCTCTGCCTCGGGCTCGACTTCACGCGCGGCGGGTTCGTCGACCGCGCTCACGAAGCGTTCGGCGAAGTGCTTCGCCTGGACCCGAGCAACGAGCACGCCCTGCTGCAGTTGCAGAAGTTGTTCGAGGATCAGAACCAGTGGTCCGACGCCTACCGCGTGCGCCGGGAGTTGGTGCGCGACGACGAGCCCGACCACTTGAAGCGGCGGCACCAGCAGATTCAGGCCTTCCTCGAGAACGAGCTGGGCATGCAGGCGCTGGCGCGGCAGGACGAGCCGGCAGCGCGCAAGCATTTCGAGGCCGCCATCGATCTCGACGCGGAAGTGGCACCGGCCTACCTGAATCTCGGCGATGTGAAGCGGGACGCCGGTGACATGCCTGGAGCGGTCGACATCTGGGAGCGGCTGGTGGCGTCGATGCCGCAGCGCGCGCACCTGGTCGCCGATCGCCTCCGCGACGCCTACGTCGCCGCCGGCCGTCCCGACGCGTTCGAACACCTGTTCCGCCGCATCGTGCTCGACAACCCGCAGGACTGGCGCGCCCGGCTTGCGCTGGCCCGCCACTTCGAAAAGCAGGGGCGCGGCGACGACGCACTGCCGATGGCGCTGGCGGCACTGACCATCAACCCGCACGCGCTGCTCGTCCACCAGGCCGCGTGGGACATCCTGCTCGCGCTGCACCTCGACCAGGCCTCGGTCGAACGGTACGTCGCACACAGCCGCGATGCGGTGTTCTACCGCGATCCGCACATCTGCCTGCGGTGCCGCTACCGCAGCAAGGAACTCCTCTGGCGGTGCCCGCACTGCCATGAGTGGAACTCGTTTGTCGACGATCGCCTCTCGCCGGCCCGGCCGTCCGAAGACGCGGATGCCTGAAGGCGTGCTGCGCGTCGGGCTCACCGGCGGCATCGCCACCGGCAAGTCCTACGTCACCGCGCGCCTGCAGGCGGCCGGCGTCCCGACCATCGACGCCGACAGGCTCGCGCGTGAGGCGGTGGCGCCCGACACGCCGGGCCTGCGGGCCGTGGCGGCGCGCTTCGGGCCCACCGTGCTGACGCCGGCGGGCGCACTCGATCGCACGGCCTTGGGCACGATCGTGTTTGCCGACGCCCGAGCGCGCGCCGATCTCGAAGCGATCGTCCATCCGGAGGTGCGGCGGCGGATCGCCGAGTGGCAGGCCGGGCTCGTGCGTGACGGCCATCGCGGGCCGATCGTCGCCGACATCCCACTGCTCTTCGAGACCGGTCGCACCGGCGACTTCGACGTCGTGGTCGTCGTGGCGTGCGACGCCGCCCGTCAGCGTGAGCGGCTGATGGCGCGCGACGGTCTGTCGGACGTGGCCGCGGACCGTCGGTTGGCCGCACAGTGGCCGATCGCGGAGAAGGTGGCGCGCGCCGACTACGTGGTCCGGACCGACGGCACCTTTGCCGATACCGACGCGCAGGTGGATGCGCTCGTCGCGTTCCTGAAAAACGCCAGCGCAGCGAGCAACGGTTCGTAGCCGTCCGACTTGTGCGACCGTTGCCCGACCGCGGCCCGGAACGCTAGAGGTCGACGCCTGCATCGCGGTGACCGCGGGACAAGTTCCGCGCCGGTGACGCTCTGGCTCGGTCCCGCCCGTGCAAGCTTCGGGGCCATGAAGCCGGCCGCTATCTATCGAAGAGCCGACTCGATTGGATCACGCGCGGAGGCGCGGAGCACGATCCC
>CBIHOS010000076.1:0-19116 GCA_966211945.1 uncultured bacterium
CGCGACGCTCAACCAGGGCATCGCGCTCGGCAATCGCGTGTTCGTCTCGGGCATGCTCGGCGCCGACGTCAAGGCGTCGGTCGAGGCGCAGACGGCGAGCATCGTCGAGCGTCTGGCAGCAGTGCTGACGGCGGCCGGGTACGACTGGTCGCACGTCGTCGAGGCGACGCTGTACGTGACCGATCCGGCGCACGCCGCGCCGGCCCGCGCGGCGATGCAGAAGGCGATTGGCCGGCCGCTGCCTGCCGGCACAACGCTGGTCACCGGCCTGGTGGTCGCTGACGCCGGCGTCGAAATCATGGTGAGCGCGGCGCACCCATGACGCTGGCCGTCGCGCTGGCCGTATGGCTGACGGCGGGCCAGGCGGGCAGCGCCGGTGCAGTCTGTCCGCCGGCGGCCGACGCGCCGGCGTTGTCGCGGGCGATGCTGCCGGCGGCGCTGGTGACGCTGGCACGGTGTGCCGGGGCCGACCTGGACGGCGGCCGCTGGCGCAACGTCGATCAACGGTTGGCGGCAGCGTCCCGGGCCAGCGTCGTCATTGCCGACGACGCCGCCCGCATCACGTGGCAGGCGCTCGTCGCCCGGATCGCGGCGCGGCGCGCCGTGGACGCGGGGCAGTGGCCGGCGTCGGCCACGCTCGTGCTGCCGCACGAACGCGCGCTGCCGTGGGCCGGTCCGCTGGTGCGCGGCCTGTCGTCGGCGCGGGCCGCCTGGGCGCAGCAGGACGCGGCGCTGGTGTCGCAGGCGCGGCGCGAGCTGACGCGCCTCGAGGGGCTGGCGCGCGACGCCGGACCCGTAAGCGATGCCGAACAGGCGCGGCTGATCGTCCAGGGCGCGATTGCCGGCGCACAGTACGAGCGCGACGAGATGCAGCTGCTGATGGAGGCGGCCAGGGACCTCGCCGCCCGGCTCGACAACGGCGACGAGCTCCGTCCGGCGGTCGTCCTGCCGCGCGAACAGCAGGCCGATCTGCTGCGCGTCACCGACCGCTACGCCGCAGCCGCCGAGCTGTACCGGCAGATCCTCGCTGCCCGGCCGCGGCGCGTGCAGAGCCGGATCGGCCTGGCCCATGCCTATCGCCGCCTGGGCTACGCGCGCGAGTCGGCCGTTGCCCTGGATCAGGCCCGCGCGTTGTGGGCCGGCGCCGACCCCGACGCCCTCGCGCTGGTGCGGTGACGATCACGCCATCGCCGACAGGGCGCCTCGGGGAGGCGCCCCTACCAGCGTGAACCGCGTCAATCCGCCATCGTCCGTCGGTAGGGCCCGTTGTCCCAACGCGGCCTGGCAAGCGGCGACGATCAACGCCTCGTATCCAGGAACACCATCGCGGACGGGTGGCCGACCGCGGTGTACCGACCGGTGAACGTCAACGTGCCGCGTGCGTCGTCGATGCCGAACGTCGCAACGTGGTCGGCGCGCTGGTTCAGCGCGTACAGGAACCGCCCGCTCGGGTCGATGGCGAGGCTGCGCGGGTAGTCGCCGCGCGTCCATTCGTCGGCGACCGGCGTCAGCGTTCCATCGCGCCCGATGGCGAAGATGCCGACGCTGTCGTGCAGGCGGTTGGCGGCGTAGAGGAACCTGCCGTCGCCCGAGACGAGAACGCCCGAGCAGAAGTTGCTGCCCGCATAGCCGGCCGGCAGCGTCGAGATCGTCTGGCGCGCCGTCAACCCGCCGCGCGTCGCGTCGTAGTCGAACAGGACCAGCGTCGAGCCCTCCTCCTGAATCGAGTAGAGCCAGCGCGCGTTCGGGTGGAAGGCGAAATGGCGGGGGCCGTCACCAGGCGGCAAGGCCACTGACGGCGTGGCGGCGGGCGCCAGCGTGCCGCGCGTCGCGTCGAAGGCCCAGACGAAGATCCGATCGAGTCCGAGATCCGGCGCCAGGACGAAGCGGCCGGCCCGATCGGCCTCGATCATGTGCGCGTGCGCCGTGTCGTGCCCGCTGATCGCGAAGCTGCCCGGGGGTGCGCTCGCGGCACGCGTCGGGCCCACGGTGCCTTCGGTCTTCCTGACGTCGCTGGCCGGCGACAATCGGCCGTCCTTGCCAATCGGGAGCACCGCGACAGATCCACCGCCGTAGTTGGCCACCAGCAGATGGCGCCCGGCCGGATGGATGCTCGCATAGGTCGGACCGAGGCCGCCGGAACTCACGGTGTTCAGGAGTGTGAGGTCTCCGCTCGCGCGATCGACCTCGAACGCGCTGACCGTGCCCGACGATCCGTTGTCCACGACGTCGGTGGCGTTGGTCGAGTACAGGAATGCGCCGGCCGCGTCCAGGGCCAGCGCGCTCGGGCTCGTGAAGTGCTCGACGATGCCGGCCGGGGTGAGAGCGCCGGTGCCGCGATCGACGCGAAACACGTGGATGCCGCGGCCGTTGTTCGTCGGCTCGCCGCCCTTGCCGGGCGCGCTCGGAGGCGAACTGTAGGTGCCGACGTACGCAAACAGCGGCGCCGCGTCGCCGGCCGGGCGCTGGGCGGCGCGCGACAGGGCCGGCGCCGCCACGGCGAGCCCGGTGGCCTGGGCGAGGAACGTACGGCGCGAGGCAGCGCGAAGTCGGGAGCGTCTGGACGAGGCGGGCATCGCCGCCATCATGCGCGGCGCGCCGCGGCCGGTCAACGGCCGCCCAGCGCGCCTACCGCCCCTCGAGTTCGAGCAGCCGCCGCTTGCGCTCCACGCCCCACCGGTAACCGGTCAGCGACGCATCGCTGCCCACCACGCGATGGCAGGGAACCAGCAGCGACACCTTGTTGGTGGCACAGGCCCGGGCCGCCGCCCGGACGGCCGACGGCTGGCCGATCATCTGCGCCACCTGCGCGTACGTCCGCGTCTCGCCGCGAGGAATGCTGCGCAGCGCCCGCCACACCCGCTGCTGGAAGGCCGTGCCCTGCAGGTCGAGCGGGACGTCTTCACCCGCCTGTCCGCCGGCCACGGCGGCCGCGGCCTCGACCCACTCGCGCCGCACGTCGCCGCGCGTCCGCGTGGCACGCGGAAACTCGGCTTCGAGCGCCGCCACGAGCGTCGCCTCGCCGTCGCCGAGATACACCGCGCACACCCCCTCCGCAGTCGCTGCCACGAGCAGCGTGCCGAGCGGTGACGGTGCGGTCGTCCACGTGATGGACACGCCGGCGCCGCCGCGGCGGTAGGCGCCCGGCGTCATGCCGAGACTTTCGGTGGCCCGCTCATAGAGCCGCGACGACGATCCGTAGCCGGCCGCGTAGAGCGCGTCGGTCACCTCGTCGCCGGCCAGCAGCCGCTCGCGCAGGCGGGCGAGCTGGCGGCCGCTGAGCAGGGCGCGCGGCCCGATCCCGAGCGTCGCCTCGAGGCGCTTGCGGAACTCGGGCGGCGTGAGCCGTACGGCCGCGGCGAGGCGCTTCACGTCGGGCCGCCCGCCGTCGGCCAGGGCCGCGTCGATTGCGCCGACCACGGCGCGCAGCTGGCTGGCGTCGAGACGTGAGGTGGTCGAGTTCGGCACGCTGTCAGGATGACATCGAAGGCAGGCGCGGAACCCGGCGGCGCGCGCCAGGGCCGTGTCGCTGAACAGCACGACGTGCTCCGGCCTGGGCTGGCGGGCCGGACAGCCCGGCCGGCAGTAGATCCCGGTCGTGGTGACGCCGAAGACGAACCGTCCGGCGGCCGTGGCGTCGCGCCGGCTCAGCGCGTTCCAGGCTTCCGGGTGCATCGGGATGACGGGAATGGACGACGGCATGGCTACCATGGACCGGAGCATACTGGGGGCCGTTCATGGCTACTATCCGGTTTGACGAGGCAATCGCGTGACCGCATTCGAGCTCTGCGGACTGCTCGCCCTGCCCTTCTGGGCGCTCATGGTGTTCCTCCCGGCCTGGAGCGTCACCCGGCGTATCGTCGGGTCGCCGTGGATCGTCGCGCCGGCCGCGATCATCTACCTGATCGTGCTGCTGCCGGTCGCCACCCTCGTCCTGCCCGAGGTGATGAGCCCCGTGCAGGCGCGGATCATGAACCTGCTCGGCACCCCGACCGGCACGACGTTGGCCTGGGCGCACTTTGTCGCCTTCGACCTGTTCGTCGGTCGATGGATCTACTGCGACAGCCGCAGCCGCGGCTATACGGCGTGGTGGGTATCGCCGCTGCTGGTGCTGACGCTGCTCGTCGGCCCGGTGGGCCTGCTCGTCTATCTCGTGGCGCGCACGGGCATCGGAGGAGCCAATGTGGCGGCAGATCCTGCGTGAGGCATACGCGGCGCACCCGATGCTGGTGCGCTTCGCGGCGGCATGCGCCGTCTTCGCGGTCGTGACCGCCGCTGCCGGACTGGTCGACGCGCGCACCATCACCGGCGCGCCGGCCTGGAACAAGCCGTTCAAGTTCTTCGTCTCGGCCGGCATCTACGCCGCGACGTTCGCGTGGTACCTGGCGCTGGTCGACGACGGACCGCGCGGCGCCCGGCCGGATCGCCGTGTCCGCATCGGCGTGCTCGCCGGCCACGGCATCGTCGTCGCCCTGACGATCGAGCTCGTGCTCATCGCGATGCAGGCGTGGCGCGGCGTGCCGAGTCACTTCAACCGCACGACGCCGTTCGACAGCGTCGTCTTCGACGTGATGGGCCTCGCGATCTTCGCGCTCTCCGCGTTGCACGTGGTGCTGATCATCGTGTTGCTGCGGACTCGCGGCGCCGGGCGTCCGCTGGTGAGCGCGGCGCGCTGGGGCGCGGCGATTGCCTTCGTCGGACTCGTGGTCGGCGGTCTGATGGTGAGGCCGTCGACCGAGCAGAGTGCCGCGCTGCGGCTCGCCGACGGGCGCGGCGTGCAGGGCGCGCACACGGTGGGCGTGCCCGACGGCGGTCCCGGACTGCCGCTCGTCAACTGGAGCACCGAAGGCGGCGACCGCAGGGCGCCGCACTTCGTCGGCCTGCACGCCATGCAGGCGCTGCCGCTCGTCGTGCTCCTCGCCCCGGCCCGCTGGCCGACGGCCGCAGTCCTCACGGCGGTGCGTGTGTCAGGAGTGGCTTACGCAGTCATGACGATCGCGATGATCGTCCAGGCCGCTCAGGCCAGGCCGGTTCTCCGGCCGGGCCTGCTCATCGGCGGCATCCTCGGTGCGGCCGTCATCGGGTGGATCGCGATGATGGCCGCGCTGGCTCGATCGCGCCGCCGGGACGAGGCTGGCAGCTCGGGCACCAGTAGGTCGATCGATTGTGATCGCCGTGGCGGCGCAGCATGATGGCCGTGCCGCACCGCCGGCACGGCCGCCCCTGCCGACCGTAGACGTAGACGCGCTCCACCGGGTTGATCCGGCCGGTGGTTCGACGATGCCCCTTGTAGGTGAGGACGCCGGTCTCGGCCGGGTCGATGACGTTGGCGCGCAGCAGCACGCGGGCGTCGCGGACCAGCCGCGCCCACTGCGGCCCGGTCACATCGCGCGGCAGCAGGAAGGGCCAGACGCCAGCGAGGAACAGCAGTTCGCTCTTGAACACGTTGCCCACGCCGGCCATCGCCTGCTGATCGAGCAGCGCCTCGGCGACAGTCGGCCGGCCGCTCTCGGCCAGGCGTCGTTCAGCCTCCGCCGCGTCGAAATCAGGCGACAGCAAGTCGGGCCCGAGCCGGCTGATGGCCTCGTGTTCTTCCAGGTCGTGACCGACGATGAACTCGGCGACGGGGACGGAGAAGCCGACGGCCACGAACGCCTCGGTGCCGACGACGATCCGTGCGTCGGCGGGCGACCGCATCCACCGCTCGCCGATCCGGTAGATGTGCCACGAGCCGGACATCAGCATGTGCGTCCGCAGCACGATCGGCCCGTCGACCGCACGGGCGCGTGGCGCGGCGTCGCGGGTGGCGTCCGCCGCCGCCGGCAGCGGCGGAGGTGGCACCACGGACGGCGAGAAGTGCATCAGGAGGTGCTTGCCGCGCGCCTCGACCTTCTCGATCACCCGCCCGGTCAGCGGCGCATCGTCGTCGACGCGGGCCAGCTGCGCGTACTGCGTGTCGAAGCGCGTGACGCGGTGTCCTGCGAGCGCGCGGTGCAGCGTGCGCGCCGCGCGAAAGATCGTGTCGCCCTCAGGCACGCCGTCGTGTGCTCCCTGCCGACACGCGCGTCCTACCTCTCCCGACGTCGTGGCCAACCGATCGGCGCGATCTCCTCGTCGGGCAGCGACGGAAGCTCGGTGACCTCGACGTTGGCGTCCCAGCGGCCGGGCCGTCGCTGGCGCGGCATCGCTGCGCTCGCGGCGGGGTCGCGCACTTGCAGCCCCTGAGACGTCGCGGCAAAGCCCGCTGCCTCGAGGAACGGCCGCACCGGCGCGTCGAGTGCCGGTCCGCCGTTGATCTCGGTGATGACCAGGGTGGCGGCGCGCTGTTCGCGGTCGGTGCCGACGATGGGCAGGGCTCGCGCCAGCGCCTCGGCGTGCCTGCTGCGATCGGGTTCGTGCTCGGGCAGCCACACGAGCAGGCCACGCCCGCCGCGCGCGATCCACGCCGTCAGGTGGCCGTCGACAAGGATGACGCGGGCGCCGACCGACCGGGTCGGGCCGCGACCGCCAGCGCCGTCCGGCGGCTCGGGCCACTTCACCAGCGCGCCGTACGGGTTGGCGGGATCGGTGGCGGCGAGGACCGCGACGTCGGGCGTTTCTGGCGGCGTGCGCAGCGCGCGCAGCAGATCGACGGCAGCCGGCGCCCCGAACTGCATCGCGCCGACGCCGCTGACGAAATAGCCGCGGCGGATCCGGCCGCTCTCCTCCAGCGTGCGGAAGACGTCGTAGATGCCAGTGAAGCCGCCGGGCAAACTTTCGGCCGAGGCGACCGCGCGCGTCACGAGCCCGTAACGTGTCAGCAACTGCTGACCCATCGCGGCGCTCCAGGCCGTGGCCGCGGCCGCCGAGGGGCGGGCCCCCGGGCGTGACGCGCCAGTCCCGCTGCCGGCCGGCCCGGCCGCCGTGCCCAGTCTCGTCCAGCGGCCTTCCGCCGCCGGCGGCGCCATCCGGCGCGACCGGAACGGCCTCCCGGCCGATCGTCCACGCCGCTCGCGGCCGCCGCTGCCGACAAGGGCCCGCAGCGGCTGCAGCGTGTCGTTGGTCACCAGGCCGCGCCACACCAGCGTCCACAGCGCATCGACCGTGTCCTGCGGGAAGCCGCCGCCGGCCGCCTCGTGCAGGGCGGCGAAGAAGACCGCACCGCGCGTGTCCAGCGCGGCGAGGATGGCGGCGGCGCGGTCGGGCAGGTCGTCGATCGCCACCGGCGAGACGGCGCCGCGCCACAGCGTGTGGAAATGGTCGGTCAGGAACAGCGCGATCCGTCCGTCGCGCTCGCCGAGCGGCTCGACGCCGCACCAGACGACCTCGCCGGCCGAGATCAGGGCGTCCAGGTCCGACGGCTGGTAGCGCTCGAGCCGCGCCGGCAGGATCTCGCGTTCCAGGATCGAGGCCGGCAGCGGCAGCCCCTGCAGCGTCTCGACGATGTCGAGCAGCGCGTCGAGGCCACGGCGCGGGCGGGTCACGCCCTGCCATTGTGTCAGCAGGCGTCCGAGCACCGGCAGATCGACCGGCTCGACTTCGTGCCGGA
This sequence comes from uncultured bacterium, assembly GCA_966211945.1. GTDB lineage: Bacteria > Acidobacteriota > Vicinamibacteria > Vicinamibacterales > Vicinamibacteraceae > Luteitalea. The sequence continues at coordinate 7,529 of CBIHOS010000076.1, forward strand.
GCTTCGCGAGCGACCGGCGGCGCACCGACGTGAGCACGGACGTCTCGCACCATTCCTGGTGCTGGCCGCCCGGCCGGAACTCGCCCTTCAACAGGCGGCCCTCGGCGTGCAGCGCCTCGAGTGCCAGGTCCGCGGTCGACCGGCCGAGGCCGAAGCGCGCTGCGAAGTCGTCGGTCGTGAACGGGCCGTGCGTCCGCGCGTAGCGTGAGGCGAGGTCGCGCAGCGCCTGCGGCTGCGGGGCGAGCAGCGCCTCGGGCACGCCCGCCGGCACCGGCACCCCGAGCGCGTCGCGATAGCGCGCTGCGTCCTCGACGGCGGCCAGCCGCGTCTCGCCGGCGAGCGTCAGCCACACGGCCCGCCGGGTTCGCACGAGCTGCGCGTCGGCGTCGGCCGCGACATCGGGCACGACCCGGGCCCGCCACTCGTCGTGCGACAGATCGCCGATCCGCAGCAGCAGATCGTGCAGGCCGTCGATCGTCCGCGCCCGGTAGTCGGGCGCCAGGCACTGCAGCTGGGCCTCGAGTACACCGAGCGCATCGGCGTCCAGCAGGTCGCGCAATTCGGCCGATCCGAGCAGCGCCTGCAGCTGCGCCTGGTCGATGGTCAGCGCCTGCGCCCGCCGCTCGGCGAGCGGCGCATCACCGTCGTACAGGTAATTGGCGACGTACCCGAACAGCAGCGACGCGGCAAATGGCGACGGCGTCGGCGTCTCGACGTGGACGACGCGAATCTGCCGCGCCTGGATGGCCCGCAGCGTGTCGACGAGGGCCGGCAGATCGAACACGTCGCGCAGGCACTCGCGGTAGGTCTCGAGCAGGATCGGGAACGAGCCGTACCGCGCCGCAACGCCGAGCAGATCCTGCGCGCGCTTGCGCTGCTGCCACAACGGCGCCCGCCGGCCCGGACGGCGCCGCGGCAGGAGCAGCGCGCGGCCGGCGCATTCGCGGAAGCGCGCCGCGAACAGCGACGTCGATCCGAGCTGCCGCAGGACGAGGCTCTCGAGTTCGTCCGGGTCGGGAATCAACAGCTGCGGGTCGGGCGGTTCGTCCACCTCGGGGAACCGCACCACGAACCCATCGTCGGCCCACATCGTCTCGACGTCGATGCCGTGCTGCTCGCGGATGCGCCCCTGCACCGCCATCGCCCACGGTGCGAGCACCTGGCCGCCGAGCGGCGACAGCAGGCAGAGCCGCCAGTCGCCGAGTTCGTCGCGCACGCGTTCGACGATGATCGTGCGGTCGTCGGGCACGGCGCCCGTCGCGTCGTCCTGCTCCTCGAGATACGCCACGAGGTTGGCCGCGGCGAGCGCGTCGAGGTCGTGGTCGCGCTCGAGGCGGGCCCGTGCCGTGTCGGGATCGTCGCGGCGCAGCCGGCGGACCAGCGCGCCGATTTCGCGGCCGAACTCGAGCGGCCGGCCCGGACCGTCGCCGCGCCAGAACGGCATCTTGCCGGGCTGCCCCGGCGCCGGCGAGACCAGCACGCGATCGTGCGAGATGTCCTCGATGCGCCAGGTCGACGCGCCGAGCATGAAGGTCTCGCCGACCGTGCTCTCGAACACCATCTCCTCGTCCAGCTCGCCGACCCGCGCCGTGCCGGCCGAGGCGCCCGCCAGGAACACGCCGTAGAGGCCGCGATCGGGAATGGTTCCGGCATTGGCAATCGCCACCCGCTTGGCGCCCTCGCGTGTCGTCAGCGTGTTGGCGACGCGATCCCAGGTGAGCCTGGCGCGCAGTTCGGCGAACTCGTCGGAGGGATAGCGACCCGAGAGCATGTCGAGCACGCCCTCGAAGATCGGCCGGGCCAGCGACGCCAGCGGCGCGGCCTGGCGGACGCGCGCGAAGAGATCGTCGACGCGCCAGTCGTCCATCGAGACCATCGCCACGACCTGCTGGGCGAGCACGTCCAGCGGGTTGCGCGGCATGTGCGTGGCCTCGACGCGCCCGTCGCGCATCGCCCGGACCGCCGCCGCGCATGCCAGCAGATCGCCGCGGTACTTCGGGAAGATCAGCCCTTCGCTCGTTGCGCCGACCTGGTGGCCGGCGCGGCCGATGCGCTGCAGCCCGCTCGCCACCGATGGCGGCGCCTCGATCTGCACGACGAGGTCCACCGCGCCCATGTCGATGCCGAGTTCCAGCGAGGACGTGCACGCCAGCCCGCGCAGCCGGCCCGCCTTGAGCGCATCTTCGATCTCGAGCCGCTGCTCGCGCGCCAGCGAGCCGTGGTGGGCGCGCACCAGCACCTCGCCGGCCAGCTCGTTGATCGACGCCGCCAGCCGCTCGGCCAGCCGCCGGCTGTTGACGAACAGCAGCGTCGACGTGTGGGCGAGGATCACCTCGAGCAGGCGTGGGTGGATCGCCGCCCAGATCGACGGCGCCTGCGGGCCAGACGAGGCAGGCCCGCTCGTGATCGCTTCGATCTGCGTGAGCCGCGCCATGTCCTCGACCGGCACTTCGATGCGCAGCTGCAGCTGGCGCTTTCGTCCGGCATCGACGATCGCGACCGGCCGGTAGACGGGCTCCGCGTCGGCAGCGAACTGCTCGTGGATCTCGGCCTGGGCGCCCTCGGGTTCGATCGCGTTGACGCGATGCTCCGCCCCGTCGTCGCGAGGCTGCGCGCCGCCCAGGAACCGTGCGACCTCCTCGAGCGGCCGCTGGGTCGCCGACAGCCCGATGCGCTGCACCGGCTGCCGCACGATCGCCTCGAGGCGCTCCAGCGACAGCGCGAGGTGGGCGCCGCGCTTGGTGGCCACCATCGCGTGGATCTCGTCGACGATCACGGTGTGGATGCTGCGCAGCTGCTCGCGGGCGTTCGAGGTCAGGAGCAGGAACAGCGACTCCGGCGTCGTGATCAGGATGTCGGCTGGATGTCTTTGGAACCGGGCGCGATCGGCGGCCGGCGTGTCGCCGGTCCGGATGGCCACGTCGGGCACGTGATGGGACGCGCCCTGCTCGCGGGCCAGCCGGCTGATGCCGGCCAGCGGCGCGCGGAGGTTGCGCTCGACGTCCACCGCCAGCGCCTTGAGCGGCGACAGGTAGAGGACGCGACAGCGCTCCTTCTCGTCCGGCGGCGGTTCGAACACCAGGCGGTTGATCGCCCAGAGGAAGCCGGTCAGCGTCTTGCCGCTGCCGGTGGGCGCCAGCAGCAGCGTGCTGTCCCCCCGCGCGATTGCCGGCCATCCCTGCGCCTGCGGCGGGGTCGGGGCTGGAAACGAGGCCGCGAACCACTGCGCGACGATGGGGTGGAACAGGTCGAGTGCGGAGGCCATCGTTTCCGGTTTTCGGCGTCTGTCGCTTATCCTCTCATGTTGACCGCGCGTCAGCCGGCGCGGCGGTGGGAGGTTGGAACTGAATGAGTGACGCTGGTGAAGGGCTTGTCGACGCCGAAGCCCGACTGCAGGAACAGCTGGACGCACGTGAGCACGAAAAGCGGCGGCGAGGACTCGCGGCCGGTGTGGATCCCGAGAAGCTTCGGGCCCGCGAATCGCTGCGATTGGCACGCGCCGAATTGACGCGTCAGCTCGAGAACACGTCGCACCCCGTGCGCAAGCAGCAGATCGAGGCGGCCGTGGCCGAGCTCGACCGCCGGCTCGCCGCGATTTAGTCCCCCGGGACCCGATGTCCCTGCTCCGCAGTGCCGCGGCCGTCACCGTCCACGCCTACACGGCGACGGGGGTGCTGCTGGCCTGGCTCGCACTGCGGAGCGCGTGGGAGCACGACCCGCGCTCGGCGCTCCTGTGGCTGAGCGGCGCGGTCTTCCTCGACGCGACCGACGGCGTTGCGGCGCGGGCCGCCGACGTGCGGCGCCACGCCGCCTGGATCGACGGCGCCCGCCTCGACGACATCGTCGACTTCCTCACGTTCGTGTTCGTGCCGATGGCCATCCTGTGGGAGCAGCAGCTGCTGGCCGGATGGCCGGGACTGCTGGCCGTCGCGGCGGTCCTCATGAGCAGCGCGCTCGGCTTCTCGAACCTGCACGCCAAGACGCTGGACCACTTCTTCACGGGCTGGCCGTCCTACTGGAACCTGATCGTGGTCTACGCGCTGGCCTGGCACTGGTCGCAGGCGACCACGACGATCGTGCTCGTGGCGCTGGCGGCGCTGGTGTTCGTGCCCCTCAAGTACGTCTATCCGTCGCGCACCGAGACGTTGATGGGGCCGACGCTGATGCTCGGCGCGATCTGGGCCGTGCAGATGCTGCTGACGATCTGGTGGCTGCCCGATGTGCCGTCGTGGCTGCGGTGGAGCGGCGTGATCTACCCCGTGTACTACTTCGGGCTGTCGCTGTGGCTGAACCTCCAGCGCCATCCGAAATAGCGCGGCCGCGTCCTGACGATGACAGGGCGCCTCGGGGAGGCGCCCCTACCAGCGTGAACCGGCATCACCGACCATGCCACCGTCCGGCGTCGGCCGATCAGGCCGGCGTCCTTCACGCCCGCGATGACAGGGCGCCTCGGGGAGGCGTTCCTACCTCATATCGGTAAGCCACGACTTTCGCGCGGCGGCCTGGGCGGCGGTCGTCGCGGGGCGCGTCTGCAAACGCCACGCGTTGCCGGGCTCCTGGCCGAACGTCACGTCCAGGCGCAGCAATTCGTCGCGGCGCGCCACCAGCAGCGTCGCCTTCGTGGTCGGCGGGTACTGGTCCAGCCGCTTCTCCCACTGGTCGGCGCGAACCCGGTAGTCGTCGATCGCGATGATCTCGTCGTCCACGTTGAGGCCCGCGGTCCAGGCGGGGGTGTCGCGGCGCACCTGGCTCACGACCAGCCGGCCGCCGTCGTTCCTCGTCTCGGCACCGAGCCAGCCGCGCGTCGCGTGGCTCTCGGCCGGCAGGAACGACAGCCCGAAGGTGTCGAGCAGCGGCTGGTAGTCGAGCGCTTGCGTCGTGTCGAGCGCGCGCGCGAGTACGTCCGACAGGTCGGTGCCGGCGACCTCGCTCACGAGGGCGCGCCACTGCGACTCGGTGAACCCCGTCGCCCCGGCGTACGTCTGGTACGCGCTCCGCAGCACATCGTCCAGCGATCGCGCGCCACCGGTGGCAGCGCGGATGCGGGCGTCGAGGAGGGCGGCGATGACCGCGCCCTTGGTGTAGTAGCTGACGGCGGTGTTCGGTGAGTTCTCGTCGGGGCGGTAGTACTTGATCCACGCGTCGAACGAGGCCTGCGTCACCGGCTGGACGAGGCGGCCGGGCGTGGTCTCGAGCAGGCGGATCTCGTTGGCCAGCCTCGACAGGTACTCGTACTCGGGCACCAGCCCGGCGCGTGCCAGCAGCAGGTCGCCGTAGTAGGTCGTCAGTCCTTCGACCACCCACAGACTCTGCGTGTGGTTCTCGGTCTCGTAGTCGAATGGCCCGAGCGCGGCGGGGCGCAGCCGCTTGCCGTTCCACACGTGGAAGTACTCGTGGCTGACCAGGCCGAGCCAGTTGGCGTAGGCGTCGTGCGTGCCCATCGCCCAGCGGCTGGCCATCAGCACCGTCGAATTGCCGTGTTCGAGGCCACCGCCGCCCTCGGTGATCATGTTGATGAACACGTACTTGTCGTAGGGCAGCCCGCCCCAGAAGCGCGCCTGCGCCGCGACGATCTTCTCGACGTCGGCCGCTGCCCGGGCGCCGTCCCAGTTGCCGCCACCATTCACGTCGACGAGGTAGTGAGGCGTGCCGTCGTGCGCGAACTCGTGAATATCGAGGTCGCCTGCGACGATCGGGCTGTCCACGAGCGTGTCGTAGTCGGGAGCCGTGAACGACGCGGTCCGGCTCGGCGCGCCGAGGCCGCTGGGCGGCGGCGGGCCCGCGGCATCTGCCAGGCCCGACATCGCCCGCGGCCAGCCGTCGGGCAGCTCCAGCGCGATCCGGTGCGTCCGCTCGAGGCCGCCCACCAGCGTGAGGTAGGTCGCGGCGCCGTTCAGGAGCGCGAAGCGCGATTCGATCCAGTTGGTCCGCACGCTCATCTCGCGGCCGTAGACGCGATAGCGGATGGTGACGCGTGGGGCGCCGCCGGTGTCGACCGCCCAGCGGTTCTTCCTGGTCTTGAACGGCGCCGCAGCGCCGGCCGGGGCGATCACCTCGACCCCCTCGACATGCCGGGCGTACTCGCGCACGAGATACGAGCCGGGCGTCCACACCGCCATCATCAACTCGATGCGCCTGGCGCCGCCGGTGGGGTAGCTGGCCTCGACGTCCACGTAGTGGCGGGCCGCGTCGGGGAAGCGCAGCGTGTAGGCGATCGCGGTGTCGGCCGCCTGGAGGGCAGTGGCGGCGCCGGCCGCGCCGGCAGCCGCGCCGACAGTGTGGGCATCGCTGGTCATGGGAGTCAGGCAGGCGAACAGAAGGGCAGGGAGGACGGCAAGGCGGAACATGGGCTCTGATACCATCTACGACGTGCCCGGAGTGGACAGGCCGCTGCAGAAATCATAGGAGATTCCCTTCCGCGTGCTCACCCCAGGCGAGGTCCTCGACGGCCGCTACGAGATTCTCGAGCTGCTCGCCCGCGGCGGAATGGGCGCAGTCTACCGGGCCCGCCGCACGCTCCTCGGCGACGATGTCGCCGTCAAGGTCCTCAGTACCCCCGACGACGCCTCGCTGCGTGAGCGCTTCCTCCGCGAGAGCCGTGCCGCCGCCCAGTTGCGCCACCCGCACATCGTCAGCGTCCTCGACTACGACGTCGACGCGCAGGGCCACCCGTTCCTCGTCATGGAGTACCTCAACGGGCCGAGCCTGCTGCAGCGCGTGGCGCTCGATCGCCGCCTGCCGGTGCCCGAGGTGCTCGACATCGCCTGCCACCTGTGCGGCGCCCTGCAACTGGCCCACGACGCTGGCGTCGTGCACCGCGACCTCAAGCCCGCCAACGTCGTGAGCCACGAGTACACGCCGGGCAAGTACGTCTACAAGGTCGTCGACTTCGGGCTGGTCAACGTCCGCGAGATCGCCGGCGCGCTCAGACTGACGATGGAGCGGCAGTTCCTCGGCACGGTGGCCTATGCGTCGCCCGAGCAGTTGCGCGGGGAGAAGGTCGATGCCCGCTCCGACATCTACAGCTTCTCCGCGATGCTGTACGAGTTGCTTACCGGTCGGCCGCCCTTCGAGCACGACGACCCGTTCGTGGTGATCACCAAGCACCTGATGCGCGAGCCGGCGTCGATGCGCGAGGTGGCGCCCGACATCCCGGCGGCGCTGGATGCGGTGGTCCTGCAGGGGCTGAGCAAGGACAAGGCGCGGCGGCCGCCGTCGATGGAGGCGCTGGCCAGGGCGCTGCGCGAGACGCCATGCGCGACGGTGATCTCCACCGCGGCCTCGGCCCCCGCCCCGGCGACGCCGGAGCTGCGCGGCTACGACCTCGGCGAGTCGATCGGCACCGGACGCCTCGGCAGCCAGATCTACCTGGGGACGCACCGGGCGCTCGGCACGCCTGTCGCCATCCGCGTCCTCCGGCGCGGCGCGGTCTCCGACTGGGATGCGGCCCGCGAGCGCTTCGTCCGCGAGGCGCGCGCGATGCAGGTCAACCACCCGAGCGTGCTGCACGTGCGCGACTTCGGCGAGGAGCCGGACCTGGTCTACGTGGTCACCGACATGGTGCACGGCGACAGCCTGGCGCAGCGGCTCGCGCGGGAAGGTCCGCTGCCGTGGCCCGTCCTCGAACGGCTCGCCAACCAGCTCGTGGATGCCGTCGCGGCACTCCATCGGCGCGGCGCGCTGGTCTGCGGCATCTCACCGCGCACGACCCGGCTGACCACCGAGGGCGACGAGGAGCGCCTGCTGGTGTCGTCGGGCGGCATCGGCCATCTTCAGGATCTCCTCGACACGGTCAGCGTCGGCGCGTTGCGCGGCAGCGAACTCGAGGACTCCGAGCTGCCGTACGTCGCGCCGGAAGTGCTGATGGGCGAGACGCCGTCGGTGGCGGCCGACCTCTTCACGATCGGCGCCTTCACGTACACGATGGCCACCGGCTCGCCGCCGTTCGTGGCGCCGACCTTGCCGCAACTGCTCGGCGTGATGCTGCGGCAGGTGCCGGAGCCGCTGTCGGTCGCTCGTCCCGACATTCCGGAGGCGTTCAGCGCCGCGATGATGAAGACGCTGTCGCCGGTGCCAGGCGAGCGCCCGGCCGACGCCCGCGCCCTGGCCTTCCTGCTGCCCTGAGGCAGGCGCGACGCCCAGGACACGCTCGTGGCTCGGCCCTCCCGATCGCGGCGCCCGCCGCCCGTTCCCGCCGTCGCGACGGCACGCGCGTGTCGCGCAGGGTGGTTCGGCCTCGCGGCGATCGTCGCGGTCCTTCTCCTGAAACTCGCCCTGGCCCTGCAGTTGGCCGGCCACCCGCTGCTGCAGCCTGTCGGTGATCTCGACACCGGCGAGTACTGGCGGCTCGCGCACCGCGTGCTCGACGGCGATCCGTGGCTCGCCGGCACGGCCTTCTACGTCTCACCGCTGTACATCTACTGGCTCGCCTTCGCGCTGATGGCCGGTGGCGGCACCGTCGCCGGCGTACTCGTCGTCCAGGCGATCGCCGGTACGACTGCGGTCGGCCTGGCAGCGCTGACCGCGGCCCGCTGGACGGCCGCCGGCAACGGGTTCGATCGACAGGACCGCCGCCCTGCCGTCATCGCCGCTGGCGTTGCGGGCGCCGCGCTCGCCCTGACCGGCGTCGTCGCGCTGCAGGACGCGCTCGTCCTCCAGTCCGCGATCGATGCGCTCCTGATCGCGCTGTGTGCGTGGACGTGGACCGAGGCGCTCCTGCGAGGCGGCGACCGACGGTGGACCGCCTGCGGCGTCGCGTTCGCCCTGCTCGCGACGAACCGCCCGAACGCGTGGCTGGTGGCGCCGCTGCTGATGGGAGCGGCGCTCGTGCGTGCCGAATCGGGCAGATCGCCGCGTTCGATCTGGCGGCACGCGACGGCCTGGGCGCTCGGCGTGGCGATCGTCCTGCTGCCGTTCGCCGTGCGCAGCCGCGTGGCGATCGGCGAGTGGCAGCTGCTGCCTGGGCACGGCGGGCTCAACCTGTACATCGGCAACCACGATCGCGCCACCGGAACGTACACCGTCATCGACGGCATCCGTCCGTCGATCGACGGACAGCGCGACGATGCGCGGCGAGTGGCGCAGGCGGCGGCCGGCCGGCCGTTGTCGGATGCCGAGGTCTCCGGCTGGTTCGTCCGGCGCGCCGTGTCCTGGTGGCGCGAATCACCGCTGGCCGCGCTGCGAACGTTTGCGTACAAGGCATGGCTCGCGGTCCATGCGTGGGAGCTCCCGGTCAACGTCAGCTACGGGTGGTTTCGCGAGCAGGTCGGCTTGCTGCGCGCGCTGCCCGTGGGCGCGTGGCTGCTGCTGCCACTGGGGCTGGCCACCGCAGTACTGGGTCGCGGACTCGTCGCCGGGGAGCGGCAACGCGCGTGGGCGTGGTTCCGGCTGCTGCTTCCCGCGTATCTCGTCAGCGTCGCGGTCTTCTTCGTGGTCGACAGGTATCGCGCGCCGGCCCTCGTGCTGGGTGCCATTCACGTGGGGGTGCTGGCGGGGCGCGTGCGTGAGGCACTGTCCCTGCGCCGCGCGCGGACGTCTCTCGCGGCGGTGGTGGCGCTGGCGACGCTGATTGCCGGGCAGTGGCCGTTGCCGTTCCACCTCGGACACGGCGAGGCCGATCTCGGCATGGCCCTCCACGCGATCGAGCGGGGACGCGACGCGGAGGCCGATGTGTGGCTGCGCCGTGCGAGTGACAGGCTGCCGTCGGCCGGCGTGGCGTGGTTCCGGGCCGGGCTGGCGTGGCAGGCCAGGGGCGCGTTCGTGCCAGCCGAGCGTGCGCTTCGAGAGTCCCATCGTCGCGACCCGGAGATTGCGGAGGTCGCGTTCGCACTCGCCGGCGTGCTCTTGTCGCAGGGCAAGGGCGCAGAGGCGGCGCCGCTCCTCGAGTCGGTCGAACGCGCAGGCAGCCACCCGGATCGCGTGCGGCTCGATCGGGCCCTGGCGCTCTGGCAGGCTGGCGATCGCAGCGGAGCACGCGAGCTGCTGGAGGCGGGCGTGCCCGCGGCCGGACTGCCGCTGCTGCGGGCGCGGGCGCTCGCCGCGGCCGACGCGCGCCAGGTGGATCTCGCGGCATGGCTGCTCGAGGTGTTCCGGCGGCATGTTCGAGACGACGCGGAGGTCGCGGAGAAGCTGGGGCTGATCCAGGTGCGGCTGGGCGACGAGGCGGGCGCGGCGTTGTTGTTCGCGGACGCGGCGCGCCTGGATCCGCAACGCGCGACCGCGCGCTTCAACCTGGCGATCGTCCGCGTGGGGCAGGGCCGCCGCGATGAGGCGGTCGCGCTCCTGCGCGACGCCCTGCGGATCGATCCGACGTACGCGCAGGCGGCGGGTGCGTTGCGCGAACTGCTGGCGGCCGACAGGTGAGGACGTCCCGCCCGGCGCGCCAACGACTTACGCCGCGCTGGCCCGGCGGACCGCCGGCGCCACCTCGGTGCCGAACAGTTCGATGGCCTTCATCACCTGCGCGTGCGGCAGCGTGCCGACGCTGACGTGCAGCAGGAAGCGATCGAACCCGAGGATCTCGCGCTGCAGGAGGATCTTCTCGGTGACCTGCTGCGGGCTGCCGACAAACAGCGCGCCGTGCGGCGTGCGCATCCCGTCGAAGGCGTCGCGCGTCATCGGCGGCCAGCCGCGCTCGCGGCCGATGCCCGACATCGCGATCTCGTAGGGCGGGAAGAACTCGTCGGCGGCCTGCTGGGACGACGCGGCGACGTAGCCGTGCGAGTTGATGGCGAGGGGCAGGCGCCCGTGGCCGGCCTGCTGCGCCGCGTCCTGGTGCAGGTCCACGAACGGGCGGAACCGGGCCGGCTGTCCGCCGATGATCGCCAGGGTCATCGGCAGGCCGAGGCGGCCGGCGCGATCGGCCGACGCCGGCGTCCCGCCGACGCCAATCCAGACCGGCAGCGGCGACTGCACCGCGCGCGGGTACACGCCGCGTCCGTCGATCGCCGGGCGGAAGCGTCCGCGCCACGTCGCCAGCTCGCGCTCGCGGACGTGCAGCAGCAGGTCCAGCTTCTCGGCAAACAGTGCGTCGTAGTCGGAGAGGTCCTGCCCGAAGAGCGGGTAGGACTCGATGAACGATCCGCGGCCGGCGATGATCTCGGCGCGTCCCTGCGAGATCAGGTCGACGGTGGCGTACTGCTGGTAGACGCGGACGGGATCGTCGGAGCTGAGCACCGTGACGGCGCTGGCCAGGCGGATCCGGGACGTCTGCGCCGCCGCCGCGGCCAGGACGACGGCCGGCGCCGACACGATGAAGTCACGACGATGGTGCTCGCCGACCGCATAGACATCGAGTCCGACCTCGTCGGCGAGCCGGATCTCCTCGAGCAGGTCCTGCATGCGCTGCTGCTCGCTGATCAGGTGTCCCGTCGCCGGGTCTGGGAAGCGGTCGCCGAACGTGGTGATGCCAAGCTCCATCGGTACAGACTACCGGAGGCAACCATGACCCGCGGGCGGTGGCGTGGTCGGCGATACCTGATCGCGCTGGTAGGGGCGCCTCCCCGAGGCGCCCTGACGGTGACGACGTAATGGACGTCGGCCTGATCGGCCGACGCCGTTTGATGGGCCGTTCGGGGAACGGCCCCTAC
>CBIHOS010000077.1:0-18871 GCA_966211945.1 uncultured bacterium
GTGGGGTTTACACTCCCTGAGTGCTCCAGGAACCGCGCTTCCTGACCGCCGAGCAGTATCTGCTCGTGACGCTCATCGTGCAGCTCGCGGGGATCGCGGCGCTGTCGACGATGCTGGTCAGGTTCCGGCGGTTCAGGACCCTGCTGCTGTCGGAGCGGCGGGACTGGCCGGAGCGGGTCAAGTTCATCGGCGCGCTCGGCGTCCCGCTCGTGGCCGGCGTCGTGAGCCGGCTGCTGCTCGGTTACGCGGCAGCCGACGTCTCGCTCGGCGGCGCCTACCTCGCCGGCCTGGTGGCTGGACCGTACACCGGCGCCATCGTCGGCGCGATGGTCGGGCTGACGGCGGCGGCGGGGGGCGAGTGGATCGCCATTCCCCTCTATGTCGGCTGCGGGTTCGCCGGCGGCGGCCTGCGCGAGATCTGCCCCAAGGACGCCATCTGGCACTTCTCGCCGTTCGTGCTGACCGGCCTGGCGCGCTACCTGTGGAACCTGGTCCGCCGCTTCGAGGTGGACTGGCAGATGGCGCTGATTGCCGCGCCGATCGCGCTCGAGGTCCTGCACCAGGTGCTCGGGCACCGGTACGGCATGGCCCGACTCTTCTTCTTCCCGGCCCACTCGGCCGGGATGCTGGCGCTGACCCTGCTCGCCACCACGCTCACGGTGGCCATTCCCATCAAGATCTGGAACTCGGCCCGCATCGAGCACAAGCTCCAGGAGCAGGAGGCGCTGCTGCTCGAGGCCCGCATCGAGGCGCTCACGAGCCAGATCAACCCGCATTTCCTGTTCAACACGTTGACCTCGATCTCGTCGCTGATCCGGACCCGCCCCGACACGGCGCGCATGCTGATCAACCGGCTGTCCGGCCTGCTCCGCCGGCGGCTGCGAGCCCACGATCACTTCGTGACGCTGCGCGACGAACTGACCGCGGTGGACGAGTACCTCGACATCGAATGCGTGCGGTTCGGACCGTCGCTGCGGGTGGTCAAGGACCTCGACCCGGCAACGCTCGATCAGGTGGTCCCCAGCATGATCCTGCAGCCGCTGGTCGAGAACTCGATCAAGCACGGCCTGGCCGACAAGATCGGCGAACGGCTGATTACCCTGCGATCGCACCGTGAGGACCATGTGACAGTCCTCGAGGTGATCGACAACGGCGTCGGCATCGCCGAGGAGCGACCCGTCCGCCCGGTGACCAGCGGAATTGGTTTGAGCAACGTCGCCGAGCGGCTGCGCGTGATCTACGGCGCGCAGGGCCGCCTGGCCATCACGAGCGCCCCGGACCAGGGCACGCGGGTGCGTCTCGAGATTCCAGACCTGCTGCTGCCCGAACGGCGAACCGCGTAAGATGAAGGTCAGCGCCCTGGTGGTCGACGATGAACAGCCGGCCCGGGAAGAGCTGTGTTACTTGCTCTCCCAGATGGCAGATGTGGAAGTCGTGGCGCAGGCCGAGAACGGCCGCGACGCGCTCGGGCTGCTCGACGATCTCGAGCCCGACATCGTCTTCCTGGACGTCCAGATGCCGGGGCTCACGGGTTTCGAGGTCGCCCGCCAGGTCGCCGGACGACCGTCGCCACCGCACATCGTGTTCGTGACGGCCTACGACCAGTACGCGCTGGATGCGTTCCAGGTGAACGCGGTCGACTACCTGCTCAAGCCGGTCGATCCCGCCCGTCTGGAACAGGCGCTCGAGCGGGCCCGGCGGCGGCTGGCGTCCTCGCGCAGCAGCGCGATCACGCCGCAGGCACTGGCCCAGATCGTCGACATGGTCGCGGCCCGCCAGAGCCGGCGGTCGCAGGTGGTGGTCAAGGTCGACGAACGCATCCTGCTGGTGCAGGCCGACGACCTGATCTACGCGTCTTTGAACGGCGATGAGGTGACAGTCGTAGCCTCACACGTGACCGGGACGTCCGCCCATCGGACGCTCGATGAACTGCAGGCGCAGCTGGACCCGGCGGTGTTCTGGCGCGTGCATCGGTCGTACCTGGTCAACATCAACAAGATCAAGGAGATAGTCCCCTGGTTCAGCCGGAATTTCATCCTGAGGATGCGCGACGCGAAGGCGACGGAAATCCCGGTCAGCCGCGCCCAGACGAAACGGCTCCGGGAGTACCTGCAGCTCTGAGGCTGGACCCGGCGGCGTCGGGACTCGTGCCGGCGCTCGGCGCCAATCCCCCGTCGGGGTTTGCGCCGGTCGCGGCGCCGGTGACCACGCAGGCCGCCGACGAGGCGCTGCGGGCGGCGACGGCCGTGGCGCGCCGCCCGTCGATCTGGGTGCGCGCCGCCGAGGAACTCTTCACCTGGTTCAAGACACTCGCGTCGGCCGCCGTCTACGCGACGCTCATCGTCACGTTCGGCTTCCAGGTCGCGCGCGTCGAGGGCCAGAGCATGGCACCGACCCTCGCCGACCAGGACCGGCTGATCGTCAACAAGGCCATCTACAAGCTCGGGGAGCCGCATCGCGGCGACATCGTGATGCTGTGGTATCCGGTCGACCCGGACAAGTCGTTCGTCAAGCGGGTGATCGCCGAGGAAGGCGACCGCGTCCGGATCGTCGACGGCCGGGTGTTCGTCAACGACGTGCAGCTCGAGGACGCCTACGTGCCGAGCGAGTACCGCGGGCACGACGACTGGGGCCCGCAGGAGATTCCCGAGGGGTACTACTTCGTGATGGGCGACCATCGGAACAACAGTTCCGACAGCCGCCACTGGGGCTCGGTGCCCAAGAAGTACATCATCGGCAAGGTGCAGCTGCGGTGGTGGCCCCTGCCCAAGGCCGAGATCTTCGAATAGGTAGGGCGCGTGTGCCTAGTGTCCGTGGCCGCCGCGGCGGCCGCTGCCGGGCTTCTTCCAGTCGCCCTCGCCCGCGGCGCGGGCTGCGAGTTCCCTGTCGATCTCCAGCAGCGCCGGCGGATCGCTGCCGGCCCGCTCGAGCTTGGCGATGATGTCGCGGGCCGACTTCTCCTCCTCGACCTGCTCGGTGACGAACCACTGCATCTCGACGACCGCGGCGAAGTCCTTCTCGTGCATCGCCGTCTCGTAGAGCGTGTCGATCTGCTTGCTGACCTGCTCCTCCTGCGCCAGCGCAGCCTGGAAGACCTCGAGCAGCGTCTTGGCGTGGGTGGTCTCGACCTGGATCTTGCGCAACGACACCGCGTGGTTGCGGGCGTGCACGAAGTCGAAGAGCCGCAGCGCATGGCCGCGTTCCTCCTCGCTCTGGACCCGGAACCAGTGGGCCGCGCCAGGATAGTCCAGTTCCTCGCACACGCCCGACATCGCCAGGTAGCTGTGCGACGCCGACAGCTCGTTGTTCACCTGATCGTTGATCGCCTCGTACACCCTCGCGCTCATGTCTGTCTCCTGACGCCTCAGGTAGGGCCGGCTGTCTCAGCCCGGCCGATCGTGAGGGCCGCGTTGTGACAACGGGCCCTGTCTCACGAGCGGACGGCGCCTGACCGCAGCCGCCTCTCGTGATCACAGGCTTACACGTCTTCGTACAGCGCGTCCACCACTCGCTGCCAGCGCTCGAGCACGACCCGGCGGCGCAGCTTCATGGTCGGGGTCAGTTCGCCCGACGCGATGCTGAACTCGGCCGGCAGCAGCGCCACCTTCTTGAGGCGCTCGTACTGGGCCAGTTCCCGGTTCAGCGGCTCGACCACTTCCGCATACAGCGAGCGCACATCGTCGCGGACGACCAGCGACTCCCGATCGCCGGGCGGCAGTCCGAGGACTGCCAGGCGCTGCTCGAGGGCGGCGAAGTTCGGCACGATCAGGACCGCCGGGAACTTGCGGCCCTCGCCGACCAGCATCGCCTCGGCGACGAGCGGATGGCGCTTGAGCAGCGCCTCGATTGGCGCCGGCGCGATCTTCTTGCCGCCCGACGTCACGAGCAGCTCCTTCTTGCGATCGGTGATGGTCAGATAGCCGTCGGCGCCGAGCGTGCCGATGTCGCCGGTGTGGAACCAGCCATCGGCGTCGATCGCGGCGGCGGTGTCCTCCGGCCGCTGCCAATACCCGCGCATCACGTGCGGCCCACGCGTGAGGATCTCCCCGTCGTCGGCGATCCGGACCTCGACGCCGTCGATGATGCAGCCCACCGTGCCGAACCGCGGCCGGTCGCGCGGGTTGACCGAGATGACCGGCGACGTCTCGGTGAGGCCGTATCCCTCGATGAGCGGCAGGCCGACGGCGTGGAAGAAGCGCGCGATGTGGGCCGGCAGCGGCGCGCTGCCCGAGACCGCGAGGCGCAGCCGACCACCGACGCGGGCGCGGATCTTGGCGGCCACCAGACCATCGGCGACCGCCGCCTTCATCTTGACGATCGGCGACGGCGCGCGTCCCTCGCGGCGCGCCGCCGACACGTCGCCGCCGACCTTCAGCGCCCAGTCGAACAGACGGCGCCGCACCGCCGGACCGGCGGCCACCGCGTCGCGGATGCGCCCGTGCAGCTTCTCGTAGACGCGCGGCACGCCGGTCATGACCGTCGGCCGCACCTGCTGCAGGTCGCGGGCCAGCGTGTCGATCGATTCGGCGTGGCAGATGGTGAGGCCTTCGTAGAGATACAGGTACGTCACCATCCGCTCGAAGACGTGGCTGAGCGGCAGGTAGCTGAGCGCGACATCCCGGGACGACAGCGCCAGGACCGGCACCACGGCGCGGATGTTCGACAGGATGTTCTCGTGCGTGAGCATCACGCCCTTGGGTTCCCCGGTCGTGCCCGACGTGTAGATCAACGTCAGCAGATCGTCGGGCTGCACGGCGGCGATCCCGGCGGCGTATCGATCCACCGCCTCTGGCACGGAGGCGCGCGCACGGCCACGCTCGATCACCTGCGTGAGCCGCAGCACGGAGTGGCTGTCGCGCACCGCGGCAGGCGGCACCTCGTCGGTGAAGATCGCGATGAACTCGAGCGCCGGCAGCAGGTGGCGCTCCGCGAGGATCTTCGCTGCCTGCGCCGCGTCGGACACGAACACGCCGCGGGCGCCGGAGTCCTGCAGGATGAAGCGCGCCTGTGGCCCGGACAGCGTCGGGTAGATCGGCACGGTCACGGCGCGCGCCGTGATGATGCCGAGATCGGTCAGCACCCACTCCTGCCGCGTCTCGCTCATGATCGCGACGCGATCACCGGGCGCGATGCCCATGTCGGCCAGTGCCAGGCCCATCGCACGCACGCGTTCGACCAGGTCGGCGGTGGCGAGCGGTTTCAGGCCGTCGGCGCTGCACTGCTGGAGCAGGTCGGGCCGCGGGTACTCGCGCAGCAGATCGGCCGGCAGATCGGCGAGCGTCCGAATCCGGGCCGGCACCGACGGCGGGAAGCGGTACGGGCGCGGTTGTGTGTCGGTCGTGGCAGTGGCGACGCTCATCGGAGAGCCCTCATTGCGGCGTGCCGGGACGCGGGCGCCGGCGCCCGTCGCGGGTCGCCCGGACGTAGGTGCCGCTGCGGCCGCCGCGCTTCTCGACCAGCGTGACGTCCTCGATGACCATCGCCCGATCGACCGCCTTCAGCATGTCGTAGACCGTCAGCGCTGCCACCGACACGGCAGTGAGCGCTTCCATCTCGACACCGGTCGGACCGGTCGTCCTGACGGTGGCCCGCAGCGCGAAGCCGCCGGGCGCGATCGCGACGTCGACCTCGACGCCGGTCAGCGCAATCGGATGGCACAGCGGGATCAGCGCTGCCGTCTGCTTGGCCGCCATGATGCCGGCGATGCGCGCCGCCTGCAGGGGGTCGCCCTTCTTGACGGCGCCGCTGCGCACCAGCCGGCGGGCGGCCAGCGACACGCGGATGAACCCGCGCGCCACCGCCACCCGCTCGGTGGCCGGCTTGGCCGAGACGTCCACCATGCGAACCCGACCCGCATCGTCGACGTGCGTGAGCGTCGGGCGTGCGGCACCCTTACGCATCGATGTGGCCATTGGCGAGGAAGAACGACAGGCTCTCGAGCGTCACCGTCAGGTCCATGTTCTTCAACTTCACATGTTGTGGCACACGTGGGCTTCCGGGTGAGAAGTTCAGGATGGCCCGCACGCCGGCCGCGACGATCGCATCCACGGTTTCCTGCGCCGCGTCGGCGGGCACCGTCACGACCGCGATGTCGACCTTCTCGCGCTCGACGAGACGCTCGAGTTCGCGGGCGTGCCGGATCGGCACGCCGCTGCGCGAGTAGCCGCCGACCTTCTCGCGCGCCGAGTCGAGCAGCGCGACGACGTCGAAGCCGTCGTGACGGAAGCCCGGGTAGTCGGCCAGCGCCAGCCCGAGGTTGCCGGCGCCGACGATGACGACCTTGATGCTGCGGTCGAGGCCGAGAATCTGCCGCAGGTGCCGCTTCAGGTCCTTGACGTAGTAACCGACGCCGCGAATGCCGAACTCGCCGAAGTGAGCCAAGTCCTTACGGATCTGCGCGGCGTTCAGCTGGAACTGCGCGGCCAGGCCCTGCGACGACACGGTGTTGACGCCGCCGGCGTCCAATGCCTCGAGGCATCGCAGGTACACCGACAGGCGGGCGGTTGTCAGTTCGGAGACCTGATCGCTGCCCGTGCGGTCCCGCTCGATGTCGGCCACCGGGGCATCATACGGCACAGGCTGTGGGTAGGGGCACGTCCCCGACGTGCCCTGTCAGGGCGGCTCGGGGAGCCGCCCCTACCTGCGTGACTGCCTTCTGGGGTATACGTCGCCCCCATGGCCCAGCCTCCGTCCACCCCGTACGTGCCAGCGGACCAGGCGCCGCCGGAGTTCACGCCCAAGGCCGTCGTCCTCGGCGCGCTCTTCGGGCTGCTGTTCGGCGCGTCGACGGTGTACCTCGGGCTGCGGGCCGGGCTGACCGTCAGCGCCTCGATCCCGATTGCGGTGCTCGCCATCTCGGTGCTCAAGCGCTTCGGCGGGTCGACGATTCTCGAGAACAACATCGTCCAGACGATCGGGTCGGCCGGTGAGTCGGTCGCGGCCGGCGTGGTGTTCACCATCCCTGCCCTCATCTTCCTCACACCGCACGGACCCGGGTACTTCAACTACTTCCAGATCACTGTGCTCGCGTTCGCGGGCGGCATCCTCGGCGTGTTGATGATGGTGCCGCTGCGGCGAGCGCTGATCGTCAAGGAACACGGCACGCTGCCCTACCCGGAAGGGACGGCCTGTGCCGACGTCCTGATCGCGGGCGAGCGCGGCGGGCAACTCGCGCGGCTCGTCTTCCAGGGCCTCGGCGTCGGCGTCCTGTTCAAGGCGCTCGCCTGGATCGTGCAGTTGGCGCGTACCGAGATCGGCTACACGACCGCAAGGACCAGTGCCTTCCCCAATGCGACGCTCAACCTCGATACGTCGCCAGAGTACCTGGGCGTGGGCTACGTGATCGGGCCGCGCATCGCCGGCGAGATGTTCGCAGGCGGCGTGCTGTCGTGGATGGTGCTGCTGCCGCTGCTGACGATCCTCGGCGGCTACATGCCGACGCCGTTCCCGCCGGCGCCACCCGACGGCCTGCGCATCGCCGAGATGGCGCCCGGGCAGATCTGGGGGCAGTACATCCGCTACATCGGGGCCGGCGCGGTCCTCGCCGCCGGGCTGATCACGCTCGCCCGCACGATCCCGACGATCGTCGCGTCGTTCCGCGACAGCGTGAAGGACTTTCGACGGGACGGCGGCAGTCGGACACAGGTCCGCACCGAACGCGACGTCCCGGTCGTCGCCGTGCTCGGCGGCACGCTGCTGCTGGCGGTCTTCCTGGCCGTGGCGCCGGGCATGCCGACGCAGGGCAACCCGCTCGCCGCCCTCCTCGTCGTGGTCTTCGGCTTCTTCTTCGTCACCGTCGCCTCGCGCATCGTCGGCCTGATCGGCAGTTCGTCGAGCCCGGTGTCGGGCATGACGATCGCCACGCTGATCCTCACGTGCACGATCTTCGTGACCATCGGCTGGACCGGCGACCTCTATGCGCCGATCGCGCTGACGGTCGGCGCGGTCGTCTGCATCGCCGCGTCCAACGCCGGCGCCACCTCGCAGGACCTCAAGACCGGGTTCCTGGTCGGCGCGACGCCGCGGGCCCAGCAGATCGGCCTCCTCATCGGCGTGATCGTCTCGGCCTTGATCGTCGGGCTGACGACGCTCTACCTGCACGAGGTGATGGTGATTGGATCCAACGCGCTGCCGGCGCCGCAGGCGACGCTGATGTCGACGATCATCCGCGGGCTGCTCAGCCAGAACCTGCCGTGGGGTCTGGTGCTGACCGGCGTCTTCATCGCCGTCACCATGGAGTTGTGCGGCGTGCGGTCGCTGTCGTTCGCGGTCGGGGCGTACCTGCCGGTCGCGACGACCGCGCCGATCTTCGTGGGCGGCGTGGTCCGGTGGCTGGTCGAGCGCGCAACAGGGCGGGCGGAAGACTCCGAAGTCAGCGCCGGCACGTTGTTCAGTTCGGGGCTGATCGCCGGCGGCTCGATTGCCGGGATTGGGTACGCCGTCCTCTACGGGTCGCGCGAGTACATGCCGGCGGCGCTGCGCGTGGAGGATGCCCAGGAGAGCCTCGGCCTGATCCCGCTGCTGCACGAGGGGGCGGCCGGCCACCTGATCGGATTGGCGGTGTTCCTGGTCCTCGCAGGCATCCTGCTGCGGGTCGGACGCCTGCGGGTCAACTGAGTGCCGCACGACGGCGTTAGTCACTGCATATGGCCGCTCGCTTCCTGATCGTCGCCCTGCTCGCGCTGGCCGTCTCGCCGGTGGCCGCCGCGGCGCAGATCCGCGCCGAGCCCTCGACCGCCCGCCGGGCGACCACCCTCGACGCCCTCACGGCGTATCCGGGCTTCTACCATCTCAACCTGGTGCGGGTGCGCGCCAAGCTCGTGACCGATCAGGTCGGGACGGCGCTGCTGAGCGGCAGCACCCGTCTGCTGACGGTCGGCGACGCGGCGCTCGGCCAACGCGACGGCGACGTCGAGGTCACGGGCACGTTCATCGACGTCGGACGACTGACGCAGGACGACCAGCGTGTGGCTCAGTTCCACCTCGGCGAACTGTCGCAGAAGGTGCTGCGACGCGAGTGGCCGGGACAGGGCGAGCTGCCGGTGATCGCCGTCACCGAGGTGATCGCGGCCGAACCGCTCGCCGCGCCGTCGGTGCGCGCGCTCGCGCTCGACCCACTCCGGTACGAAGGCCAGACGGTGACCGTGGCAGGCCGCTTCCGCGGGCGCAACCTGTTCGGCGATCAGCCGGCCGGACCGGGCCGCAGCCGGTACGACTTCGTGCTGCAGCTTGCCGACGCGAGCATCTGGGTGGTCGGGCGCCGGCCACGCGGGCCGGGCTTCGACCTGAACGTCGAGGCGCGCGTCGACACGGGCCGCTGGCTCGAGGTCCGCGGCGACGTGCACACGAGCAAGGGACTCGTCTGGATCGAAGCGATCGACGTCAAGTCGACCCAGCCGATCTCCGAAAGCGCACCGGCGGAAACCACGACCGAATCGGCCGCGCCGCCGGCGCCGCCGCCACAGGTCATCTTCACGACGCCGACGGCCAACGACGTCGGCGTGAGCGGCGACGTGCGGGTGCGGTTGCAGTTCTCGCGCGACATGACGCCCGAGTCCTTCAAGGGCAACGTCACGGCCCGCTACGACGCGCAGGATGCGGTCCAGCGTGGTCTTCCGCCGGCCACCGCGCCGACGTTCAGCGCGAGTTACGACCAGGGCCGACGTGTACTCGAACTGAAGTTTGCGGCGCCGTTCGAGCCCTTTCGGACGGTGATCGTCGGGCTCTCGCCCGGAATCACGGCCTTCGACAAGCAGCCGCTGGCGCCGTTCGAGATGCGGTTCACGATCGGCGGCTAGTCGGGCGGGGCGCCCGCCCTGCGCATCAGGCCGGCTGGCCGGTGAGCAGCACGTCGCGTCGACGCGTGACGCGCCGGCGCAGGAACCGCACGACGAACGCCAGCGTCGCCACGCACATCACGAACGTCACGAGGACGACCGCCAGCGCCAGCAGCGGGAACTTCAGGGCGAGGCCGGCGAGCGCGAAGACGAAGACGTCCTCGCTGAGGCTGAGGATCCAGTTCGAGAACGGCTCCGGGCTGGCGTTGACCGTGACGCGCGTCCCTGCCTTCGTGAGATGGCTGGATGCCGCCAGACCGCCGCCGAGCAAGGCCACCACGCCCTGCATCGCCGGGCTCGCGTCGCCGAGCGTGCTGACGGCAATCAGCGCGCCGCCGAGCGGCCGGATCGCCGTATGGACGCCGTCCCACAGCGTGTCCAGCCACGGGATCTTGTCTGCGACGAACTCGATGACGAACAACGCGAGCGCCGAGTAGATGACGACGTCGTGGTCGAAGACCTTGAACTGTTCGGGAAGCGCGACCCACTCGTACCTCGAGGCAAGCCCGAGGATGCCGACGGTGGCGTAGAGGTTGACGCCCGCAGCCATGGAGAAGCCGAGCGTCCGCCCGAGCGTCACGAGGATGTCCATCACCCGCCTCCTCTCCCCGCGCCGCACCGTCGGGCGGGAGCCTTCCTACAGGCTACTCCGAAGCGAGCGCGGCTGCCGAACCCGGTCGACCGTCGGCGATCGCGGCTTCCTCGAGCAGGCGCGCCACCTCGGCGCGCACGCGGTCGGCCAGCACCGCGCGGTCGTCGATCTGCAACCCGGCCGTGTCGATCGGCGGACCGAAGTGCACCCGGACGGTGGTGGGCCAGATCAGCGGACTTCCAGGGCGCATTGCGCGGTCGGCGCCGAGGATCGCCGCCGGCACCACCGGCGCCTGCGCCTTGATCGCCAGCACGAAGGCGCCCCTCTTGAACGGCAGCAGCGCGCCGGTCCGGCTGCGCGTCCCTTCCGGGAACATCAGCAGCGAGTTGCCCGACTGTACGCTGCGCGCGGCGGTGTCGATGGCCTGCGTGGCGCGCTCGCGGTTCTCGCGCTCGATCGGTACGAAGCCGACGACGTCGAAGCCGCGGCCGAGGATCGGCAGCTTGCGCAGCACCGCCTTGTAGACGACCTTGAGGTGCGGCGTGAGCCCGCGCAGCACGGCAAAGAGAATCGGCGGCTCGACGTTGCTCGCGTGGTTGACGGTGTAGAGCGCGGCGCGTCCGTACTGGATGTGTTCGGCGCCGGCTACCACGGTGCGAATCCCGAGGATGCCCATCGCGATGCGCACGCAGGTGATGCCGAGGACGACCAGGTGCGTCTGCGCCCCCGTGACGATGCCGATCAGCAGCGCGGGCGTGCCGATGACGACGATGTAGGTCACCACGAAGACGTAGGCGACGATGCTGCGGATGGCGGTGAGAAGCGTGAACACGTGAAGCGGGCCAGCGACCGGGTGCGCACCATATGCGAAGAGCCCGGCGACCTCGCGGCCGGCGGGCTCTCAGCGATGTCTCTCGGCGCTCTCGTCTGGAACTAGTTGCCGCTCAAGGCGCGGCGGGCCGTCGCCCTGGTAGCGGTGGCCACCTTGGGTGCGGGTGCGCTCACCTTGGCGGCCATGGCGGCCGCGGGGCGGCGCACCGGGACGCTTTCGTCCTTGGTCTTGAAGCAGCGACACAACGCTTCGTCCACCAGCGTCTCGACACCGGTCATCGGCTGATGGGTCACTTCGGAAATTTCTGAGATGACGAGGAAGCGGGCTCGGTCGAGCATGCGCTTCTCACGGAAGGAGAGGTTCTTCGACTTGCTCAAGTACATCAGGCTCTTCAGCACTTCGACGACGTCGTAGATCGAGCCCGTGCGCATGCGGTCGGAGTTGTCCTTGAACCGACCTTTCCAGTTCTGGTGACTGTCGATGTTGCCGTCGGACAGCAACCCGTACAACCTCTGGATTTCCTCGTCGCACACTGCGCGACGCAGGCCGACGCTGTCCACATTCGTGACGGGCACTAGCACCGTCGTCTCGTTCGCGACCATGCGCAATTGGTAGAAATCGCACACAGTCCCCAGAATCGTCTTGGTCTCGATCCGTTCGACAACACCGAGACCATGATTCGGGTAGATGACCTTGTCACCGACCTGAAATGTCACGGGCACCCCTCTCTCCGGATGGTTGCAACGTAGCAGCTACAGTGAGATGCGAGCCGAGAAACACTGCCAGTATAGCGCAGGTGCCCGGGCATTCGGGCGGACGGGGGACGCGAAGCCAAACCGGCGGTTCGACGAGGTCGTCGTAAGGACGCCGGGCGGCCGAGCCGTTCGAGGAGACACACATGCGAATGACGCGATGGGGAGCGCTGGCGGCCGTAGCCGCCGTGGTCGGATTGATGGTGGGCGCGGGCCCGGGATTGAAGGCGGCTTCCAGCCCGACCGCACAGGGGCAAAGCCTGGCGCCCTACGTGCCGACGCCTCAGGACGTGGTGGAACGGATGCTCACGCTCGCCCATGTCGGCGCCAACGACGTGGTCGTCGACCTTGGATCGGGCGACGGCCGGCTTGTCGTCACGGCTGCCAAGAAGTTCGGCGCTCACGGGATCGGCATCGACATCGATCCGGCCCGCATCGCCGAGGGCAACGCCAACGCGGCCAAGGCGGGCGTGACGCACCTCGTCGAGTTCCGGCAGCAGGACGCACTCGAGGCAGACCTGTCGAAGGCGACGGTCGTGACGCTCTACCTGCTCTCCTCCTCCAACGTGAAGCTCCGGCCGCGGCTGTTGAGCCAGCTCAAGCCCGGCGCCCGCATCGTGTCGCACCAGTTCGGCATGGGCGACTGGCAGCCCGACAAGGTGGACACCTTCACCGATGCCAACGGCACCAGCCGCACGCTGTACCTGTGGACCGTGGGCGCCAATTCGCCGAAGAGCGAGTGAGAGCAGTTCCTGCTCTCCTGCTAAACTGCTCGGGCTCGCCCGCTTGGCGGAATTGGCAGACGCAGGGGACTCAAAATCCCCCGACCTCACGGTCATCTCGGTTCGAGTCCGAGAGCGGGCACCACCTTCTTCTCGACCGACAGACCTGCGATGCCCGACGGCGATCGTCGCGCCGGCGCGGACGCCGCCGGGCGTCCCGGCCTCCCCTCCGGAGCGCTGCTGCGCACGCTCCGCGGCCTGGCCGGGTATCGATGCGGACACACCGGCAGTTGCTGTCGGGCCGGGTGGCCGATTCCGGTCGAGCCCGCACCTCTCGCCATTCTTCGCGCAGCCGCAGCACAGTCTCGGCTCCCTCCGACGACGATGGACTGGTTGCCCGATGGGACAATCATTGGGCGAACAACAGAACAGAAGTGTGTATTCCTGGACGAAGGCAATCTCGCGGCACGGCGTGGTGGCTGTCGTGTCGAGGATGCGCTTGGCTCGGACGCGCTGCCGTACAGTTGCCGGCAGTTTCCGCGGATCCTGCTGGCGGATGGTCGAGGCTGGCACCTGACGATTTCGACCTGGTGCGGGACGGCTGCCCGCATGGTTGTTGCTCCAGCGAGCGACGCGACAAATTTTCTATCGTATGACCATATCGTAGCCGACCCGCGGGTGCACCTGGAGTTCCTGGACGCCCGCGAGGCTTGGCCACCGCTGCTGAGACCGGGCGTGCTCGCGGGGCTCGGCGCGTACGACGCCTGGGAAGCGCGCGTCCTGCAGGCGTTCCTGCAGCCGGTCGTCGACGGCCGACCCCTCGCTGAGACGATGGGGGATCTGGTGAGGTGGACAGACTGGATCCGCGATTGGCGGCCGGCGGATGGGGCGCTGGAGGTGCGCGTGGGTCGGCCCTGGCGTGCGAGACGCGGACCTGCGGCCCACTCGCCCGGACCTACGGCCATCAGTAATTTGCTGGATGACCTAATAAATAGGGTGCCTGCGCCGTGGCGCCCTGCGTCCTGGCCGGCAGGGCTGACCGATGCGTTCCTCGACGGCAAGCCCTTGAGCCGTCGTCAGGCAGAGGCAGCCGTCGGCCGCTATCTCGCGACGAGGCTCATCGGCTCATGGGTTGCGTATCAGGGAAGCGGCTTCCGTTCCGTGGTGGCGTCCCTGGTGTCGGCCCACGCAGTCGTGACCGAAGCCCTGCTCCGGACCACGGAGGCCGCACCAACATTTGGTCATTTGACGACAGCGCTCAGGGCGACGGACTGGCTGCTGCTCCACCTCCTCGACAGGCAGGAGTGGGCATGCTGGTGCGCCGCGACCGAAACCGCTGTCGAGGCCGGCCGGCTCCTGGAACTCGTCAATTCCGCGAGCGCCTCGTTCGACGCCCTGCCCTGGCCCCCTGAGGTCGTTTGACCCTCACTGCCCAGCGCGGGTGCGGACGACGCGCGGGACAGCGGGTCCGCAGAAGGTCAGCGTTTCGCGCGGCCGCGCGGCGACGGGTGCGGGGGCGGCGCGTCCGGCGGCCCCGGGGCCGGGCGGGGCCGCGGCGCCGGGCCCCTGGCGCCGGAGGACGGCGCCTGCAGCTTCTCCAACGCCGCGACCGCCTTCGTCCGGTCGCGGGTGACCTGTTCCAGGTCGCGCGTCACCGCATCGCGAGCTCGCAAGCCGCCCTCCACGGCCTCCTTCGCGGCACCGAGTTCGCGCGCCGCCACGGCGGCCGCCGCTTCGGCGGCCGTCAGCCGTTCCTGGGCCGCGGCAAGGCCGCGTTCGAGTTCGGCGGTTCGCTCGCGCGCCGCCGCCTCCCGCTCGGTGAGTTCGCCCACCCGGGCCTCGGCGGCGACCACGCGCGGGTCCGGCGGTACCGTCTCGCCCGGCGGGGGCGTCTCCGTGCGGGTTCCTCTGGCAACCACCTCGAAGCGACGCACCGGTGGGGCGGGCGCCTCGGGGAGCACGAGTCCGGCAAACGCCGCGAGGCCGGGCTGTTCGACATCGGTCGTGAGATGACCGTGCGCCAGCCGCCCGTCGGCGCCGTGCGCCGCGATCGCCTCGAAGGACCCGCGGACCTGCGCGACGATGGCCTCACTGGCGGCCCCGCCGTCCTCCTTCGCCATGGCCTCGGCGCGCAGCACGGCCGCCCGCACCGCCGCGTCGCGCCTTGCGATCGTCTCGGACAGATCGGCATCGCCCTGTCCGAGCAACCGGGCCTGCTGCGCCGCGCGTGCCGCCGTCCCGGCATCGAGGACGGCGTCGTAGGTCTTGCGGTCGCGCCAGTACACCTGATTGACGAGCCAGGCGGCGCGGGTCGGCTTTGTCGCGCCGGCCAGCCGTGCGGCGACCTCCTTGTGTCCGCTTCGCTTCAGTTGCGCCACCAGCGCCGATCGGCTGGAGATGAAGTCGGCAAACGGCGCCTGGTACAGCGAGGCGAGTGCGGCCGTCGTGTCGACGATGCCGCCATCGTCGGAAGGACGTTTGACCATCAGCAGAGTGCCAGCCCTTCGGCCCGCAGCCAGACGCGGGCCTCGGCGTAGTCGGGGCAGACGCCTGCGACGTGGGCCCAGAACCGCGGCGAGTGATTCGGTTCACGCAGGTGCATCAACTCGTGCAGCAACACGTAGTCGCACACTGCCGTGGGCATCTGCAGGAGGCGCCAGTTCAACGCGATGTTACCGTCGCGCGAGCACGAGCCCCAGCGCGAGCGCTGGTTGCGGACGGTCACCCGCGCGACTGCCAGCCCGTGCGCGGCGGCCAGTCGCAGCAGTCTGCCCGGCAGTTCTTCGGCGGCGCTCGACCGCATCAGCGGTTCGAGCACCGGCCGGTAGTCCTCGCGCGCCGTGGTCGCGACGGTCATGTCGCCGCACTGCACGACGACGCCGCCGTCGGCAGCCGGGGTGACCTCGACACGGCTCGGCACACCGCGCCACCAGATGCGTTGCCCGGCCCGCCAGCGCGTGTCGCGGCGAGTGGTCTCCAGTTCCTGACGACGGTCGGCGATCCAGCGCGTGCGCGTCCGCACGAAGGCCTCGGCCTCGCGGCGCGAGCCATGCCGCGGGATCGTCACGCGCACCGTCGCGTCGGGCAGCACGCGCAGGATGTAGCGGCGGGCGCGGCCATTGCGCACGTAGATCGGCACCGGCGCCGATCGCGCAATCAGCGTGATTTCGCGATCGGCGAGCGGTTCCTGGCACTCCCTCCACGGCAGCGAGAGCTGGGCCGGCGCCTTCACACCTGTTCCTTCAGCAGCGACGCGATCAGTTCCTGCGCGCGGGTCGTGTACCCGCGGCGGCTCCATTCGGCGCGGTCGACCGGCTGGCACGCGCCGAGGTCGTCCTCGAACAGTTCGGTCATGGCGGCGACAACGCGTGTGTCACAGACGCAGACGCTGGTTTCTTCGTTGTGGGCGAACGAGCGATTGTCGAAGTTGCTGGTGCCGACAGTGCACCAGCATCCGTCCACGAGCATCACTTTCTGGTGAAGCATCGACTGGTGATACTCGTACAGCTTCACGCCGCCGTCCAGCAGCACGCCATAGAGGCGCCGGCTGTTCTGCCGCGCGAGCCAGTTGTCGTTGCGCCGGCCGGTGACCACCACGCGGACCTGCACGCCGCGCGCCACGGCCTCGGTCAGCGTGTCGATGGCGGTCTCGTCCGGCACGAAGTAGGGATTGACGATGTCGATGCGGCGCCGGGCGGAGACGATGGCAAGGTAGTACATCACCCGCGCCGCCGAGGCGCCAGCGTCCGGCGAACTGTGGATCACCTGCAGGGCGAGCGGGCCGTGCTCGGCCACCTGCGGGAAGTACGCCTCGCCCTGGATCACTTCCCCTGTCGTGCGCAGCCAGTTCTGGGTGAAGCCGGTGAGCAGTTGCGTCGCCGCCGGTCCCTCGAGCCGGAACATCATGTCGCGCCACTCGTCGGGAGGCGTGGCGTTGCCCCGCCAGTGATCGGCGATGCCGGCACCGCCCGTGAACGCGATCCGGCCGTCGACGACGAGCGTCTTGCGATGCGTGCGGTTGTTGAACCTGCCGATCGTGTACCAGCGGATCGGGTTGTACCAGGCGATCTCGCAGCCCGCCTCGGTGAGCCCGCTGTAGGTCGCCTCGTCGAGCGTCGCCGAACCGACCGCATCGAACAGCAGCTTGACGGGTACGCCGGCGATGGCCCGCTCGCGCAGGGCCTCGCAGAACCACGACGCCACCTCGCCCGGCCAGAAGATGTACTGCTCGACGCAGATCGATCGGGTCGCACCGCGGATGGCGTCGAGCATCGCCGGGTAGAACTGGTCGCCGTTGTCGAGGACCGTCAGCGTATTGCCCGGCACGAATCCCGCGCCGGTGAGGCCGGCCATCGTGTCGAGGAACGCCTGCGAACCGGCCGGATCGATGTGATCGAGGCCGAGGACCGGCCGCCGTTCGGCCGGCCGCAGGAGATAGGTGGCAAAGGCGAGCGCCAGCATGCCCGTCGCCCACCAGTACCGGTCCGCGATCAGGAACCCGCCGGTGAGCAGCGCCCACGGCTGCCACAGCCAGAGGATGCGGCGGATGCGGGTGCCGAGCCACGGACGGCCGCGCTCGCGACGCATCCGCTGCGGCGCCACCCAGCGCCGCGGCACGCGTCGCTGTCGGAACGGGTGCGGCCCGCGGGGCCGCTCGTGGCGCGACGTGGTCACTGGCATCGGGACGGCGTGAAGGGCTTGTGTATCATCGCCGCGTGTATGCAATCAACGCCATCCATACGCTGGCCTTTGCCGGCGTCGTGCTGTTTGCCGGCTATGCCATCCGGCGGCGGCTCGGCTGGCTCGCACGGCTGAACATCCCGGCGCCGGTGGTCGGCGGCCTGATCGTCTCGGTGGTGATGGCAATCGGCCATGCGCGCGGTCAGGAGCCCTTCGTCTTCGACGACATGCTCCGCCAGCCGCTGATGATTGCGTTCTTCACCAGCGTCGGCTTCGGCGCCAGTTTCTCGCTGCTCCGGCGCGGCGGTCCGCTGGTCATGCTGTTCCTCGCCGCGTCGTCGATCTTCACCATCTTGCAGAACGTCCTCGGCGTGATCGCGGCGCGCCTGCTCGGCCAGCCGCCGCTGTTCGGCGTGCTCGCCGGATCGGTGACGCTTGCCGGCGGTCCGGCGACCGGCCTCGCCTTCGCGCCGTTGTTCGAGCGGGCTGGCGTGACTGGCGCGGAGACGATCGCGGTGGCCGCCGCGATGGCCGGCATCGTGTGCGGCGGGCTGCTCGGCGGCCCGGTCGGCACGTGGCTGATCGAACGGCGTCTGCACCGGACGGCCACGACGACGCCGGGCGATGCTCCGCCGGTCGTGGCGCAGCACGTGGTCGAAGCGGCGCTGCCTGGCGGCAGCGCGGCGCCGACCGGCGAGGACCGCGAAGCGTACGCGCTGATGAAGGCGACGTCGCTGCTGCTCTTCGCCATGTGGGTCGGATCCGGCGTGAGCAGCTGGCTCGACGCGCATGGGGTTGTCCTGCCGGCCTACATCGGCGCGATGTTCGTCGCGATCGCACTGCGCAATCTCGACGAGTTCACCGGCTGGTTCGGCATCTCGCAGGCGCTCATCGACGACCTCGGCACGGTGGCACTCGCGTTCTTCATCGTGATCGCGTTGATGACGCTGAAGCTGTGGCAGCTGGCCGGGCTGGCACTGCCGCTGGCCGCGCTGCTCCTCCTCCAGGTCGCCTTCATCGCCATCGTCGCGCCGCCGGTGATCTTCCGGCTGATGGGACGCGACTACGACGCCGCCGTGATGGCCAGTGGCTTCATCGGCTTCATGCTCGGCACCACCGCCAACGCGATGGCCAACATGGAAGCGCTCACGGAACGCTATGGCGTGGCCCCGCGCGCGTTCCTCGTGGTGCCGATGGTCGGCGCGTTCTTCATCGACGTGGTCAACAACGCCGTCATCACGGGCTTTCTCAACATCTACAGGTAGTCGTCAGCGTGTCGGACGGCTCGGCGCCGACTTCGCCCACGGGCTTCGGCGCCCCATGGAGCCGTCCCTACCTGGCGAGGGTTCAACGTTCGGCGTTCGTCGTTCCACGCTCGGCGCTCCACGTTCGGCGTTCGGCGTTCGGCGTTCGGCGTTCGGCGTTCGGCGTTCAGCGTTCAGCGTTCAGCGTTCAGC
>CBIHOS010000078.1:0-18870 GCA_966211945.1 uncultured bacterium
GTCCGAGCGCCGCGGCCGGCGGCCACTCGGTGAGCGGTGCCTTCACGCGTGACACACCACCACCATCCTGATCGATGCCGACCCAGACGGGCGCAGTGCGCGAAAGCTCCTGCGCCTCACGGGCCAGATCGGCGACCTGCGCGGGCTCGGCCACATTGCGGGCAGACAGCACGATGCCGCCGAGATCGAACTCCCGGGCCAGCGACCTCAACTCGGCGGGAATCGTCTGGCCGGCAACGCCCGCCAGCACGAGTTGTCCGACCTGGCGGCGACGTTCGCGTTGACTCATGACTCAGGAAGAACGGACGGCATGCCAGCGAGGCGAGACCCGACGAGGCGGACCGCATGCGCCGGGGGCTCATTATAATGGCCGCCACTCTCCGACCCGCTGCCGACGGGCCGGCATGGACTCCTGTGGAAAACGTCGCCATCGCCCGCGTTCTGGCCGAGATCGGAGATCTGCTCGAGATCCGCGGCGACAACCCGTTCAAGATCCGCGCGTACCGCAACGCGGCGCAGGCCGTCCGCGACTGGGGTGAGCGGGTGGCGACGATGCCCGTCGCTGACGTCCGTGCGATCCCGGGCATCGGCAAGGACATCGCCGCGAAGATCGCCGAACTGGTCGAGACCGGTGGCTCGGCCTTCCATCGGGAACTCGCGGCCGAGTTTCCGGCTGGCGTGCTCGACGTGTTGCGCCTGCAGGGTGTCGGCCCCAAGACGGCGGCCCTGCTCTACAAGACACTGGGCATCGGCTCGGTCGACGATCTGAAGGCGGCGCTCGCGGCCGGCACCGTGCGCGACGTCAAGGGGATGGGGCCCGGCAAGGAAGCCGCGCTGCGCAAAGCCATCGAAGACCACCAGTCGTTCGCCGGGCGCTACCTCGCATCCGAGGTCTGGCAACAGGCCCACGCGCTGCTGACGCATCTGCGCGAGCACTGCCCCGACACGACGTTCGATCTCGTCGGCAGCCTTCGGCGCGGTGTCGAAACGTGCGGCGACCTCGACGTGCTCGCCACCGACGCACCAGCGGACGTCATGGAACGCTTCGTCACCTTCGCACGGGTCGAGCGGGTTCTCGGCCAGGGGCCCACCAAGAGCAGCGTGCGGCTCGCCAAAGGCCTGCAGGCCGACCTGCGCGTCGTGCCGCGCGAGTCGCGAGGGGCGGCGCTGCAGTACTTCACCGGCAGCAAGGCCCACAACATCGAGTTGCGCGACCGCGCGATGCGACAGGGCTACAAGCTGAACGAGTATGGCCTCTTCCGCATCGACGACGATGGCCGGGTGGCCGGCGAGTCGGAAGCGGACGTGTACGAGGCCCTCGGCCTGCCGTGGATCGCACCGGAACTGCGCGAGTGTCGCGGCGAGTTCGAAGCGGCGCGTGACGGGCGCCTGCCGGCGCTCGTCGAGCGCACCGACCTGCGCGGCGATCTCCACTGTCACACCACCGCGACCGACGGCAAGGACACCATCCGCGCCATGGCGCTCGCGGCGCGGGAGGCCGGGCTCACGTATCTGGCGATCACCGATCACAGCCAGTCGCTCGCGATGGCCAATGGCCTGGATGAACGACGGGCGCTCGAGCACGCCGCCCAGGTGCACGCGATCGGCAACGAGCTCGACGGGATCACGCTCCTGGCCGGCATCGAGTGCGACATCCGCCCGGACGGGACGATGGACCTGGCCGACGAGTGCCTCGCGCAGCTCGACGTCGTGGTCGCGTCGGCGCACTCGGCGCTGACGCAGGAACCAGAACGGATGACCGACCGCGTGCTGCGCGCGCTCGAGTGCCCGTATGTCGACATCCTCGGCCATCCGACCGGCCGGATGCTGCTGCGTCGCGACGCGTCGGCGCTCGACGTGGAGGCGGTCATCGCAGCCGCGGCACGGCTCGGCGTGGCCCTCGAGATCAACGGTCAGCCGCATCGACGCGACCTGCACGACAGTCACGCGCGCCTGGCGCGGGACCGCGGCGTCACGATCGTGCTCTCGAGCGATGCGCACGGCGTCAACGGCTTCGAGCATCTGCACTGGGCGACGTTCACCGCACGCCGGGCGTGGCTGACACCCGGCGACATCCTCACCTGCCTGCCGCTCGACGCCCTGCAGCGGGCGCTGCGGCGCCATCGGCCGCGTCCCGCATGACGACGCTCGAACAGCTGCGAACGATCTACTTCCAGGCGACCCGGACGTCGATCGCCGACGACTTCGATCGTGCGATCGACCTGTTCAAGCAGCTCACCGACGAAACGGAACGCGAGAAGGCCGCGGTGTTCATGGAAGGCATCGCGGAGATGCGCCGCGAATGGGCCGACGCCAGGAAGCCGGCGCCGCGCAAACCGCGGCGCTGACGCCGATGGGCTGGGCTGACACAGCTGCGTCAGGACCGGCGTTCCTGCTGGACCTCGACGAACTTGCGCGCCGCCAGGCGCACGCTCTCGGGCAGATTGCGGTTGACGATCAACGCCTTGACGTCGCGCTCGTTCAGCCGCGACAGCAGCGGCAGCGACACCGCCGTCGGCGTCCGCGCGTTCTTCACGAGCGCCGCGACCACGTTGTAGCTCTTCACCCAGGCGCGGCTGCTGCCGATGATGCGCAGCACTTCCTCGGACACGTTCTGCATCCGCGCGAAGTTCTCGATCTCGACCTCGGTCAGCTTCGGGCTCGCAAGCACCGCCGTCGAGACGACGCGATTGGGATCACGGATCAGGATCGCGCGCTGCTCACGGCGGCCGAGCGTGGCGATCTTGATCTTGTCGGGGACGGGCAGCATCGACAGGAGCTGCCTGACCTCCTGCTCTTCCTCGCGTGCCGCGACCGCCTCGATCGCCGCCACGACCTCTGGCGCGGCGTCCAGTTCGTCGCCGTCGGCGTCGGGCAGCGGCGCGTCGGGTCGAGGCAGAAGACGCCGCTCGATGCCGGCCAGGCCCCCGTTCGGCTCGCCGGCGTCCGGCACGCGCGCGACGAACCAGGCACGCAGATCGGCCGGCACGTCGTCGCGCTCCAGGAACAGGCTGAGTGCGGTGGACGGGATCGCTGCGACGGTGCGGGCCGCCAGGGCCACGACCTCCGCATCGGCGTCGGACGCGACGAGCGCCAGCAGCGCCAGCCGATCGCAGCCTTCGCAGACGACCAGGCCACGCGCGGCCAGCAGGCGCACCTCGCGCGGCACCTCGCCACTCAGAAACAGGTCGACGATGGGCGACGAGACGCCGAGGTACACGCGGCTCAGGGGACTTGGAACTGCGACACGGTCGCCGGGACGATCGTCGCGCGCGCGACCTGGCCCGGTGCGCCGAGCGGCTTGCCCGGCCGGTCGTTCAACTCGTAAGCGAACGCTCCCGCGTTGCCGGCCGTGATGCGCAGCGACTCGGAGGCGTCGACGGTCATCCGCTCGCCGGCCGCGAACTCGCGCGCCACCCGCACCTGGCCGTCGGCATTGACCTGGACCCAGCACCGGCCGGACGGCGCGATCACGAGGCGGAGTGGCGACTTGGGGGACTGGGGAGCCGACGGCACGGCGGCGGCAGGCGCGGCCCCGGCCGGCACGCTCGTCGTCGGGGCTGGCGCGGCCTGCTCCGGTGCGGTTGCCAGCGGCGAGGGCTCGGTATCGGTGGCGCCGGCCTCCGCGACGATGGCCGGGGGGGCCGCGCCGTCAGGACCGACGGCGGTCGATCGAAGTCCGAGCCAGTGCGGCACGAAGAAGTAGATCAGCCCCAGCGTCACGGCGACCAGCGCCAGGCCGGCAGCGACGAGCAGGCCCAGACCAGGACCGTCGCCGCTGCGGACCGGCCCATCGTCGGTTTCCTCGCGGAACGTCGGTTCGTCCGCCAGGAACTGCGCGACCGTCGCGTCCGGATCGAGGCCAACCTGAATGGCGTACGACCGGATGAAGCCGCGGAGGAAGATGCCGCCGGGCAGCTTCCCGAACTGGTTCTTCTCGATCGCGTCGAGAAAACGCACGGAGATGTTGGTCTTCTCCGCAATGGCATGCAGGGAGACCTTCTGTTGCTCGCGCGCTTCGCGCAGTCGCTCGCCTACCGTCACGCCGTCTGCTCCCCGTCGTTGAACACCGCGTGAACCTCGCGCACCGTCGCCGCCAACCGATCGGCGCCCGCCGCATGGGCCCGGGCGAAGAGATCGATCGCCGCGATGCCGGCAGCGCCCGCCCGACGCACCGCGATACAGCGCTCCAGCTCCATCCCGCCCACCGCCAGCACGGGCACCGTACTCCGTTCGGCCCAGGCGCGCAGGGCCGACAGTCCGGCCACCGGCGCATCCGGGCCCTTCGACCCCGAGGCAAACACGGTTCCGAAGACCACGTAGTCGACCGCCGCTGCGGCGTCCGGCCCGTCATCGCGATGCACCGATCGGCCGATCGTCTGCACCGACGGCCAGGCGTCGCGCAGCCGCACCGCCGCCACGCCGTCGCTCCGCAGGTGGACGCCATCGGCCCCGGCCGCCCACGCCACATGCGCGCGCTCGTTCACGAGCACCCGGCAGCCCGATCCCGCCAGTGCCTCGACGATCTGTCTCACCAACCGCAGCAGGTGCCGATCGTCAGCCGCGCGATCCCGCACCTGCACTGCGTCGACCCCTGCCGCGGCGGCAGCTGCCACATAGGCCACCATCGCCGCATCGTCGTCGGCCCCGGTCGCCTCGCGCAGACGAACGCGGTCGGTGATCAGCAGAGTCCGCGGCCGCCACATGACATCACTGCCCGTGATCGCGCGCCGCGCCGCGACGGGTAATCATGTCCCCAATCTCGACAATCGCAGCGGCCACGCTCACCAGGCCGACGCCGGTCACCGCCCCCTTCACGTAGGGATGGGCGAACCACTGCGCCGCGACCGGCACGAGCGCCGCAAAGTAGTTGCGCTCCCAGAAGCGCGACCACGGCGCGAGGATCAGCAGCAGACCCGCTTCGAGCAGATAGAGGGCCAGCAGCAGACGACTGAACAGGGAAACGACTAGCCTCCGGCATCGACGCGCAGCAGCCGATCGAGCCGCACGCGCGCATCACGATAGTCCTCTACCTGCGACAGCAGGTCGAGGAGGACGCCGAGGGCGCGGTCGGACTCGCCGAGCGCCTCCAGCGACTCGGCCAGATCGTACAGCACAGCGCGCTTGACGGCAGCATCGGGGACCGGCGCAGCCGCCGCCTGTTCGAACCAGCGGACCGCCTCGGGGAGCTGCCCCCGGGAGTGATGGACCCCGGCGAGTGCCTGCGACGCCTCGAACCGCGAGCGCGGCTCGCAGGAGGCCCGCTCGAAGGCTCGGGCCGCCTCCGCGATCAAGCCGGCGGCCAGGAAGACCCGGCCTGCCGCCAACTGTTGCTCGGCGACCACGCGGCCGTCGGCCTCGTGCTGGAGCCCGGCGAAGATGGCTTCGAGCGCCGCCGACGCGTCGTCCACGGCCTCACGAGGCGTGTCCTCCGGCTCCGCGGCTGGCGGCGCAGCCTGGCGGCGCAGTGGCTCCGGCAGCACCGGGTCCCACTGCTTCAGCTGCTCGAGCAGCAGCGTCAGGTCGATCTCTTCGTCCACGATGCCGCGCGCATCGCGTACGTCGGACACGACCTCGATCTCGGGCACGGCGGCGGCGCCGCTGCTGTCGCCGTTGCCGGCCGCTGGTTCGACGGGCTGTAGCGCCACCAGCGGCTCTGCCTCTGCGTGACGTTCAGGCACCGCCTCGACCTCGGCCCCGGCCTCGACCTGGACCTCGGCCACTGGCGCCGACACGGGCTCGGGCACTGACGCCACGGCGACGGAGGGCGGCGGCACGAGCGGACGGCGGATCGCCCAGCGGGCGGGGCCGGCGTCCTCGAAGTCGTACGGATCGTCGTGCCCGCGCGGTCTGGTCCCGTCCTCCGAGGCCTCGCCGGTGCCGGACAACCAGGCGCGTGGCGTGGACATCAGCGGCAGCGCCTGACCGGCGGCGTCGAGCAGCGGCTGCGCGTGCAGCGCCTCGATGGTCGCCAGCAGCGACACAGGCGGCTCGACCACGACGACCGGCTCGGCGGGCGGCGGTTCGATCGCGGCGGCGGGTGCCTCGGGAGCGACAGCCGTTGGCGCTTCCTCCACGATGGCGGGGCCGTGGTCGTCGGCCGGGATCTCGTCGTCGATGACAGTCAGCGGGAGTTCGACGGACGCGGGCGGCTCGTCTGCCTGAGGCCGGGCGGCGCCAGTGTCCGCATCGACGTCGACACGCCGGGCCTCGACATCCTCGACCGGCACGACGGCGTGGAGGTACGCATCGAATGCGTGCGCATCTGATTGCGCATCCGTGGCGTCGGCCGCCGCCGGGGCCCCGAGACCGAAGCCCAGATCGCGTCCGAGCAGGTCGGCCCAATCGAACTCGGCCCGCCCCGTGACGGCGGGCGGCGCCAGTTCCTCCACCACAGGCGCTGGGGCGACCGGCTCGACGTACGGCTCCGGGAGGGGCTCGTCCAGATCGAGATCGGCCCACGGCTCGTCGTGCCGCGGCTGCGCGGTCGGCGGCGTGAGCGACGTCGGCGTGTCCGCGATGGCGGCGGCCGGCGGCGCCAGCAACGCAGCGCACGCGACATCGACGTCTGCCACGCCATCGCGCTCGAGTACGCGGCGCAGGACCGTCGCGGCCGCCGCGGCGCCCCCATCCCGCACGAACAGGCCCTCGGCGAACGTGCGCGCCTCGGCGATGCGTCCACTGACCAGGAAGACATCGATCAGCGCAGCCTCGGCGCGGGGCAGCTCAGGCAGCTTCGCGTCGACACACGTCTCCACCCACTGCAGGGCGAGAGCCGCGTCGAGCACACCGATCGCGGCGGCGCGAGCCAGCAACGCAGAGGCCTGCCCCGGCTGTCCGTCCCTCTGCCAGGCGGCAGCGGCCGCGGCACAAGCCGAGCGCGCCGCGTCGCGATTGCGGCGCGACACGGCTTCGATGGGCGCCGTCAGGTCGGCCACTCCAGCACCGGCACGGATGCGTTCGAGGATCACGTGCGCGACGCTGTCGGCACGACCGTCCGCGTGCGCCACTTCGAGGATCACGACGAGGGCGACGGCATCCCCCGCGTCGAGCGGGCTGGACAGACGCGCGGCGTCGGCGACGTCGCCGCGTTCGAGGGCGCGGCGCACCAACCGCAACCGCGTCGCCACATCGTCCGGATCGGCATCCAGGACGGCCTGCCAACGGTCGCGCGCGTCGGGGGCCAGCATGACCTCGGCCCGCATCGCTTCGGCGCGCAGGCGCGTCAGGCGCTCGGCCGGCGAGAGCACCGGCTCGGGCCGGGACGCGACTTCGACTGGGACGGTCTGGGCCGGAACCGGCACCGCGGCGGCATGCGTCGCCGCCGTGGGTAGCGGCGCGTCGTCCAGGACGACGGGCTGCGGTGGAAGCGGCTCCGCTGCGGCCGGCCCCGTGGGTGGCGCCGCGGGAGGCGCCGGTCGAACCGGCGGCACGACGACAGCCACCGGGGCAGGCGTCATCCAGGGGCTCGCTGCCGGCGCAGTCACGCTGCCCTCGAGCGTCTCGATCCGGCGGCGGGCGGCGTCGACGCCGGCGCTGTCGTTGCGCCGCTGGCGCAGTTCCACCACGCGGCCGAATGCCACGCGCGCATCGGCGCGCAGTTTCAGCGCAATGGACACCTCACCGAGCTGCCAGAGCGCGTGCTCGTGCAGGGGTTCGAGCTTGAGGACCTTCTTGTAGAGCGCCGCGGCCTTGGTATGGAAGCCCTCGGCGAACAGGTAGTCGGCCCAGCGGGCGAACTGCGCGGAGGCGGCCTCACGCTGGCCGGCGCGCTCGAGCAGGTCTGCGAGCTGCTTGACGATGCCCCAGTCGGTCGGGAGCAGATCGGCAAGGTCCTGGTACAGGGCGATGGCCTCGTCGAGGCGTCCCTGCCGGAGACACTTCTCAGCCTGGCGTGTCAGCTCCTCCCGGGTGTTCATCAGGTGCCGTCGCGTCGTCGATCAACAGGTCCAGAAGGGTTGGCGGTCGAAACGTGCGGCGATGCGCCTCGCTGTAGCCATGCATCCGGATGGCGGCGAGGTGCTCGGCGGTTGCGTATCCCTTGTGCCGCGCATAGCCGTAGCGCGGGTCCTCCTGGTCGAGCGCCCGCATCAGGCGGTCGCGCGTCACCTTGGCGATGATGGAGGCGGCCGCGATGCAGGCGCACCGGCGGTCGCCCTTCACCAGGCCGTGCTGCGGCACCGGGAGGTCGGGGATGGCAAAGCCGTCCGCAAGGACATAATCGGCCGGGGTAGCCAATCCCATGACCGCATCGCGCATCGCGGCCAGAGAGGCCTTGTGGATGTTGAGGAGGTCGATGTCGGCGACCGACCGGGACGCCACGGTCCAGGCCACGGCGTAGCGCACGATCCGCCCGTAGAGGCGCTCGCGGGCTTCCGCCGTGAGGAGCTTCGAGTCGCGGAGGCCGGTGATCGGTCGGGCGGGATCGAGCACGACGGCAGCGGCCGTCACCGGCCCGGCAAGGCAGCCGCGCCCGACTTCATCGACACCGGCGACACACCCGTGGCCGGCCCGGCGCAACGCGTTCTCCACGTTGCGCCTGGCCGTCAGACGGACAATCGCGCGACGGGCCGCACTCATGCCGCCACGCCTCGGACGGTTCGTCGCGTGACGGCTGGACGTAATGCGGAAATGCTCAATGCGGCAATGTCGACACCGGGCGCACTCGACATTTCAGCATTTCAGCATTCCCGCATTGCGCGACGTCCACTCAGTTCTGCGGCGAGGGCTTGCGGGCGGCTTCCTTCATGCGGGCCGCCTTGCCGCGGAGGCCGCGCAGGAAGTACAGCTTGGCGCGGCGCACCTTGGCGGTACGCACGACCTCGATCTTGTCGATGACCGGCGAGTGCAGCGGGAAGATGCGTTCGACACCCTGGCCGAACGACACCTTGCGCACCGTAATCGAGGCGCGGGTGCTGCCGCGGTGCATGCCGATGATCAGCCCCTCGAACACCTGGATGCGCTCCTTGTCGCCTTCGCGCACCTTGACGTGCACGCGGACGGTGTCGCCGGACTTGACGGCCGGCCGCTGGGTGAGCTGCGCGGATTCGATGGTTTCGATCGGGGTCATGACTCTGCTCCGTTCCTCTCGCCAGCGCGCCACGCGGCCAGCCATTGTCGCTCTTCGTCGGTCAGCGCCTCGTCAGCCAGCAGATCCGGTCGCCGATCATACGTGCGCCGCAGGGCCTGCTGGCGTCGCCAGCGTTCGATCTCGCCGTGATGCCCCGACAGCAGCACCGCGGGTACGTCCAGGCCGCGAAAACTCGCCGGCCGCGTGTAGTGCGGGTGATCCAGCAACCCGCGGGTGAACGAGTCGCGCACCACCGACTCGGCGTCACCGACCACGCCGGGCACCAGTCGCGCCACCGCATCCACGATCACCAGGGCGGGCAATTCGCCGCCCGACAGCACGTAGTCGCCGAC
This sequence comes from uncultured bacterium, assembly GCA_966211945.1. Taxonomy (GTDB): domain Bacteria; phylum Acidobacteriota; class Vicinamibacteria; order Vicinamibacterales; family Vicinamibacteraceae; genus Luteitalea. Next base: position 9,424 of record CBIHOS010000078.1, read on the forward strand.
CGAAATCTCCTCGGTGACCAGCGCCGTGCTCACCCGCTCGTCCACGCCCTCGTAGCGCCCGCACAGCAGCACCAGGTGACGGTGCCGGCTGTACTCCCCGGCCACCGCCTGCGTGAAGCGGCGGCCCTGCGGTGAGGGCAGGAGCACCGCGTCCGGCGCGCCGCGCGCCTCCCGCAGGTGCTCCACCGCCCGGAACAACGGCTCCGGCTTGAGCACCATGCCGGGACCGCCGCCAAACGGCGAGTCGTCGACCACCTTGTGGCGGTCCGTCGTGAACTCCCGCAGGTCGTGGACCTGCAGGTCAATCAGTCCGCTCGCCACCCCCCGGCCCAGGACGCCGTCCTGCAGCCCGGCCCGCACCATGGCGGGAAAGATGGTCACGATGTCGATGCGCACGCCGCTTGGGCCCCGGGGTGTTCAGATCCAGCAGCCCCTCGGGCGGCCGCACCACGATCAGGTCCGGCCGCACCACCGGGCACAACGCCGGCGTCAGCGGGACCTGTACTTCCTCGTCGCCTCTGGCCACCACCAGCACACCGCTGCCACCGGTGGGCTCGACGCGCAGCACGCGTCCGACATCCTCGCCCGCCTCGGTCCGCACAGGCGCGCCGATCAACTGGTACCAGTAGTACTCACCATCGGGCAGCGGCGCGAGCGCCGACTCCGGGATCCGCAACTCCCGCCCGAGGATGTCGACGGCCTCGATCGAATCCAGGCCGCGGAACGCCACCAGCGGGCGATTGGCATGCACCCGCGACCGTTCCACTTCGAGTTCCACCGTGGCCCCACCGCGCTGCGCGTACAGCCTCGCGCCCTCGGCGAACCGGGTCTCGGGAAAGTCGGTCTCGGACTGGATCAGCACGTCGCCGCGCAGTCCGTGCGGACGGGCGATCCGCCCGACCAGCACCATGTCCTCCCACGCGGGCGAGGCCGCCTCGCCGAGTCGTCCGTCCCTGCCGTCGCTGGCCACCGCGACGCCTAGCCCCGGGGGGCGCCGTCGCGGAACTCGACCTGCACCTTGCGACCGGTGCGGTCGGCCGTCGCCTGCGCCAGCGTCCGCAGTGCCTGGGCGGTGCGGCCCTGCCGGCCGATCAGCCGGCCGAGTTCACCCGGCGCCATGAAGACCTCCACCACGGACACGCCGCGATGTTCGCCTTCGGTGACCGTCACCTGCGAGGGGTCGTCGGCCAGCGCCCGGGCGACGACCTCCACGAGTGCGCGCACGTCGCCCATCTACGCCGTCGCGACGGGTTCGGCGGCCACCGGCGCCGGTACCGGCGCGCGCTTGATCAGCGTGCGCACCGAATCGGAAGGCTTGGCGCCGACGCTCAGCCAGTGCTGCAGGCGTTCGCGATCGACCACCAGCGTTTCCGGCGAGACGCGCGGATTGTAGTGGCCGAGGATTTCGATGAACGCGCCCTCACGGGGATTGCGCGCATCGATCACCACGATGCGATAGAACGGAGACTTCTTGGCGCCCTGGCGGCGCAGCCGAATGGTAACCATATTTTTTCGTATCCCTAGCGTAGCGACCGCTGCGCCTGCATGGCGGCCTTCATCATGCCGAACTGCTTGCGCAGCTTGCCGCCGCCCTTGCCGCCCGCCAGCCCGCCCATCATCTTCATCATCTTCTTCATCTCGAGGAACTGCTTGACGAGACGGTTGACCTCCTCGACCGATCGGCCGCTGCCGCGCGCGATGCGACGACGACGGCTGCCGTTGAGGAGCTGGTGGTTGCGGCGTTCCCGGGGCGTCATCGACAGGATGATGGCCTCGACGTGGCCCATCTGCTTGTCGTCGACCTTCCCCTGCATCTGCTGCTTGATCTGCCCCATCCCGGGGAGCATCCCCAGCAGGTTCTCCAGGGGCCCCATCCGCTTGATGGTCTGGAGCTGTTCGCGGAAGTCCTCGAGCGTGAAGTCGTTGTCGAGCAGCTTCTGCTCGAGCCGCGCCGCGTCTTCCTGGGTGACGACCGATTCGGCCTTCTCGATGAGCGACAGCACGTCGCCCATGCCGAGCACGCGCGAAACGACGCGATCGGGATGGAAGGCTTCCAGATCGTCCAGGCGCTCGCCGCTGCCGGTGAAGGCGATCGGGACGCCGACGACCGAGACGACCGACAACGCCGCGCCACCGCGCGCATCGCCGTCCATCTTGGACAGCACGACGCCGGTGACGCCGACCCGCCGATTGAATTCGCCGGCGCTCTTGATTGCGTCCTGGCCGGTCATCGCGTCGGCGACGTACAGCTGATCGGTCGGCGTGACGGCCGCCTTGATCGCCTCGAGCTCGATCATGAGCTCGTCGTCGATGTGCAGGCGACCCGCCGTGTCGACGATGACCGTGTCGTACCCGCGAGTCCTGGCATCGGCGAGCGCGCCGGCAGCACGCGCGACGGGGTCGAGGTTGCCGGCCGGGTCGTGCACCGGCACCCCAGCCTGCCGGGCGACGAGGTTCAGCTGTTCGATCGCGGCCGGGCGCCGGACGTCGGTGGAGACGACGATCGGATGCTTGCCCTGCTTGACCAGCCACTTGGCGAGCTTGCCCGACGTCGTCGTCTTGCCCGAACCCTGCAGGCCGAGCATGAGGACCACGCGCGGCATCGCGCCGGCCGGCGGCAGGCCGCCCTGGGTGTCGCCGAAGAGCGCGAGCATTTCGTCGCGCACGATGCGCACGACTTGCTGACCGGGGCTGAGGCTCTTCAGGACTTCGGCATCGACGGCGCGGTCGCGCACCTTGTCGACGAACGCCTTGACGACCTTGAAATTGACGTCGGCTTCGAGCAGCGCCAGGCGGATTTCCCGCAGGGCAACCTCCACCGTTTCCGGCGTGAGCCGGACCTCTCGCCCGAGAGTGGCGAAGACGTCCTGGAGGCGGTTGCTGAGCGAGTCGAACATGGCGCACGTCCACTCGGACCGTCGAGCGGCCCAGTGGCAAACGCCGATTGTACCACTGGTGGAGAGGGCACCCCGACTAGGGCAACTGTCGCTCGGGGGCATCCGGCAGCGGCGTCGCCAGCGAGACGGTGCCGGCGCGCAGCCCCGGCGTGTACGCCGCGACCTCCACCACCAGGCCGGCCCGCGGTTCCCCGCCGACCGTGAGGCTCTCCACGATCGCCTCGTAGCGTCCCGGTGGCAACGCGCCGTTGCCCATGTCCTGAACCGGCCAGCTGGTCACGCGGCTGCCCGCCGGGATGTCGTAAACCGCCGAGGCCGCCCCACCGCCGGCGTGGGTGTACAGCGTCACCCTGACTCGGGCAGGCCCGGTGGAGTGATTGGCGATCAGCACGAAGTCGCTCTCGCCGACGTTCGGCGCCAGCCAGACCGGCGACATCGCGGTCGCGCCCGTCTCGGCATGCCCTTCGGTCCACGGTGCGCCAGGTGTCGTGCGCCACCACATCGCCCGCTCCGCAACGAGGTCGCCATCGGCCTCGAGCCGGGTCGCGAACGTGGCATCCGACAGTCGAGGGTCCTCCTCGTCGACCCAGATCGTGCGCCGGCTGCCGGCCGGCACCATGTGCGTGCGCTCGACGGCGCTGCCATCGGGCAGGCGGTAGGTGGCGGCAACGACCACCGGCGCCTCGCCGGGGTTGAGCAGCGTGAGGAAGGTGTCGAACAGCGGCCCCGTGGCGCCCTCGGCAAAGAACCACGTGCGCGCCGGTGCGGCAGCGCCGGCGGCCGACGCGCCGGCCCCGAAGCCGCCGGCAGCGTCGCCCATGTACATCGCCCGCTCGGCGACGATCGGCTCGGTCGACGTGATCCGCGCCGCCACCTCCGCCGACCCCAGCGGTCCGCCTTCCTGATTCACCCAGATCGTGTGCCGGCTGCGGGCGGGCACGACGTAGTCGCGTACGACCCGTTCGCCCGAGGCCAGCAGGTAGTCGATCGTCACCGCCGCCGGGACGCTACCCTGGTTGCCGAGCAGATAGAAGAGCTGGAAGCGTCCGGTTGTCGCGCCCTCGGCGAAGTACCAGCGGGTCGACGGCACCGCGCCTCCCGTCCCGTGCATGCCTCTGACGACCGAGCCACCCCACGTCGTCCTGCGCTCCGCCGCGAAGGGGGCCTGGCTCTCGACCAGTATCGAGAAGGACGTCGACGTTACGAGACCAGGTACCGTCGCGACTCCGTCATCGGTCGGGTACACCCAGCCTGACATCGTACGGGACGCGCTCGATCCGTCGTCTCCCAGGAAGCTGACGACGAGTGGCGACGTCGTCCCCTGGGCGCCGTACGCGCGGATGCTGGTCATGAGGTGGACCGTCGTCGCGAAGCCCGAGCCCTGGACGCCTTCGGCGAAGGCGCGGCGGTACGTTCCTCGCGGGTGCGAGCCGGCATCGAACTCCTGACGGTTGGTGACCCCGTCGGCGTCTGGATCGCCGTCGGCATCTGTCGCGGATCCCGGGTCGAGGCCGTAGACGGACTCCCAGGGATCGCGCATGCCATCGTCGTCGCCGTCCAGATCGAGCAGCAGGTGCTGCCCCGGGAAACGGACGAGCACCTGCCGGCCATCGGCCGACATTGCCGCGGTTCCGTCTCCGCCGGGACTCAGCAACGACGAGGACCGCCGGTCGTAGACCCCGTTCGACACGGACAGATAGCGCCCGTCGGTGCTGATCGCGCCAGCCAGGATCGGCAGTTGCTCGACGCGCCTGCTCTCGAGGTCCAGCACCAGGCTGGCGTTGCCGATGCCAGTCCTCATGAGAGCGAAGCGGCCCGTGGCGTCGGTCGCCAGGTACCAGGCGCTGTGGCCCCCGGCCTCGGGGAACCACGCGCGGGAGTTCGTTCGTCTGTCGAAGGTCTCGAGACCGGTGACGTTGAGCGAGCCATCGTTGACGAGATAGAGGACGCGCGATCCGTCGGCGCTGAGGGCGGGCCGCAACGCACAGTCATCCCGCCAGGCTGGACACGCCGTGCCCACCACCAACGCCGTCTGTCCAACCGTCGCGACATGGACTGCGTTGTTGGCGCCGATCCACGCGAACGTCGACCCATCGCGACTCATGGAAGGATTGGCAACGGCGTCGTGAGCCGCATCGCGGATGACGATCCGCTCGCCGGTCTGCAGGTCATAGCGCGCCAGCACAGGCGGCAGTTGCAGGTGGTTGTTCCCGTAGCGGCGCGTCAGGTAGGCGAGATAGCGCCCGTCGTCCGAAATGGACAGGACGTCGAAAATTGCCATGGCGTCTGGTACGCCGATGAGGATCGATCGTGGCAGTCGCCGCAGCGACCCGGTCGAAACGGTATGGACGTAGATGTCGAGTTCGCCATCGACGTCGTCGGGCAGCAGGGCAACCGCGGTGTCGTGCACGACATGCCGCGCCGACGCGTTCATCGTGACCGAGCCGAACGTGAATGGCACCACCGACACCACGCGCTGCGCGAACGCCGGTGCCGGCACCACCACGGCCGCGAGCAGGCAGGCTGCCGCGATGAGTCGAAGCCCGCGCCACGAGCTGAGCATGCGCGGAGTGTAACGCAGGAGCTAACTGCGGATAGCTCGGGCCGCGGACAAGCGACAAGGGCGGCTCGGGGAGCCGCCCCTACCAACTACCAACTGCCGACTCCCGGCACTTACACACCCTTGAGCGTGTGTCCCAGCTTCAGCTTCTTGGTCTTCAGGTACTTCAGCGTGTGCTCGCCGGCTGGAATCTCCAGCGGTTCGCTGCGGGTCACCGACAAACCGTAGCCCTCGAGGCCGACGAACTTGCGCGGGTTGTTGGTGAGCAGACGCATCGAGTGGACGCCCAGGTGCCGCAGGATCTGCGCGCCGATGCCGTAGTCACGCTGATCGGCCTTGAAGCCGAGATGCTCGTTGGCTTCGACGGTGTCGAGCCCCTGGTCCTGCAGCGCGTACGCGCGGATCTTGTTGGCGAGGCCGATGCCCCGCCCCTCCTGATTGAGGTAGAGGAGGACGCCACGCCCTTCCTCGGCGATCCGCTGCATCGCGGTCTCGAGCTGCGGCCCACAGTCGCAGCGCGAGGAATGGAAGACGTCGCCGGTCAGGCACTTGGAATGCACGCGCAGGAGCACGTCGGTGCCGTCGCCGATGTCGCCGCGCACCAGCGCGACGTGCGTCTCGCCGTCCACCGGGCTGTCGAAGGCGTGCACCTCGAAGTCGCCGTACTCGGTCGGCAGCTTCGCCGTCGCCACCTCTTGCACCAGTTGCTCGTGACGTAAGCGGTAGCGCACCAGGTCGGCGATCGTGATCATCAGCAGGCCGTGCTTGCGGCCGAACTTCGCGAGATCGGGCACGCGGGCCATCTCGCCGTCCTTCTTGCTGATCTCGCAGATCACGCCAGCCGGCGCCAGGCCGGCGGCACGCGCGAGGTCGACCGCCGCCTCGGTGTGTCCGGTCCGCACCAGCACGCCGCCCGAGCGGGCCCGAAGCGGGATGATGTGCCCGGGCCGCGCCAGGTCGGAGGGGCGCGTCGTCGGGTCGATCGCGGTGCGGATCGTCGTCGCGCGGTCGCGCGCCGAGATGCCGGTCGAGGTGTTGTCCTTGGCCTCGATGCCGACGCACATCGCCGTCCCCAGTCGCGACGAGTTCTCCTGGACCTGCAGCGGGATCTCCAGGGCGTCGAGGCGCTCGGGCGTCATCGCGAGGCAGATCCAGCCGCGCCCGTGCGTCGCCATGAAGTTGATCGCCTCGGGCGTGACCATCTCGGCGGCCATCGTGAGATCGCCCTCGTTCTCCCGATCCTCGTCGTCCACGACGATGACCATCTGGCCGGCACGGAAGGCGGCGATCGCCGCTTCGACGGGAGCGAAGGGCGAACGACTGCGGGCCGACGAGCCCTTGGCGATGCGGATGGTGCGCGTCATGTGCGAACGGTCCCCAGCGACAGGCCGCGCAGCACGTACTTGCCGACCATGTCGCATTCGAGGTTCACGAGGTCCCCGGGCTGCGTGTGCCGCAGCGTCGTGGCCGTCCAGGTGTGCGGAACGATCTGGACGTCGAAGGTGGTGTCGCCGAGCGACGCCACGGTGAGGCTGATGCCGTCGACCGCGACCGAGCCCTTCTCGATGAAGTATGGCGCGAGCGCCGGCGGGAACGAAACCCGCACCCGGTGGAACTCACCCTCCGGCTGCACCGCGACGACGCGGCCGGTGCCGTCCACGTGTCCCTGCACGAAGTGGCCGCCGAGCCGGCTGCCGACCGCCAAAGGCCGCTCCAGATTGACCGGTGCGCCCGCTCCGAGGCGGCCGAGCGCGGTCACCCGCAAGGTCTCGGGCGACACGTCGGCCGACCAGCTGCCGTCGTCGCGCGCCACCACCGTCAGGCAGACGCCGTTGGTCGCGACGCTGTCGCCGAGGGCGAGCACGGCGCCGAGCGGTGTGTCGATCGTGAGCCGCTGCCCGCCGTCCACCGGCGCCAGCCCCCTCACCGTGCCGGTCGATTCAATCAATCCCGTGAACATCGGCTTCCAGAAGGACGTCGCGCCCGAGCGGCACGACCCGCGGCGCCCACCCGTTCAGCCAGGCAGGCACATCCCAGCGTACGGCATCCGGCCCCAGCGCGACCTGGCCGATCAGCTGACTGACGCGGTCGACCGTGCCCGCCGCCCAGAGAGCGGCGTGCAGCGTCGGCCCGCCTTCGACCAGGAGACTCTGCACCCCCAGGCGTCCGAGAGCGTCGAGACCGCCGGTGACCGAGCCGTCGGTCGCGATGACCTCGACACCAGCCACGCGCAGGGCCGACGCGGCGCCACCCGCCGCGGCTTCGGCGCCCGCCAGCACGATGACCGGGCCGTCGGCAATCGAGCGCGCCAGCCTGGAGGCCGGCGGCAGTCGCGCGTGCCGGTCGAACACGACGCGCGTGAGCGGACGCAGCCGATGGACGTCGCGGGCCGTCAGGACGGGATCGTCGACGAGGGCGGTCCCGACGCCGATCGCGATCGCGTCCACCTCCGCCCGGCGGCGCTGGGTCCATCGCGCCGCCTCCGGTCCGCTGATCGGCGTCCGCTCGCCGGGCCGTCTGGCCACCGCGCCGTCGAGGCTCATCGCGACCTTCACGTGCACCCAGGGCCGGCCCTGCTCGACGCTGCGAAAGAACGGCGCGTTCTGTCGGCGCGCCTCGCGCCGACCGACGCCGAGTGTCACCGCCACGCCCCGCGCCCTCAGGTAGGCGAGCCCGCGCCCGGCCACCTGCGGAAACGGATCGCCGGTCGCGGCGACGACGCGACGGACGCCGGCTTCGGCGACCGCCACGCAGCAGGGGCCCGTGCGCCCGGTATGACTGCAGGGCTCGAGCGTGCAGTACAGCGTGGTGCCGGCGGCGTGGGCGCCCGCCGCCTGCAACGCGACGATCTCGGCGTGTGGCCCGCCGGCCCGGTGATGATGGCCGACCCCGACGACGACACCTTCATCGTCGACGAGCACCGCGCCGACGATCGGATTCGGGGTCGTGCTGCCCCGCCCGCGAAGCGCATGCCAGAGGGCGCGGCTCATGAAGCGGACGTCCTCGTCGCGGAGGTCGCCCTCGATCTGGCCGAGGTCTACCACGCCTCTTCGAAGAGTGCGTCCACGTACTCGCGCGGACTGAACGGCACCAGGTCGTCGATCTGTTCGCCGGTCCCGACAAAGCGGATGGGCAACTCGAGATCCTGGGCGATGGCGACGGCGACGCCGCCCTTCGCGGTGCCATCGAGCTTGGTGAGGATGATGCCGTTGACGCCCGACACCTTCATGAACTCGCGGGCCTGGACGACGCCGTTCTGCCCCACCGTCGCGTCGAGCACCAGCAACACCTCGTGCGGCGCCCCCTCCACCTCGCGCGCCGCGATGCGCTTGATCTTCTCGAGCTCGTTCATCAGGTTGACGCGGGTGTGCAGCCGGCCGGCGGTGTCGACGAGCACGGGATCGAGGCCGCGGGCGCGAGCGGCCTGGATCGCGTCGAACACGACGGCGGCGGGATCGGCGTTGGGCTGGGCCCGGATGAAGCCGACCTCGGCCCGCCGCGTCCAGATCTCGAGCTGCTCCACGGCCGCGGCCCGGAACGTGTCGGCCGCGCAGACGAGCGGCTTCTGTCCCTGCGCCTTCAGCAGATTGGCGAGCTTGCCGATCGACGTCGTCTTGCCGGTGCCGTTGACTCCGACGATCAGCACCACGCGCGGGTGTCCGCCCGCCGCGGGAACGGGCGCCGCGCCCTCCAGAATGGTCAGCAACTCCTGACGGACGATCGGCAGCAGATCGTCGCCGCGACGCGCCTTGCGACGCACGCTCTCGACGATGCGATCGGTGGCCGCGACGCCGACGTCACACGTGATCAGCGCTTCCTCCAGCGCCTCGACCGATTCGATGCGCCGGGTCCGCGCCTCGGCGCCGACGCCGGCCGCACCTGTCGAGGCCGGCGCCCCGACCGGCTCGAACGCACCGAGCAGTTGGTCCTTCGTCTTCTGGAGACTCGACTTCAGGCGGTCGAAAAAGCTCACAGAGTCAGTGTAACAAG
>CBIHOS010000079.1:0-18653 GCA_966211945.1 uncultured bacterium
AGATGACCAGCCGCAGCCGGCGTACGCCGAGCGCCGCGAGCAGCTGACGCTGCACGTGCACGACATCGCGGATCGTCACGGCCGGATCCTCAGGCCGATCGCCGAAGGCTGCGTCCCACTCGCGCGCCCCCGGCCCGGTCGTGCCGTAGCAACTGCCGAGCACGTTGCTGCACACCACGAAGTCGTGCGCAGGATCGAGGGCGCCGCCTTCGCTGACGAGCGCAGCCCACCAGTCCGACACGTCGGCCGAACCGGTCAGCGCGTGGCAGACGAGGACGGCGTTGTCGCCGCCCGGCGCCAGCTGTCCCCAGGTCTGGTACGCCACCGACACCGAGCCGAGCGTGACGCCCGATTCGAGCGTGACGGGCGCCGGCAGCACGTGCTGCAGGCGCCCGATTGTCGTCGTCACCGTGGTCACGCCGCCGCGATCGCCGCCTTGGCGAAGGCCTGATCGAGGTCTTCCTTGATGTCCTCGATGTGCTCGATGCCGACCGCGATGCGGACCAGGTCCGGCGTCACCCCGCTCAGCCGCTGTTCTTCGTCGCTGAGCTGCTGGTGCGTCGTCGTCGCCGGATGGATGACCAGCGTCTTGGCGTCGCCGAGGTTGGCGAGATGGCTGGCCAGCTTCACCGAGTCGATGAAGCGGCGGCCCGCCTCGCGCCCGCCCTTGATGCCGAACGAGAGGACCGATCCGAAGCCGCCGTTGCGCAGGTACTTCTTCGCGAGTTCGTGGCTCGGGTGCTCTTCGAGCCCGGTGTAGCTGACCCACGTCACGCTCGGGTGCGCCTTCAGCCAGTGCGCCAGTTCGAAGGCGTTGGTGTTGTGGCGCTCGACGCGCAGCGACAGCGTCTCGAGCCCCTGCAGGAACAGGAAGCTGTTGAACGGGCTCAGCGCCGGTCCGAAGTCGCGCAGCCCCTCGACCCGCGCCCGGATGATGAACGCGATGTTGCCGAACGGCCCGTTGACGCCGAAGGGCTCGGTGAAGTTCAGCCCGTGGTAGCCGGGCGACGGCTCGGTGAAGATCGGGAAGTTGCCCGACGCCCAGTCGAACTTGCCCGAATCGACGATGACGCCGCCAATCGACGTGCCGTGCCCGCCAATCCACTTGGTGGCCGAGGCGACGACAATGTCGGCGCCGTGATCGATCGGCCGGCAGAGGTAGCCGGCGCAGCCGAAGGTGTTGTCGACGATCAGCGGAATCTTGTGCTCGTGGGCCAGCGTCGCGAGGGCCTCGAGGTCGGGGACGTTGAAGCGCGGATTGCCGATCGACTCGACGTACAGCGCCTTGGTCTTGCCGTCGATCGCCTTGGCGAACGCGTCGGCGCCGTCGCCGTCCACGATCCTGACGTCGATGCCGAGACGTGGCAGCGCGACCTTGAACTGGTTGTAGGTGCCACCGTAGAGGTAGCTCGTCGAGACGATGTTCTCGCCGGCCTGGGCGAGCGTGGAGATCGCGAGGAACTGGGCGGCCTGCCCGCTCGCGGTCGCCAGCGCCGCCACGCCCCCTTCGAGCGCCGCCACGCGCTGCTCGAAGACGTCGGTGGTCGGGTTCATGATGCGCGTGTAGACGTTGCCGAACTCCTGCAGCGCGAAGAGCCTCGCGCCGTGATCGGAGTCGTTGAACGTGTACGAGGTCGTCTGGTAGATCGGCACGGCCCGGGCGTTGGTCCCCGGAGCGGGTTGTTGACCGGCGTGCACCTGCAGCGTCTCGAAGCGGTACTGGCTCATGGAATCTTCCTCGGCGCAGCAGTGGCGCCTGTGACGGTCATCGGGGACGCATCCGCCGTGACCCGGGGGCAGGTGGAGCGTGTGCGCCAGTAGCCTACCCGGACACGGCTCCCACCCGCACCTGTACCTGCATGGGACAGAGGCAGCGTGCGTACGCGACGGAGCCCATGTCGGCAGTATCCGAACCGCTCCGCCATGCCGCAACACACCCCCGCGTCATAGCCAACGTCGGCGCGTTGTCGCACCGAACGTCGCACCTGGCGGCCGCCCCGGCCATTCTCCCGGCGGCGGCCGTCACCTGAGGATCGTGATGGCGCGACCGAACCCGACAGCCTGCGTCGCAGACTCCCCGCCCTACCGCCGTTCGGCGTTCCCAGGCCTTAGGCCGTAGGCTGTTGGGCACGCCGATGACGCCCACGCCGGAGCACCTGCGCCTCGAGGCTGCCCGCCACCCGGACAGCCATTGGTATCGCTGGGGCCCCTACGTGAGCGATCGCGCCTGGGGCACGGTGCGCGAGGACTACAGCCGCGACGGGACCGCGTGGGAGTACTTCACCCACGACCATGCCCGGTCGCGCGCCTACCGGTGGAACGAGGACGGCCTGGCCGGCATCTGCGATCGACGGCAGGAGATCTGCCTGGCGCTCGCGCTGTGGAACGGCCGCGACGCGATCCTGAAGGAGCGCTTCTTCGGACTCACGAGTCACGAGGGCAACCACGGCGAAGACGTCAAGGAGTACTACTACTACCTCGACTCGACGCCGACGCATTCCTACATGCGGATGCTCTACAAGTACCCGCAGCGCGCCTTCCCCTACCAGGCGCTGGTGGCGGCCAACCGGGCGCGGACCCGCGAGCAGGCCGAGTACGAGCTGATCGACACCGGCATCTTCGACGACCACCGCTACTTCGACGTCGTGGTCGAGTACGCCAAGGCCGACCAGGACGACGTGCTGATGCGCGTGACGGCGACAAACCGCGGCCCCGAGGCGGCACCGCTGCACGTGCTCCCCACGGTGTGGTTCCGCAACACCTGGTCGTGGACGCGTGGCGCGGACCGGCCGGTGCTGACTCGCCGGCCCGGGCACGACACCGTCGCGTCCCTGCAGGCCGACACCACCCACTACGGCACCCGCTACGTGTGCTTCGACGAGCGCCCGCCGCTGCTCTTCACCGACAACGAGACCAACACACGACGGCTCTTCGGCGATCCGGACAGTCCCGCCTGCGCCAAGGACGCCTTCCACGACTACATCGTCCACGGCGTGACCACCGCCATCAACCCCGCCGGCACCGGCACCAAGGCCGCCGCGCACTACACGCTGGACGTGCCGCCCGGCGGGTCGCGCGTCGTGCGCGTCCGCTTCACGCCGGCGGCGCCGCACGCCGCGATCTTCGACGACTTCGACGCCGTCTTCGCCACCCGTGCCGCCGAGGCCGACCAGTTCTACGCCGACGTCGTGCCGCCGACGCTGTCCGGGGACGAACGCCTCGTGATGCGCCAGAGCCTGGCCGGACTGCTGTGGAGCAAGCAGTTCTACTTCTACGACGTCAAGACCTGGCGGGCCGGCGACCCGGCGCAACCGGCGCCGCCGCGCGGCGGCAAGCGCGACGCGCGCAACCGCGACTGGCAGCACCTGTACAACGACGACGTCATCTCGATGCCGGACAAGTGGGAGTACCCGTGGTATGCGGCGTGGGACCTCGCATTCCACTGCGTGCCGCTCGCGCTCGTCGACGCCGAGTTCGCCAAACGCCAGCTGCTGCTGATGCTGCGCGAGTGGTACATGCATCCCAACGGCCAGCTGCCGGCCTACGAGTGGAACTTCAGCGACGTCAACCCGCCGGTCCATGCCTGGGCGGCGTGGCGCGTGTACGAGCAGGACAAGCGGCGCACCGGCCGCGGCGACGTCGTGTTCCTCGAACGCGTCTTCCACAAGCTGCTGCTCAACTTCACGTGGTGGGTCAACCGCAAGGACGAGGACGGCAACAACGTCTTCGAGGGCGGCTTCCTCGGCCTCGACAACATCGGCGTCTTCGATCGATCGCAGCCGCTGCCGGGCGGCGTCTACCTCGAACAGTCCGACGGCACCAGCTGGATGGCGATGTACTCGCTGAACCTGCTGACGATTGCGCTCGAACTGGCCCGGCACGACCCCGCCTACGAGGACGTCGCGAGCAAGTTCTGGGAGCACTTCCTGTTCATCAGCTACGCGATGGCGCACCAGGACCAGGGCGACGACGTCAACCTCTGGGACGACCAGGACGGGTTCTTCTACGACGTCCTCCGCCTCGGCCAGGGCCGCCACGAGCGCGTGCGCATCCGCTCGATGGTCGGGCTGATCCCGTTGTGTGCCGTGGCGACGCTGGACTCCGACCAGCTGGACGGGCTGCCGGCCTTCTCGCGCCGGATGCAGTGGTTCCTCGACCACCGGCCCGAGTTCGCCGCGAGCGTCGCGCGGATGCACGTCGCCGGCCATGGCGAGTGCCGGCTGCTGTCGCTCGTGACGCCCGACCGGCTGCGTCGCGTGCTGTCGTATCTCCTCGACGAGGCGGAGTTCCTCTCGCCGTTCGGCGTGCGGGCGCTCTCCCGCCACCACGAGCAGCATCCGTTCTCGGTCATCGTCGGCGGCACCGAACACCGGGTGGACTACGAGCCCGGCGAGTCGACGACACCGCTGTTCGGCGGCAACTCGAACTGGCGCGGGCCGATCTGGCTGCCCGTCAACTATCTGCTGATCGAAGCGCTGCGCACGATGGACCGCTACTTCGGCCCGTCCTACCGCGTCGAGTGTCCGACCGGCTCAGGCGTGCAGATGACGTTGCGGGAGGTGGCCGACGAACTGGCGCGCCGGCTCGAACGCCTCTTCGTCCGCAATGCGGATGGCCGGCGGCCGGTCTTCGGGGGCGACGACCGCTTCGATCGCGATCCGCACTGGCGCGATCTTCTCGCGTTCTACGAGTACTTCCACGCCGATCTCGGACGCGGCGCCGGCGCCGCGCACCAGACCGGATGGACGGCATTGATCGCGTCGATCCTCGCGGAGAAGTCGTGAGACGCCAGTGCCACTTGCATCGCCGGGCGCGGCGGGCCGCGTCGTTCGGCCGCTAAACATTTGCCACACAAGGGTCGTACGATGCTGATACGTGCGGCTGGAGCCCAGGCCCGGGCTCCAGCAGCACTAACCGTGGAACGGCGAGTGACTCGGTCGTCGGCGGCGTCAGGAGACGGACAATTCCAACAGGGGTTGGGGTGAACCGACAGCACTCTTGGCGCCATCGATTGCCGGTCTTCGTTTCGTTCCGCGGTTTCCTTCTTGTAGCACGCCCGTTCGTCCCAGCACAACCCTCGCGCACGACCGCGCCAGGCCTTCCTGTAGCTGATTTGGTAGGGACGCTGATGGTAGGGACGCGCCGCCGGCGCGTCCAACATACGGCGTTCAACGTTCAACGTTCAGCGTTCGGCGTTCGGCGTTCAGCGTTCGTCCCGATGCCCTGCCACACCCGGAACAGCAGCACCGTGGACGCCGCTCCCGCGCCGAGCGTCAGCATGCCCGACGCGATCTGTCCGTACAGCAGCATGCCGCTGCCCAGGAGACCGCCGTAGATCGCCACCGTGCCGAGCAGCGTGCACAACAGGCCGCGCGGCACGTTGGTGGCGTCGTGGAGCGGGCGCACCGGCTCCCCTTCGCGCTCGGCGCGCTCCAGGACGGCGCGCCACCCCGGTCCGCCGGGGTTGGTACGGCGGACGAACTCGCGGAGGACGCGTTCGTCCGACGGCGGCGTCACGAGAGTGACGACCAGCCACGCCACCGTCGTGATCGCGACGCCGACGACGATCTTCTGGTACTCCGGCCACGACACGGCGAACGTGCCGAGCTGCAGGACGAGCGACACGATGAAGGACACCACCATCGCCGCCAGTTCGCTCCACGGATTGATCCGCCACCAGAACCACCGCAGGATGAACAGCAGGCCGGTGCCGGCGCCGATTTGCAGCATGATCTGGAATGCCTGCACCGCGTTGGTCAGCTGCAGTGAGAGCAGCGCCGCCAGCACCATCATCACCACCGTCGACAGGCGCCCGATGTTGACCAGCGTCCGCTCACTCGCCTGCGGATCGACGAAGCGCTTGTAGACGTCGTTGACGACGTAGGACGAGCCCCAGTTCAGGTGGGTGGCGATCGTCGACATGTATGCGGCGAGCAGCGACGCCAGCATCAGCCCCATGACGCCGGGCGGCAGGAACACCAGCATCGCCGAGTAGCCGATGTCGTTGCCGATCTTGTCGGCCGGCACGTGCGGAAAGGCCCGCTGGAGCGACGGCAGGTCGGGGAACACGATGAGCGACGCGAGCGCGACGATGATCCACGGCCAGGGCCGCAGCGCGTAGTGCGCGAAGTTGAAGAAGAGCGTCGCCGCGACCGCGTCCTTCTCGTTGCGCGCCGCCAGCATGCGCTGCACCAGATAGCCGCCGCCGCCCGGCTCCGCGCCCGGGTACCACACGCTCCACCACTGCACCGCCAGCGGCACGATGAGGAAGCCGAACAGGAAGTCGCGGCTCTCCGGCGTCGACCAGTCGAGGGGCGGAATCAGCGAGAGCTTGCCGACGACGTTCGGGTGCGTCAGCAGGCCCTGCAGGCCGTTCACCTGCGGGTGCTGCAGCGCGACGATCGCCGCCGCGAACGCGCCGACCATCGCGATGATGAACAGCAGGAAGTCGGTGATGATCACGCCGCGGAAGCCGCCGAGCGTGCTGAAGACGACCGTCACCACCATCGCCGCCGCCACCGACGCCACCGGCGACAGCCCGAGCATCACGCCGCCGATCTTGATGGCCGCCAGCGTGACGCTCGCCATGATGACGACGTTGAAGAGGACGCCGAGGTAGATGGCGCGGAAGCCGCGAAGGAACGCCGCGGACCTGCCGCTGTACCGGATCTCGTAGAACTCGACGTCGGTGAGGATCTCGGACCGCCGCCACAGCCGCGCGTACAGGAACACCGTGAGCATCCCGGTCAGCAGGAACGCCCACCAGCTCCAGTTGCCGGCCACGCCGCGGCTGCGCACCAGGTCGGTCACCAGGTTCGGCGTGTCGGTCGAGAACGTCGTCGCGACCATCGAGAATCCCAGCAGCCACCACGGCAGGTCGCGACCCGAAAGGAAGTACTCGTGGGAATCCTTGCCCGCGTGACGCGAGACCCAGAGCCCGACCGCCAGCGTGACGACGAAGAACAGCAGGACGATGGCCCAGTCGAGGGTCGAGAGGTTCATGGGATGGCCCATTGTGGTGTACAACGGCGGTTGATGACACCATCCCTTCTCGTCCTCGCGGCCGGCATGGGCAGCCGCTACGGTGGCCTCAAGCAACTCGATCCGATGGGTCCACACGGCGAGACCGTGATGGACTACGCCATATTCGATGCCCTGCGCGCCGGCTTCGGGCGCGTCGTCTTCGTGATCCGGCGCGATTTCGAAGTGCCGTTCCGCGAGCAGGTCCTGTCGCGCTACGACGGCCGGATCGACGTCGACTACTGCTTCCAGGACATGCACAACCTGCCCGGCGGCCATGGCGTGCCCGAGGGCCGGACCAAGCCGTGGGGCACGACCCACGCGATCCTGGCGGCGCGCGACAGCATCCGTGAGCCCTTCGCGGCGATCAACGCCGACGACTTCTACGGCGAGGACTCCTATCGCGTGCTGCACCGGTTCCTCTCCGACCCGGCCCGCCAGACGAGTCCGCACGTGTACGCGATGGTCGGGTTCACGCTGCGCTCCACGTTGTCGGCGCACGGCACGGTCGCCCGCGGCGTGTGCGTAACCGATGCACAGGGCCACCTGCAGTCGATTCGCGAGCTGACAAAGGTGCTGCCGGTCGGCGAACACGTCGAGAACCAGGACGGCAGCAGCGATCCGCCCGAACGGCTCACCGGCAACGAGCCGGTCTCGATGAACATGTGGGGCTTCACGCCGGAGCTGTTCCCGCAGATCGAGCAGGCCTTCGAGGAGTTCCTGGCGCGCGACGGACGTGAGCTGAAGTCCGAGTGCTACATCCCCGCAACGGTGGACGTCCTCATCCGGCGCGGCGCATGCGTCGTCGAGGTCCTGCCGACCTCGAGCCGGTGGTTTGGCGTCACCTATCGCGAAGACCGGCCGTCGGTCGTGCAGGCGATGGCCGATCTGGCGGCGAGCGGCGCGTATCCGGCCCCGCTGTTCGGCTGAACGCATGCCGGGCGGTTCCGGGTTCCGGGTACCGGGTTCCGGGTTCGGGCTCCGAAGGCCCGAGGCCGAATGACGATGGCCGTTCCGGATCTCCGCGCGCTCGGCGCGCGGTTCGTGCTGCCGGGCAGGCTCGTCGACGCCAGGCGCCACGGCAACGGCCATATCAACGACACCTACGCGGCCACCTACGACGAGGCCGGCCGCCAGGTCCGGTACATCCATCAGCGGATCAACGACCGCGTCTTCCGTCAGCCCGAGCGCCTGATGGAGAACGTGGCCCGCGTCCTCGCACACGCGGCGGCCCGGGTGCGCGATCTGTCCGACCCGTCGCGCCGCGTTCTCACGCTGGTCGCGGCCCGCGACGGCGGCGCCTGGGTGCGCGACGACGACGGGCATCTGTGGCGTACGTACCTGTTCATCGAGGGCACGCGCACCTGGGACGTGGTCGAGACGCCGGCGCACGCCGAGGCGGCGGCGCGGGCGTTCGGGCGCTTCCAGCAGCTGCTCGCCGATCTGCCCGGCTCGCGGCTGCACGACACGATTGCCGACTTCCACAACACGCGGCGCCGGTTCGACGCATTGGTCAGCGCCGTCGAGGCCGACGACGAGAACCGCGCGGCCGCGGCGCGCGATGCGATCGACGTCGCCATCGCGCATGGACCGGATGTCGATCGCCTGCTCGACGCGGCGGCGGCCGGCGACGTGCCCGAGCGCGTCACGCACAACGACACCAAGGTGAACAACGTCCTCATGGACGCCGTCACCGGCGAGGCGCTGTGCGTGGTCGATCTCGACACGACCATGCCGGGGCTGGCCGCCTACGACTTCGGCGACATGGTCCGCACGGCGACCAACGCCGCGGCCGAAGACGAACCGGACGTGACGCGGGTGGCCTCGCGGCCCGAGTTCTTCGAGGCCATCGCCCGTGGCTACCTCGCCGAGGCGGCGGGCTTCCTGCGGCCGGCGGAGATCGACTGGCTGCCGTTTGCCGGGCAGCTGCTCGCACTCGAACAGGGCCTGCGCTTCCTGACCGACCACCTGCGCGGCGACCCGTATTACCGCATCCATCGGCCGGGCCAGAATCTCGATCGGGCGCGCGCGCAGTTCGCGCTGATGCAGTCGATCGAGCGCCAGCAGGACGCCTTCACCGCGATCGTGCGGCGCTACGCATAGGTAGGGACGCGCCGCCGGCGCGTCCGATCCCGGACGGTTCCGGTCCGGCAGATAATTTCAGAATTTCATGATTTCAGAATGGCACCACCACCAGCAATGCCTCGACGTTTGGCGGTGGTGATGAAATTCTGAAGTTCCTGAAATTTTGAAATTACTCGACGCGCGCTCTGACCGGCATCGCGTACGCCTGCCACATCGCGTCGAGCCACGCGGCGTCGGGCGGACCGTCGGTCACGATGAAGCGATAGCGGAGCGTCAACACTTCGCCCGGCCGGATCGCGAGCGGTCCGGCCTGCTGCGGCGCGAAGTTGACGAACGGCTCGGTGGGATGGATGCGCATCGGCTGCGGGGAGCGGACGTTGTCGGGGTGCGACAGCATCGCGATGCCGGCGCGCTGGCCGTCGACGTCGCCGCTCATGTGCACCCATGTCGCGCGGGTGCCGTGGCCGGGGACGCGGGACCGTCCCGTCGACGTCAGGACGAACGTCCTGTCGCGGCCATCCCACTCGTGGCGTCCGCGCAGGCCGACGCCGCCATAGCGGTAGGCGGGCAGGCCGAGCGGCGTCTTGCCCGTGAGTTCCTGGCGGATCGTGAGATCGAAGACGTGAGCCGGCCTCTCGCCTGCCGGCGTGGCGTAGGCGACCACGCGCCAGTCCTCGAGGAGCGCGGTGGTCGGCGTGGGCGCGAGCATGTCCATGTACCGGTGGCGCGACTCGAAGCCCGCGGCCAGCGGGCCGGACCAGGCGCGCCCGAGCCGTTCGAACTCGACCCGGCCCTTGCGGTCGCCCATGTTCCAGAAGTCCGGCGCGCGGCCGTCGAAGCGGGTGTGCGTCCAGGCCGCCCAGATGCCGTGGTGGTGCCTGTGGTTGGGCGGGTAGTCCTCGGTCACCCGCCGCCCCGACGGCGTCAGGACCGGGTGGATGTAGCCGCCGCGCAGGAAGACGTCCTGGACGCCGGCCGGCAGCGGCAGCGGCTCGCCGACGTAAGTGAAGGCGGGCCGGCCGTCGATGGTGACCCGGACGCGCGACGTCTCGCGGAGTGCCGTCGCCCGTTCGGCGGCGGTCGGCTTGAGGGCCGGCTCGATGCGGTAGCGGAGGGTCCTGTCGGCCGGAATCGACGGGATGACCGCCCAGCCCTCGCGCAGGGGGCCGATCTGCAGGGGCACGACCTCGCCGGTCTCCTCCTGCCGCAACTGCAGATCCCAGCCGCGGACGGCGGGAGGCAGGTCCACGACGACCCAGGCTCGCGTCCTCGCGTACTCGCTGCTCTCGAGGACCAGGCGCGGCAGCGACGAGGTCGGCGTCATCGGCTGGGCAAGGAGCGTCGCCCCTGCGGCGACCGGCGCCGCGAGCCAGAAGGATGTCTGCCGCATGCGGCGCAGCGTAGCAAAGATCGGGGACCGGGTACCGGGTACCGGGTACCGGTCATGCTGCGTTTGTACTACGGCTTTCCGGACGAGCGGCAGCCGAATCTCCGGATTCTTGGAGTGGAGAGCCCGAGAGGTGTGACCAGCGAAACCGGGGCGGCATCCTGGTTGGCACCCAAGTCATGGCAAACGCGCGACTTGGCCCATCGATGGTCAGGAGAGAGGGTTCGCGCCGCGCGGTGGCTCGGACGTTGCACTGACGGGCCACGCTGTCGGTCCCCACGCCCCCGCACTTTCGGGAGGTGTGTTTGAAGTCTGTTCGAACCATTCTGACCAGTGGCCTGGCCTTCGTGCTGGCTGCGCTGGTCGCCCTGTGCCCGGCTCCGGCCTCGGCCCAGGCCCTCTACGGCACGATTACCGGCAGCGTCGCCGACGACTCCGGCGCATCCGTGCCGGGTGCGACGGTCACGGTGACCAACCAGGACACCGGACTCGAGGTCTCGGCCGTGACCGACGACTCGGGTGCGTACGCGATCCGCAACCTCCAGCCTGGCACGTACACCGTGAAGGCCTCCCTCCAGGGCTTCAAGGAGTCCGTCCAGACGGGCGTGCCCGTGAACCCCAACGACGTCGTCCGTATCGACGCGCGTCTCGAGGTCGGGGCGCTCACCGAATCGGTCACGGTGACGACCGAAGCGGCGCTCCTCAAGACCGACAAGGCGGACGTGAGCGTCAACCTGAAGCCGGCCGAGGTCGTCAACCTCCCGCTGAACCAGTACCGGAACTATCAGGGTCTGATGAACCTGGTGCCGGGTGCGACGCCGCCGGTGTTCCAGAACGCGCAGACCGACACGCCTGGCCGCGCCCTGGCGACCAACGTCAACGGCACCAACAACAACAACAACGTCACGCGCATCGACGGCGCTGCCTCGATCAACGTGTGGCTGCCCCACCACGCCGGCTACATCGCGCCGGTGGAGACCATCGAGACGGTCAACATCTCGACCAACTCGTTCGATGCCTCGCAGGGCATGACGGGCGGCGCGGCGATGTCGGTGGCGACCAAGTCGGGCACCAACGCCTTCCGCGGGTCGGCGTTCTACTTCCGCAACCAGGACAACTTCAACGCCCGCCAGAACTTCTTCTCGGCGGCGAAGAACCCCGAGTCGTCGGTGGACATCCTTGGCGGCACCGTCGGCGGCCCGATCAAGAAGAACCACCTGTTCTTCTTCGCCGGCTGGGAACGCAATCTCGAGAAGAACAGCCGGATCACGACCTTGACGGTGCCCACCGCCAAGATGCGGACCGGCGACTTCAGCGAGGTGCTGGCGTTCAACCCGGCATTCCGCCTCTACGACCCGAAGACCGGCGACGCGGCGACCGGCGCCGGCCGCGCCGAGTTCCCTGGCGCGCAGATTCCGGCCAACCGCATCGATCCGATTGCGGCCGCCGTGCAGGCGACCTACCCCTTGCCGAACGTGTCGGGCACCAACAACGGCACGCAGAACAACTACGAGCGCACCGAGTTCCCCGAGGCGACGCGCGACAACGTCGACGTCAAGGTGAACTGGAACCGCACCTCGTCGAACCAGATCTGGGGCAAGTACTCGACGATGGACGCCAGCGTCATGGACCTGTTCTATCTGCCCTTCGCAGAGGCGGGCGGCGGTGACACCAAGGTCAACCTGTGGAGCGTGGGCCAGACCTACACGCTCACGCCGACCTTGATCTGGGACGCCACCGTGGGTTCCAACGTGATGGACCACGCGTCGCAGGGGCCGGACTTCGGCATCGACTACGGTCTCGACACCTTCGGCATCCCCGGCACCAACGGCGCCGGCGTCACCGGTCCTGGTTCGTCCGACCTCGCGTTCTACTCGGGCTTCCCGCAGTTCAACACCGGTCTCGCGACGCTGGGCAACAACGCGGGCTGGACGCCGGTCACCCGTCACGAGTTCGTCTACACGCTGTCGACCAACGTCACCAAGGTGGCTGGGAAGCACGAAATCCGCAGCGGCTTCGACTTCGTGAAGCTCGGCCTCGACCACTGGCAGCCGGAGGTCAACAACCCGCGCGGTCAGTTCTCGTTCGGCGGCGGCCTCACGGGTGTCCCGGGCTACGCCAGCGTGGGCGGCTTCAACGACTACGGCGCCTTCCTCCTCGGGCAGGTCAGCAGCTTCGGCAAGAGCGTCCAGTTCGAGGAGATGACGACCAACGAAGACCAGTACGGGCTCTACATCAACGACCGCTGGCAGGTGAACGACCGCCTGACCGTCAATGCCGGCATCCGCTGGGAGTACTACCCGCTGATGCAGCGTGACAACCGCGGCTTCGAGCAGCTCGACCTGGACACGTTCAACGTGCTCCTGCCCGCCGACAGCGGCGATGCCGGCTACAAGGCGCAGAAGAACCTCTTCGCGCCCCGTCTCGGTGCGGCGTACCGCCTCAACGACGACACGGTGTTCCGGGCCGGCTACGGCCGCACGTTCAACCCGATGCCGTGGTCGCGCCCGCTGCGCGGCTTCTACCCGGCCTCGATCGGCTACAGCGGCGCCGGCGCGAACGGATTCGTCCCCTACGGCACGCTCGCCCAGGGCATCCCGGGCGCCCCGAACCCCGACGTGGCCAGCGGCAGTGTCCCCCTGCCCCGCGGCGTGGACATGCGGACGCCCGAGGTGGGCAACATCCAGCGCGGCACCATCGATTCGTGGAACGCGTTCGTGGAGCGTCGCCTCCCGGGTGACCTCGCCCTGTCGGCTGGTTACGTCGGCACGGCGTCCAACAACGGCTACGCCGACATCAACCTGAACTACGCCGAGAGCGGCGGCAACGCCGCCCGCCAGTACGCAGCCCAGGCCGGCAACGCCAGCATCCTGCTGTGGGGTTCGCGCACCAAGTCGCGCTACCACTCGCTGCAGATGGCCCTCAACCGGCCATTCAAGAACGGCCTGCTCCTGAAGGGCGCCTACACCTTCAGCAAGGCGCTCAACGAGGCCGACGCCGACGGGTGGACAGGCGTGACCTGGAACCAGCCGTCGCAGTACGACCGCAACTACGCGCTGGCCGGGTACGACCGCCCGCACATGCTGCAGCTCGGGTTCGTCTACGAACTGCCCTTCCTCCGCGAGAGCACCAGCCCGCTGGCGCTGGTCGTCAAGAACTGGCAGATCAACGGCATCGGGTCGTTCCTCTCCGGTACGCCGTTCACGGTGGCCGGCGACAACGGCCTGCTCCAGCAGGTCGGTGGTCAGCAGACCGCCAACGTGACCGGTGAGCTCGAAGCCGGATTCGGCACGGCCGGCCCGAACGAGGCCTGGTACGACCCGACCCAGTTCAGCCAGCCGGGCAACGCGTGGGGCAACTCGGGTCGCAACGCGTTCCGTGGGCCGTCGAACTGGAACCTCGATTTCTCGCTGTTCCGTTCGATCCCGTTCGGCCGGTACCGCGTGGAACTCCGCGCGGAATCGACAAACGTGTTGAACCACACGCAGTGGGGCAACCCGGTGACCGGGATCACCGACCCGAACTTCATGCGCATCCGGACGCTCGCTCGCAATCCGCGGCGCGTGCAGCTGGGTGTCCGCTTCGCGTTCTAGGGCACGACCGGGCGCGTTCTCTTCGAGCGCGCCCGTCATCTGGTCTGACCACGCAGTGTGGTCATCTCACCTGGGATGACCATCGCCCGGACCACATCAGTGGTCCGGGCGCTCTCCTGACCCGCCTATTGGCCCCATTTGGGCCAATCCATTTCATCCAATTGAATGGAATCGGGCGGTCCAAAAACCCGGATTCTTGCCCTCCTGCGCGTACCGGCCGCGCGCTCCCCCAAAAGTACTAGCCGCCTCATCATCTGTAACCGGTGATTGGGCAAGGCTTTAAGCCTGTCACCTCAACGGGGGCGTCGAACCCTGCTCGACTGGCGCGGACGTTGCAAAAACGGACACCGCTGTCTGTTCAACCCCACACTTGGAGGTGTGAGTGATCCCTGTTCGAACCCTTCTGGCGAGAGGCTCTGGTCTGCTGCTCGCCGCAGCGCTCGTGCTGCTGCCGAATTCCGCCGCCGCTCAAGCCCTCTATGGCACCGTGGGCGGCACGGTGACCGACGACTCTGGTGCCACAATCCCTGGCGCCACAGTCACTGCCACCAACCAGGGCACCGGCCTCGTCGTCTCGGCCGTCACTGACGAGACCGGCGCATACGCCATCCGCAACCTCCAGCCGGGCACCTACACCATCAAGGCCTCCCTCCAGGGCTTCAAGGAGTACGTGCAGACCGGCGTCCCGGTGGATCCGAGTGACGTCCTCCGTATCGACGCCAAGCTGGAAGTCGGCGCGCTGACCGAGTCGGTGACGGTCACCACCGAGGCGGCGCTCCTCAAGACCGACAAGGCTGACGTCAGCGTCAACCTGAAGCCGGCCGACGTGGTCAACCTGCCGCTGAACCAGTACCGGAACTACCAGGGCCTGATGAACCTGGTGCCTGGTGCGACGCCGACGGCGTTCCAGAACGCGCAGACCGACACCCCGGGCCGCGCGCTGACGACCAACGTCAACGGCACCAACCGCAACAACAACGTCACCCGTATCGACGGCGCCGCCTCGATCAACGTGTGGCTGCCGCACCACGCCGGCTACATCGCGCCGGTCGAGACGATCGAGACGGTCAACATCTCGACCAACAGCTTCGACGCCTCGCAGGGCATGACCGGCGGCGCCGCGGTGTCGGTGGCGACCAAGTCGGGCACCAACGAGCTTCGCGGGTCGGCGTTCTACTTCCGCAACCAGGACGAGTGGAATGCCCGCCAGAACTTCTTCTCCGCGGCCGACAACCCGAACTCCAGCGTGCAGATCCTCGGCGGCACGGTGGGCGGCCCGGTGCTGAAGAACCGCGTGTTCTACTTCGCCGGCTGGGAGCGCAACCTCGAGAAGAACAGCCGTATCACGACGCTGACCGTGCCGACCGCGAGAATGCGGACGGGCGACCTCAGTGAGGTCCTCGCGGCCAACCCGAACTTCCGGATCTACGACCCCGCCACTGGCGGCGCCGGTGGCGTCGGACGCACGCAGTTCCCGGGCGCCATGATCCCGGCCAACCGCCTCGACCCCATCTCGCAGGCAGTGGTGAACGCGTATCCCCTGCCCAACGTGCCCGGCACCAACGGCGGCACCCAGAACAACTACGAGCGCACCGAGTTCCCCGAAGCGTCGCGTGACAACATCGACGTCAAGGTGAACTGGAACCGCACGTCGAGCAACCAGATCTGGGGCAAGTACTCCCGGATGGACGCCAACGTCATGGACCTGTTCTACCTCCCGTTCGATGAAGCTGGCGGCGGCGACACGACGGTGAACCTGTGGAGCCTCGGCCAGACCTACACCATCACCCCGACCCTGATCTGGGACGCGACCTTCGGGTCCAACGTGATGGAACACGCATCGCAGGGTCCGGACTTCGGCATCAACTACGGCCTCGACCAGTTCAAGATCCCCGGCACCAACGGCGCCGGCACGATTGGACCGGGCTCGGCGGATCCGCTGCTCTACTCCGGATTCCCGCAGTTCAACACCGGTATGTCGGCGCTCGGCAACAACGCCGGCTGGACGCCGGTCACCCGCCACGAGTTCAACTACACGCTGTCGACCAACGTGACGAAGGTCGCGGGCCGGCACGAGATCCGGACCGGCTTCGACTACGTGAAACTCGGACTCGACCACTGGCAGCCGGAAGTCAACAACCCGCGCGGGCAGTTCAGCTTCGGCGGCGCGCTGACGGGCACCCCGGGCTACTCGAGTGTTGGCGGCTTCAATGATTTCTCGTCCTTCCTGCTCGGCCAGGTCAGCAGCTTCGGCAAGAGCGTCCAGTTCGAGGAGATGACGACAAACGAGCCCCAGTACGGCCTGTACATCAACGACCGCTGGCAGGTGAACGACAAGCTGACCGTCAACGCTGGCGTCCGCTGGGAGTACTACCCGCTGATGCGGCGCGACAACCGCAGCTTCGAACAGCTCGATCTGGCGACCTTCCAGGTCCGCTTCGCCGACAATGCGAGCGAGCTTGGCTACAAGGCGCAGAAGAACCTCTTCGCGCCGCGCCTCGGCCTCGCCTACCGCGTCAACGACGACACCGTCGTCCGCGCCGGCTTCGGCCGTACGTTCAACCCGATGCCGTGGTCGCGGCCGCTGCGCGGCTTCTACCCGCTGTCGATCGGCTACAGCGGTGCCGGCCCGAACTCCTTCACGCCATACGGCACGATCGGCCAGGGCATCCCGCCGGCGCCCGCGACCGACATCTCGACCGGTAGCCTGCCCCTGCCGCGTGGCGTCGACATGCGCTCGCCCGAGGTCGGCAACGTCGAGCGCGGCACCATCGACTCGTGGAACGTGTTCATCGAGCGGCGCCTGCCGGGCGACCTGTCGCTCAGCACCGGCTACGTGGGTACGGCCACGAACAACGGGTACGCGGACGTCAACCTGAACTACGCGGAGAGCGGCGGCAACGCCAACCGCCAGTACGCGGCCCAGGCCGGCAATGCGCCGGTCCTGCTGTGGGGCGCCCGCACGAAGGCCCGCTACCACTCGCTGCAGATGGCCCTGAACCGTCCGTTCAAGAACGGGCTGCTGCTCAAGGGCGCCTACACGTTCTCCAAGGCGCTCAACGAGGCCGACGATGACGGCTGGGTGGGCCTGTCGTGGAACCAGCCATCGCAGATGCACCGCAACTACGCGCGCGCCGGTTACGACCGTCCGCACATGCTCCAGATGGGCTTCGTGTACGAGCTCCCCTGGATGCGTGAGTCGTCCAGCCCGCTGGCCCTGCTCGTGAAGAACTGGCAGGTCAACGGCATCGCGTCGTGGGTGTCGGGCACGCCGTTCACGGTCGGTGGCGACAACGCGGCCCTCGACCAGCAGGCGGGCACGCAGACGGCAAACGTGACGGGCGAGCTCAAGGGCGGCTTCGGCGAGGCCGGTCCGAACGAGCAGTGGTACGACGGCGACCAGTTCAGCCAGCCGGGCAACGCCTGGGGCAACAGCGGCCGCAACTCGTTCCGCGGACCGTCGAACTGGAACCTCGATTTCTCGCTGTTCCGTTCGATCCCCTTCGGCCGCTACCGCGTGGAACTCCGCGCGGAGTCGACCAACGTGTTCAACCACACGCAGTGGGGCAATCCGGTCACAGGCCTGACCGACGCGAACTTCATGCGCATCCGTTCGCTCGCCCGCAATCCGCGGCGCGTGCAGATCGGCGCACGCTTCGCCTTCTAGCCAGTGGGCAGGGCCGGTGGGACCGGCCCTGCCGAATGGTCGCGGTACCCCTACCGCGTCACTCTGACGTCTCCCCTCGTGGGGCGACCTCGCCCGGGCAGCCTGCTGGCTGTCCGGGCCTTTTTATTGCCCGCCGAATCTCTCCCCTCAGGCATCCGCAGGCTCGATGCGGAATGTGGAAGGCGGGCCGTCCGCCCCGCGACACTCCCCGTCCGGCTCGTGCTGTAATTGCCGGTGATGCTCTTTCGGGTCGCCGGCGTTCTGATCGCGTCGGCGCTGCTGCAGCCGGCGGCGCCAGACTGGTCCTCCCTGCCCCTCGACACGTATCCGGCCGCGGCGCGAACGCAGATCGGCGCCGCGAGGGATGCCGCCACCGAGCAACCGGCCAGCGCCGAAGCGGCCGGTCAACTCGCTCTCGTGCTCCACGCCTGGGAGCAGTTCGACGCCGCGGCGACGGCCTATGCCCGGGCCCGGACGCTCGCGCCTGACGATGCCGCCTGGTGGGCCCTGTCGGGCACGCTCGCCAACCGGATCGGCCGGGCGGACCTGGCCGTCGACTACTTCGCGCGCGCCAATGCCCTCGACAGGTCCCCGTTCCTCACGCTTCGCCATGCGGACGCCCTGCTCGAGAGCGGGAGATTCGACGAGGCGCGCACGCTGTACGACGCCGCCCTGACGATGCCGGGGGCCGAACCGTCGGCCCGGTACGGGCTCGGGCGGATCGCACTGGCGGCAGGCGACCGCCCCCGCGCCCAGCAGGAGTTCGAGCGCGCCGTCACGCTCGTCGAGCAGTTCGGCGCTGCCCAGTACGCCCTGGCCCAGCTCTATCGTCAGGCCGGCAACCTCGATGCCGCGCGCGACGCCATGGGCCGCCAGCAGCGCTGCCTCGCATGCTGGCCGA
>CBIHOS010000080.1:0-18289 GCA_966211945.1 uncultured bacterium
ACGCCGAACGCCGAACGCCGAACGCCGAACGCCGAACGCCGAATGCCGAACGCCGGAACGTGGGATCGAAGGTAGGGCGCGTTCCCCGAACGCGCCTGGCGCCGATTGCAGAATTCCAAAATTTCATGCACATTGTCGGCGCTTCGACGCGTCGACGCGGCAGGCGAAATTCTGAAATTCTGAAATCCTGAAATTAGAAGGAGTCTCCGTGAAGCGACTGGGTATGGGCTTGGTCGGGGCCGGGTTCATCGGGCCTCATCACCTCGAGGCGGTGCGTCGCCTGGGGTTCGTGGACGTGGTCGCGATTGCCGATCACACCGAGGCGGCGGCCCGGCAGAAGGCCGACGCGCTCGGCGTGCCGAAGGCGTACGGCGGCTACGAGGCGCTGCTGGCCGACCCCGACATCCACGTCGTGCACAACGCGACGCCCAACTACCTGCATCACCCGGTCAGCATGGCGGCGATTGCGGCCGGTAAGCACGTGGTGTCGGACAAGCCGCTGGCGATGACCTCGGCGCAGGCGCGTGAACTGCTCGATGCGGCCACCGCCCGCGGCGTGGTGCACGCGGTGACGTTCAACTACCGCGGCAACCCGCTGGTGCAGCAGGCGCGGACGATGATCAAGAAGGGCGAGATCGGCCCGCCGCGCTTCATCCATGGCTCCTACCTGCAGGACTGGCTGCTCTACGAGACCGACTACAGCTGGCGCCTCGAGCCGGACAAGGGCGGCGAGTCGTCGGCGATGGGCGACATCGGCTCGCACTGGTGCGACCTGGCGCAGCACGTCTCCGGTCTGCGCATCACCCACGTGCTCGCCGATCTGACGACGGTGGTGCCGGTGCGGAAGAAGCCGCTGGGCAGCCGCAATGCGTTCGCCAAGGCGGGCGCCGACGATCAGGTCGAGGACGTGACGATCGCCGTCGAGGATCTCTGCTCGGTCCTCGTGCGCTTCGAGAACGGCGCCAAGGGGGCGTTCTCGGTCGGGCAGATCAACGCCGGCCACAAGAACGATCTGGTGCTGGAGGTCAACGGCAGCCAGGCGTCGATCCGCTGGCATCAGGAACAGCAGAACGAGTTGTGGATCGGCCACCGCAGCACCGGCAACATGATCCTGCAGAAGGACCCGTCGCTGATGGATCCGGAGGTTGCCGGCATCGCGAAGCTGCCGGGCGGCCACCAGGAGGCATGGCCGGACGCGTTCCGCAACGTGCTCCGCGCGGTCTACGAGCACATCGTCGAGGGCCGACCGATGCAGGACCGGGTGCCGATGTTCGCCTCGTTCGAGGACGGCTGGCGCGCCAATGCGGTGATCGACGCGGTGCTGGCCAGCCACCGCAACGGCAACGTCTGGACCGAGGTCGCCACGCTGTAGGCGTCGGACGTCATCCGACGCGCGCCGGCCTTGGGCCATCGGCCTTGGGCCTTGGAAGAGAGGGCGGCGTTCCCCGAACGCGCCTTCGGCAGCCCGTAGCCTGCAGCCTCTGTTGAGGGAGAACGAGATGAAGCTTGGTGTGTTCACGGCGTTGTTCGGAGGTCTCACGCTCGACCAGGTGATCGACAAGGTCACCGCGGCCGGCCTCGAAGCGATCGAGATCGGCACTGGCGCCTACCCGGGCGCGGCGCACATCGACGTCGACGACCTGCTGTCGAGCAAGGCGAAGGCCAAGGCCTACCGCCGGAAGATCGCCGACGCCGGGTTGACCATTTCAGCGCTGTCCTGCCACGGCAACCCGCTGCACCCCGACAAGGCGTTCGCGAAGAACCACGACGAGGTCTTCCGCAAGACGGTGCGGCTGGCCGAATCGCTCGGCGTGAAGACGGTCGTGACCTTCTCGGGTTGCCCGGGTGACAGCGACGCGAGCAAATGGCCCAACTGGGTGACCTGCCCCTGGCCGCCCGACTACCTGACCGTGCTCGAGTGGCAGTGGGAGAAGAAGGTCGTCCCGTACTGGACGCGGGCCGGCAAGTTCGCCAAGGACCACGGCGTGCGGGTGGCGCTCGAGGCGCACCCCGGCTTCGTGGTCTACAACGTCGAGACGGCGCTCAAGCTGCGCAACGCCATCGGCCCGCAGATTGGCGTGAACTTCGACCCGAGCCACCTGTTCTGGCAGGGCGTCGACATCCCCGCGGCGATTCGCGCGCTCGGCGACTCGATCTTCCACTTCCACGCCAAGGACGTCGCGCTGGATCGCGACAACGTGCGGGTCAACGGCGTGCTCGATCCGAAGTCGTACGTCGAGATGCCGCAGCGCTCCTGGCTGTTCCGCACGGTGGGTTGGGGGCATGGCGCCAGCGACTGGGCGGAGATCATGAGCGCGCTGCGCCTGGTCGGCTACGACCACGTGGTCAGCATCGAGCACGAGGACGCGCTGGCGTCGGTCGATGAAGGGCTGGCCAACGCCGTGCGCTTCCTGCGCCCGTTGATCCTGAAGGAGCAGCCGGCGGAAGCCTGGTGGGTGTAGCGCTCAGCGTCCCGGCCCACCCAGGGGCGAGGCGCGCGCTTGGTTAGCGTCGCGCCTATCGGCGCAGGCCGATGTAGACGCTGCCGAGCGCCTGGACGATCGCCACGCCGGAGGCCTCGTTCAGTTGACGGGTCTGGAGCACCGCGCCGCCCTCGCACAGCACCGCCGTGATGCCGAACTGCGCGTGCGGTCCGTCGGTCCACGTCGTGTTCTCGTACTGCCCGACCTTGGCGAGCGTGAGCGCCTCGATGAGTCCCAGCCGGTCGGACCTGGCCAGCGCCTCGCGCAGGGCCGTCCACTCGCCGAGCGGCCCCAGCAATTCCGGTCCCGGAATGATCTGTGGCTCGACGATGCCCGACCAGGTGTGGATGGCCCAGATGGTGGTCACGGGCGCGTCCGACGCCATGAGTCCTTCGAGGTCGCGCTGCCACAGGTACGCCTCGTGCGCCTGCGCCGCCCGATCGGCGCCCTGCGGACGGTAGCTGCGATTCATGTCCACGCCCTGCTGGTTGACACGGTACCAACCATTGGCGGGCGCGTCGGGGCTCATCATCAGCACGACGTGGACGATCTGGCGCTGACGCACATCGGCACCCGCGTCGCTGAGCAACCAGTCCACCAGGCCCGCGAGCCGCCACTGCGAGTTGTGTTCGCCCGGATGCTGGTTCGCCAGGTAGTGCACCCAGCGACGGGCCCGCGGATGGGGACTCGCGGCGCTGGTGATGGTGACTCGCAGCATGTCGCGGCCGCCGAGCGTCCGCCCGACGGTGTGAACCGACACGTCGGGGTGCGCCTTCCAGCCGGCGATCAGCGCGAGTGCGTCGACGTCCCACGACATCGGCGTCTGCGTGCCTATCCACACCTGGTCGGCCGTGAAGGGCGGGAAGGTCAGCGTGTCGGCGAGTGGAGACGCCAGGTAGCCGCGTGACCAGGCGACGGGATGCCAGGACACGCCGTCGTAGGAGAACGACTGGTGGTACTCGTTGAACGCATAGCCCTTGCCCTCGGGGAACACGGCGTCGAGACGCAGCGCGTTGCCGCGTGCGTGGCGTAGGATCCGCAGGTTCAGCTTGTTCGGCCAACCGGGCTGATTGGGCGCGGCGCCGAGCCGGACGCGGAAATGGTTCGGCCCGACCGACTCGATGCGCGCGCCCTGCGACCCGAGCGGGCCGTCGAACGAGAAGTCGTTGGCCCTCAGCGCGCGCGCGGTCTGGGCCCGGACAGGTGTCGTCGCGAGTGCCGGGGCCAGCGCCAGGGGGAGTGCGAGTACACGGCGGCGACGCATCCGTCGAGCATATCCTGCGTGACGTGCAGAGTAGTCGCGGCACCATTCACTCAACGCCACATCTTCCGCCTCTGTTCGCGGCAGGAGGACGTTCATCATGCCCGCCGGATACCATCCGCCACTCTTCTTCAAACGGGGGCCCTACGTACGCTGGGACCGGCTCACTCAGAGCTTCGGATTGAGCAGCCAGTTCCGCCCGGGGGACGTCGAGTGGGCGCGGCAGTACTTTCCGCTGCGGTATTCGCGCCAGGCCGTCGAGCAGGCCGCTGCTCACACGCTGGTGCTGAACACGGCTGGCCGTCGCCAGCGCGAAGGCGGACGGTGAGGAGGGCCGGGCTGACGTGTCACTGATCGATCTCTACGCCAACGCACTGCGCGGTCGCGCCCACGCTCCCGCCATCGACGTCGACCAGCCGGACGGCACCATCCTGTCGCTGACCTTCGGCGATCTCGACGCCCGCTCCGATCGCCTGGCCGCCACGCTCGCGGCCCGCGGCCTGCGGTTCGGCGATCGCGTGGCGTTCTACTTACCCAATCGGCTGCTGGTCATCGACCTGTGGCTCGCCGCCGTCAAGCTCGGCGCCATCGTGGTGCCGATCAACATCCTGTATCGCAGCGGCGAGGTCGGCCACATCGTCGGCGATGCCGAGCCGCTGGCCGTCGTGACCACGCCAGACCGCGCCGGCGTGGTGCCCGCCGGCACACCCATCTGGGACGCCGATGCCCTCGAACTCGAAGCCGGGCGCACGACCGCGCCGCCGCCCTCGGTTCGCGCCGACGCGTCCACGCCGGTCGCGCTCGTCTACACGTCCGGCACGACCGGCCGGGCGAAGGGAGCAGTCCTCACGCACGGGAACCTCGCGGCAAACGCGCTGACGCTCGTGGCCGCCTGGGGTATCACGGCCGCCGATCGCTATCTGGCGACATTGCCGCTGTTCCACGTCCATGGCCTCGGCAACGGCGTGCAGTGCTGGCTGGTCAGCGGCTGCCACATGCGGCTCGTCGAGCGCTTCGAGCAGGCCAAGGTGCTCGACTGGTTCGACGACTACGCACCGACAGTCTTCTTCGGCGTGCCGACGATGTACGTGCGGCTGCTGGAGGCACCGCCGGCGCGGGCGCGCGCGATCGGCGCGCGGATGCGCCTGTTCGTTTCTGGCTCGGCGCCGTTGCCGGCGCACGTCCTCGAGGCCTTCGCCGAACGGTTCGGCCACGTCATCCTCGAGCGCTACGGGATGACCGAGACGATGATGAACGTCAGCAACCCGCTGGTGGGGGAGCGGCGCGCCGGGACGATCGGCCTGCCGCTGCCGCTGGTCGCGGTCGAGATTCGCGACGAACACGGACAGCCGGTGGCGGCAGACGAGGCAGGCGAGTTGTGGATCCGGGGCCCGAACGTCTGCGCCGGCTACTGGCGCAGGCCCGACGCCACCGCTGCCGCCTTCCACGACGGCTGGTTCCGCACCGGCGACGTCGGCGTGCGGGCCGCCGACGGCTACATCACGCTGCAGGGCCGCCGCAGCGACCTGATCATCTCGAGCGGCTTCAACGTCTACCCGCGCGAGATCGAGGACCTGCTGACGACGTACGACGGCGTGCGCGAGGCAGCCGTCGTCGGCGTGCCGGACCCGGCGCGGGGCGAGGTGCCGGTTGCCTATCTCGTCTGCGAGGACGGTGTGGACATGCCTGAGGTGGACGCCCGCTTGCGGACGACGCTGGCCTCGTTCAAGGTGCCGCACCGGTTCGTCCGGGTGGACGCGCTGCCGCGGACGGCGCTGGGCAAGGTGCAGAAGCACCTGCTCGCGGAGGACGAAGGGCGAACGACGAACGCCGGACGCGCCGCACCGAGCGGCGGAGGGCGGACGGACGCGGCGGTGCCGGGTCGTGGCGCGATCGGTGCGGACAAGGCATGAGTCCTGCCGGACTGTCCGTCGCGGCACTCGTGCTCGTGATGCTCGCGAGCCTCGGCACGCGGGTCAACGTCGGCGTGCTGGCGATTGCACTCGCGTGGCCGATCGCCGTGTATGCCGCCGGCTGGCGCGCCGACGCGGTGATGGCCGTGTTCCCCTCGTCGCTCTTCGTCACGCTGCTCGGCGTGACGCTGCTCTTCGGCCTGATGCAGGCAAATGGGACGATGGGCGTCCTCACGAGTCGTGTGCTGCGGGCCGGCGGCAGCCGCGCGGCCTGGCTGCCGCTGCTGCTGTTCGCGCTCGCGTGCGGCATCAGCACGCTGGGCCCTGGCGCGATCGCCACCGTGGCGTTGCTGGCGCCGCTCTCGATGGCGGCCGGTGTGCGGGCCGGCGTGCCGGCGCTGCTCGTGGCGCTGATGATCGGGAACGGCGCCAACGCCGGCAACCTGTCGCCGCTCAGTGCCGTGGGCGTCATCGTGGACACGTCGATGACCCGGGTGGGGCTGGCAGGCCACGCCTGGACCGTGTGGACGGCCAACTTCGTCGCGCACCTGCTCGCGGCGGCGGGGGCGTGGGCGCTGTTCGGCGGTCCGCGCCTGCTGCGATCGGTATCGGCCGTCGCACTTGCGCCAGCGGTCGGCTTCGAGCGTCGTCACGTCGTGACGTTGGTGGTCGCCACCGGGTGGGTCGTGGCCGTCGTCGCGCTGCGCGCCGACCTGGGCCTGGCGGCCTTTGCCGCCGCGGCTCTGCTCGTGCTCGTCGGCGCGGCAGACGATGGGTCGATGCTGCGGCACGTGCCGTGGGCGGTGATCGTGCTCGTCTGCGGTGTCAGCACACTGGTTGGCGTGCTGGACAAGACGGGCGGTCTCGACCTCTTCAGCGCCGGGCTGGCGGCGGTGGCGTCGCCGGCGTCGATCAACGGGATCATCGCGTTCATCACCGGCACGATCTCGACGTACAGCTCGACGTCCGGGGTCGTGTACCCGACGTTCCTGCCGACGGTGCCGGCCGTGGTCGCGCGCCTCGGCGGTGGCGATCCGCTGCAGATTGCGCTGAGCATCAACGTCGGCGCGGCGCTCGTGGACGTCTCGCCGCTCTCCACCCTGGGCGCGCTGTGTATCGCCGCCGCCCCGGAGGGCGAAGATCCCGCCCGGTTGTTCCGCAGCCTTCTGGTGTGGGGCCTGTCGATGACGATCGTCGGTGCGCTGTTCTGCCACGTGTGCATCGCCTGGTTCGTGCGCTGACGGGCAAGCCGGCTCTCGCCTGTTCCACGATATTGGGCTTTCTGTTCCGAAGATCTGGATCTGTCGAAATTGGACACACCACTATGACGTGGCCAGTAAAATGGCGAATCTCGCGTCCTGGAGAGCTTCGGGGCGCTGGCCTGGCACGCTCCCGGCCCTCCTTTCTGATAACGAGCGTTTGACATGCCTGGAACCCGGTGATACGGTCGCCGACAAACAACCAGCTGGTGTCAACCGGAGTACTGGTATGACCAGAGATAAGTCTGAGACCTCCAAGAAACCGTTTGAGGGGGTCGCCGCCGAACTCGTAGTGGGGCACGTCCGCGAGTTGATCGAACGAGGCGAGCTCGGGCCAGGCGCCCGGCTGCCGGCCGAACGGGAGCTCGCGTTGCGGGTTGGCGTCAGCCGGCCCAGCGTGCGCGCCGGCCTGCGGGCGCTCGCCGCGATGGGAGTCGTGCAGAGCCGGCACGGCGCCGGCACGTTCATCCGCGGCGGCCCGCCGATGCTCGGCAGCGAGCCCCTCAGCTTCCTCGCGGCGCTGCACGGGTTCACGCGCGACGAGATGTTCGAGGCGCGGCGCGTGCTCGAAGTCGGCGTCGCCGGACTGGCGGCCGAACGGGCGACCGGCGACCAGCTCGCGTCCATCTCGGAGGAGATCACCGGGATGTACGCGTCGATGGACGATGCGCAGGCGTTCCTGGTCCACGACATCCGGTTCCATCGCGCCGTCGCGACCGCGGCGGGCAATCCGATTCTCGCGTCGCTCGTCGAGATGGTCTCCGGCATCTTCTACGAGCACCGGCGCAAGACGGCGGCCCAGGGACGCGACCACAAGGAGGCCGCAGACCTGCACCGCGCCATCTACAACGCGCTGCGGAGTCGTGACCCCGAACGGGCCCGTCGTGCCATGGACGACCACCTCTCGCTCGCTCGCGATCGCCAGGCCTCCGAGGCCGGCTTCGGCGGCGACGCGCCCGACCCACCGGCTGCGCCGGTCGCGGCTCCGGCCGTCGCACCGGTCGCTGCGGCCGGGTGACCAGCGCTGTCCACGGCGCCGGGCCGTCTGCCTGCGCGAGCCGCGTGCGTGACCACGATCCCGTGCGGTGCTGGGCTGCCAACACCACTGTGGGCCCCCACGCCGGGCCGACGCGGTCCGGCGGCCACCGGCCGGCGGCACCGCGCGGCACCGAAAGGCGCGCGAATTCGCACGAACGCGCGCCTTGACGCTCAGGGGACTGCCTGATAGAACTCTCACGCCCATCACACGCCTCGCGCGCCACTGGTCGCACCTCTTGCCGACCGGCGTGTCGCGGGCCTGAAATGCGCAGGCCAGACAGCACATGTTCACGGGATTCGATCTGAGCGGCCGCGTGGCCGTGGTCATCGGCGGCACCTCCGGCATCGGCCGCGCCATCGCGCGGGGGTTGGCCGAGGCGGGTGCCGACGTCGTCGCAACCGGACGCCGTGAGGCGCTCGTCGCGGAGGCGGCCGCCGAGATCGAGGGCATGGGCCGCCGGTCCGCCCGCATCGCCGTCGACGTCGGCGATCGCGGCTCGCTCGAAACACTGCGCGACGGCGTCGCGTTGCAACTCGGGCCGTGCGACATCCTGGTCAACTGCGCCGGGCGCACCAAGCGCTCGCCCACGCTCGATGTGACAGAGGCGGACTGGACCGCGATTCTCGAGACGAACCTCACCGGTACGCTGCGGGCCTGCCAGGTGTTCGGCCCGTCGATGATCGAGCGGCGGTGGGGCCGCATCATCAACATCGCCTCGCTGTCGTCGTTCGTCGCGCTCTTCGAGGTGGCGGCGTACGGCGCCAGCAAGGCGGCCGTGGCCTCGCTCACCAAGTCGCTGGCGGTGGAGTGGGCCCCGAGCGGCGTGACCGTCAACGCGATCGCGCCGGGCGTCTTCCGCACCGACCTGAACCAGCAGCTGCTCGATGGCACCGGCCGCGGCCAGGAGTTCCTGGCGCGGACGCCGATGAAACGCTTCGGCCAGATCCCGGAGCTGGCCGGCGCCGCCGTGTTCCTCGCCTCGCCGGCGGCCAGTTTCGTCACCGGCGAAGTGCTCGTCGTCGACGGCGGCTTCCTCGCCAGCGGCGTCAACCAATAGCCGCCGGTTCCCAGGGAGACGCGCATGGCCCAGGCTGACGCCGCACCCGTCCGAACCTCCACGCCGCAGGCGTCGTCCTCGAAGCCGTCGAGCGTCCGCTGGGTGGTCTGCGCGCTGCTGTTCTTCGCGGCGACGATCAACTACATCGACCGCAACGTCCTGGCGGTGCTCAAGGCGCCGCTGACCACCGAGTTCGGCTGGACCAACACCGACTTCGGCTACATCAACTTCTTCTTCCAGGTCGCCTACATGGTCGGCATGCTGGCTTCCGGCTGGCTGATCGACCGGATCGGCACGCGCCGCGGCCTGGCCATCGCGATCTGCCTGTGGAGCGTTGCGGCGATGCTGCACGCCGAGGCGCCGGTGATCGGCAGCGCGGTGCAGAGCGCGTTCGGCGCGTTCGGCCTGAGCATGGCCGCGTCGGTGGCCGGCTTCTCGTTCTGCCGAGTGTTGCTGGGGCTGGGCGAGGCGGCGATCTTCCCCGGGTCGGTCAGGTCGATCGCCGAGTGGTTCCCGCAGAAAGAACGGGCGCTGGCGACCGGGCTGTTCAACGCCGGCACCAACGTCGGCGCGCTGGCCACGCCGATCGTCGTGCCGATCATCGCGCTGCGCTACGGCTGGTACTGGGCCTTCATCGGCACCGGCGTCATCGGTTTCATGTGGCTCGCCCTCTGGCTGTGGCAGTACAAGACGCCGCGCACGCATCCTGGCGTCAACGCCGCCGAGCTCGCGCTGATCGAGAGCGACCCGCCCGACGGCCCGGGCGTGAAGGTGCCGGGCCTGGCCATGGCGGGCGTCGTGGCGGCAGTCTGTTTCGTCAGCGGGACGGTGGCGGCGACCTTCTTCGGGGCGCGCCTGTTCGCAGTGGCGTTGTTTGCCACCGGTCTGATCACGGCGATCGTCCTCAATCCGCGCCGCCAGGTGTGGGCGTACGCCGTCGGCAAGTTCATGACAGACCCGGTCTGGTGGCTGTACCTGACCTGGCTGCCGGACTTCCTGGTGAAGGCGCACCATGTGGACATTCGCGGCGCGATGCTGCCGCTCGCGACGATCTACCTGGTGGCCGACATCGGCAGCGTGCTCGGCGGCTACGTCAGCTCGAAGCTGATGGCCCGCGGCTTCTCCGTGAACCACGCCCGCAAGATCACGATGGGGATCTTCGCGGTGAGCGTGACCCCGATCGTGTTCGCGGCGCAGGTGGACAGCCTGTGGGGCGCGGTGGCGCTGGTGAGCATCGCGGCGTCGGGGCACCAGGCCTGGAGCGCCAACCTCTACACGCTGGTGAGCGACATGTTCCCGCGCCGGGCGGTGGGCAGCGTCATCGGCTTCGGCGGCATGATGGGCGCCTGCGGCGGTGCGATCATGCAGATCGCCGTCGGCGTCTGGCTGGACGCCAGCAACAACAACTACGTTCCCATCTTCGTGGCCGCGGGCACGCTGTACATCCTCGCGCTCGGCGTCATCCATCTGCTGGTGCCGAAGATGACGCCGGCGGTGCTCGATGCGTCCGCCGCCACGGCACGGGGAGGCATGGCATGAGTCGGATCGACGTGGTCCGGGCGATCGAGCAGAGCGGCGTCGTGGCGGTCATCCGCCTGAAGGACGCCCGCAAGCTGCGCTCGGTGGTCGACGCGCTGATCGAGGGCGGCGTCACCGCAATGGAAGTGACGATGACGGTGCCCGGCGCGGTCGGGTTGATCGAGCAGCTGGCGAAGGACCTGCCGGGCGGCTTCCAGCTCGGCGCCGGGACCATCCTCGATCCCGAGACGGCGCGCCAGGTCATCCTGGCCGGCGCCACCTACCTGGTCTCGCCGACGCTGAACCTGAAGACGATCGAACTCGCGCACCGCTACGACGTCGCCGTCATGCCGGGCTGCTTCACGCCGACCGAGATCCTGACGGCCTGGGAAGCGGGGGCCGACGTCATCAAGGTGTTTCCGGCGACGACGCTCGGGCCGGGCTACATCAAGGACGTGAAGGCGCCGCTGCCGCAGATCAAGCTGATGCCGACCGGCGGCGTGACGCTGACCAACGCCGGCGACTGGATCAAGGCGGGCGCCTGTGCGGTCGGCGTCGGCAGCAACCTGGTGGATGCCAGGGCGCTCGAGGCCAACGACTTCGCGGCGATTGCCGACAACGCGCGCACCGTCGTCGCGAGCGTCGCAGCGGCACGCACGTAGGTAGGTAGGTGGTAGGTAGGTAGGACGTAGGGCCGCCTCCCCGAGGCGGCCTGACAGGGCGCGTCGGGGACGTGCCCGAGATCTGTACGAACCCACCATGATCAAAACAGTCGCGTTCGGTGAGTTGATGCTGCGCCTGAGCCCGCCCGGGTTCGAGCGCTTCCTCCAGACGTCGCAGTTTGTCGCGACCTTCGGCGGCGGCGAAGCCAACGTCGCCGTGAGCCTCGCGCAGTACGGGTGCGAGAGTCATTACGTGACGCGGCTGCCGGCGCACGCGATTGGCGAGGCGGCGGTCAAGTCGCTGCGGGCCGAGGGCGTGCGCACCGAGCACATCGTCCGCGGCGGCGATCGCATCGGCGTGTACTACGCGGAGGCCGGCGCGAGCCAGCGCGCCTCGCAGGTGATCTACGACCGGGCTCGCTCGGCGATTGCCGAGATGACGCCGGGCACGATCGACTGGACGCCGATCTTCGAGGGCGCCGCGTGGTTCCACTGCACCGGCATCACGCCGGCGCTCGGCGACAACGGCGCCGCCTGCACCAGGGAAGCGCTCGAGGCCGCCCGGAAGGCCGGCGCCCGCGTCAGCATGGACCTCAACTTCCGCAAGAAGCTGTGGTCCGAGAAGAAGGCGCAGTCGGTGATGCGCCCGCTCATGGAGTACGTGGACGTCGTCATCGCCAACGAAGAGGACATCCAGTCGGTGCTCGGGTTCGAAGTGCACGGCACCGACGTGACGACCGGCGAGCTGAATCTCGAGGCGTACAGGAAGACTGCCGCGGAGGTTGCCGACACCTTCGATTGCGGCCTGATCGCGATCACGCTGCGCGAGAGCCACTCGGCCAGCGACAACGGCTGGAGCGCGGTGATCTACGACAAGGCCGCCGGCACGTTCGAGCAGAGTCAGCACTACGACGTCCGCCTCGTGGA
Source organism: uncultured bacterium (assembly GCA_966211945.1). GTDB lineage: Bacteria > Acidobacteriota > Vicinamibacteria > Vicinamibacterales > Vicinamibacteraceae > Luteitalea. The sequence continues at coordinate 12,120 of CBIHOS010000080.1, forward strand.
CCGCATCGGCGGCGGCGACAGCTTCGCGGGCGGCCTGATCTACGGGCTGGTCTCGGGCAAGTCGCCGATCGATGCGCTCCGGTTCGCCGTCGCGGCCAGCGCCCTCAAGCAGACGATCCCCGGCGACTACAACCGCGTCAGCGTCGACGAGGTCGAGCGCCTCGTGAAGGGCGACGGCAGCGGCCGGGTCCAGAGATAAGCGCTTCACGGTAGGGCCGGCCGTCCCAGCCCGGCCCTCACTGCAACACCGCGCCACGGTGTGTCAGACCGTCGTCAGGCCGCGTTGGGACAACGGGCCCTACCAACGAACATGAAAATCACCGACGCACGCGTCATCGTCACGTGCCCCGGCCGCAACTTCGTCACCCTCAAGCTGATCACCGAGGACGGCGTCTATGGCCTCGGCGACGCGACGCTGAACGGTCGCGAACTCGCGGTCGCCAGCTACCTCAGCGACCACGTCATCCCGCTGCTGATCGGGCGTGACGCGCGCCGGATCGAGGACATCTGGCAGTACCTGTACAAAGGGGCGTACTGGCGTCGTGGGCCGGTGACGATGAGTGCCGTGGCCGCCGTGGACACGGCGCTGTGGGACATCAAGGGCAAGGTCGCCAATCAGCCGGTCTACCAGTTGCTCGGCGGCGCGTCGCGCGAAGGCGTGATGGTCTACGGGCATGCCAACGGCGCCGACATCGAGGACGCGGTCAAGGCCGTGGCGCACTACCTCGACCTCGGCTATCATGCGATTCGCGTCCAGTCGGGCGTGCCCGGCCTGAGCAGCACGTACGGCGTCGGCCGTGGCACGTTGTTCTACGAGCCGGCCGAGAAGGGCGCGGCCCCCGAGAACCGCTGGAGCACCGAGGCCTACCTCAACTTCCTGCCGCGCCTGTTCGAGCGCATCCGCGGCGAGTTCGGCGACGACGTGCACCTGCTGCACGACGTGCACCACCGGCTCACGCCGATCGAGGCGGCGCGCGCCGGCAAGTCGCTGGAGCCGTATCACCTGTTCTGGATGGAGGACCCGACCCCGGCCGAACTCCAGGAGTCGTTCCGCCTCATTCGCCAGCACACGACGACGCCGATCGCGGTGGGGGAGGTGTTCAACACCGTCTTCGACTGCCAGCAGCTGATTCAGGAGCAGCTGATCGACTACATCCGCACCACGGTCGTCCACGCCGGCGGCATCTCGCACCTGCGCAAGATTGCCGCGCTCGCGGAGCTCTATCAGGTGCGCACCGGCAGCCACGGCGCCACCGACCTGAGCCCGGTGTGCATGGCGGCGGCGCTGCACTTCGATCTCAGCGTCCACAACTTCGGTGTGCAGGAGTACATGCGTCACGCCGACGAGACCGAGGCAGTCTTCCCGCACGAGTACACGTTCCAGGACGGCTACATGCACCCGGGCGACGCGCCCGGGCTCGGCGTCGACATCGACGAGGCGCTGGCCGCGCAGTACCCATACGATCCGGCCTACCTGCCCGTGAACCGCAAGATGGACGGCACGATGCACAGTTGGTGAGCCGCGGCCTTCGGACACGCCTCACCAGCAATGCGGAATGCTCGATGCGCAATGTCGAAACCGCCATCCCTTCTTCACCGATCACTGCCGACTGCCGACCACCCACTGCCGTCAGCGAAGCCGTGTTGATCTACAATCCGCGCTATTCAAGGAGAACGGACCATGTCCGAGGTGTCCCGTCGTGAAATGCTCGGCGCCGCCGCACTGACGGCGGCCGGCGCGGCCCTGCCGGTGACGGCTGGTGCGACCCAGGCCGGCAAGCCAGCCGCGGCCCGGCTGAAGCAATCGGTCTGCCGCTGGTGCTACAACAAGATCCCGCTCGCCGAGTTCTTCAAGGCCTGCGCGGAGATGGGCCTGCCGGCCATCGACCTGCTCACCGAGGAGGAGTGGACGATCGCCAAGCGCGACTTCGGCCTGACCTGCTCGACCGGCTTCCCGGCCGTGCGGTCGATCCCAGACGGGATCAACAACACAAAGTTCCACGACGGCATCGTGGCCTCGTTGACCGAGATGATCCCGAAGGCGGCCAAGGCCGGCGTGCCCAACGTGATCACGTTCTTCGGAAACCGGCGCGGGCAGGATCTCGAAGAGGCGAAGGTCAACAGCGTGGCCTGCCTCAACCGGATCAAGCCGATCGCCGAGGCCGAAGGCGTCACCGTGGTCGTCGAACTGCTCAACAGCAAGGTGAACCACAAGGACTACATCGGCGACAACACGCCCTACGGCGTCGACATCTGCAAGCGGGTCGGCTCGCCCCGCATCAAGCTGCTGTACGACATCTACCACATGCAGATCATGGAGGGGGACATCATCCGGACGATGGGCGACAACTGGGAGTACATCGCGCATCTGCACACCGGTGGCGTGCCCGGCCGCAACGAGCTGGACGACAAGCAGGAACTGCAGTGGAAGTCGATCGCCACGTGGGTCGCCGACAAGGGATATCAGGGGTACTTCGCGCACGAGTTCATCCCCACGCGCGACCCGCTGACGTCGCTGCGCGAGGCCGTCCAGCTCTGTAACGTGTAGGCGAACGCATGCGCTGGTAGGGGCGCCTCCCCGAGGCGCCCTGTCACCGCCAAGGGCCGCTCGGGGAGCGGCCCCTACCTCCCCCCCGCGATCCTATGAAGACCACGGCCTTCCTGCTCACCCTGCTCGCGGTGCCCGCATCCCTCATGGCCCAGACTCCCGCGCCGCCGGTGGCCGCGCAGAAGCCGTACATCGTCAAGTCGCCACACGGCGATCGTCAGGATTCGTATTACTGGCTCCGCGACGACACCCGGAAGTCCCCCGAACTGCTGAAGCACCTCGAGGCGGAGAACGCCTATACCGAGGCGGTGCTGGCGCCGGTCAAGGCGCTGCGCACGCAGTTGTTCGACGAGCTGAAAGGTCGCATCAAGCCCGACGACGAGGCACCCGCCTGGCCGATGCGCGGCTTCCTCTACAGCAGCCGCTATCTCGCCGGCAAGGACTACGCGGTGAACGTCCGGCGGCCGGCCGGCGGCGGTGCCGAGCAGGTGCTGCTGGACCAGAACGCGCTCGCGGCAGGTAGCGAGTACTTCGACCTCGGTGAGTGGGACGTCTCGCTCGACAACGCGCTGCTCGCGTATTCGACAGACACCGTCGGCCGCCGCCAGTACACGATTCAGTTCAAGAACATCGCGACGGGAGCACTGCTGCCGGAGAGGCTGACCGGCACGTCCGGCAACGTCGCCTGGGCGGCCGACAACAAGACGGTCTTCTATGTCGAGATCGATCCGCAGACGCTGCTCACCAAGCGCGTCAAGCGGCACGTCATCGGCACCGACCCGGCCACCGACGCACTCGTCTACGAAGAGGCCGACGACAGCTTCTACATGGGCGTCCACCGGACCAAGGACGAGAAGTTCCTCTGCATCGTCCTCAGCAGCACCGTGTCGAACGAAGTCCGGTGCATTCCGGCCGACAAGCCGACCGCGGCCTTCACGGTGCTCGCGCCGCGCGAGCGCGACTTCGAGTACGACGCCGAGCACGCCGGCGGCCGCTGGGTGATCCGCACGAACTGGCAGGCGAAGAACTTCAAGGTCGTCGAGGCCGCCGACGCAACCGTCGGCGACCGCGCGCAGTGGAAGGACGTGGTGCCGCACCGCGCCGACGTCTTCGTCGCGGCGGTCGAACCCTTCGACACGCACCTGGTGGTCGGCGAGCGGCGCGACGGCCTGCAGCGGCTGCGCATCCTCGACGCCGGCGGGCAGTCGCGCGACGTCGCCTCCGATGAGCCGGCCTACGTGATGTCGCTGAACGTCAATCGCGAGGCGGAGAGCACGACGCTGCGCTACACGTACACGTCGTTGACGACGCCGTCGACGGTCTACGACCTCGACATGCGTACCGGCGCGCGCACGCTCGTGAAGGAGACGCCGGTGCTCGGCGGCTTCGACAAGACCCGCTATGCGACCGAGCGCCTGTGGGTCGCGGCCCGCGACGGCGCGAATGTGCCGGTGTCGATCGTCTACCGCAAGGACACCCGCCGCGACGGCAGCGCGCCGCTGTACCAGTTCGCGTACGGGTCCTACGGCTACTCGACCGATCCGAGCTTCCGGAGCGACTGGGTCAGCCTGCTCGACCGCGGCTTCGTGATTGCCATCGCGCACGTCCGCGGCGGCCAGGAGATGGGCCGCGCCTGGTATGAGGACGGCAAGCTGCTGAAGAAGATGAACACGTTCACCGACTTCGTGGACGTCACCCGGGCGCTGGTCGAGCGCAAGTACGGCGCGTCCGACAAGATCTGCGCGATGGGTGGCAGCGCCGGCGGCCTCCTGATGGGCGTCGTCGTCAACCTTGCGCCGGAACTCTATCGCGCCATTGTCTCGCACGTGCCCTTCGTCGACGTGGTGACGACGATGCTGGACGAGTCGATTCCGCTGACGACCAACGAGTTCGACGAGTGGGGCAATCCGACCAAGAAGGAATACTACGACTACATGCTGGCGTACTCGCCGTACGACCAGCTGCAGAAGCAGGCCTATCCTGCGATGCTCGTGACGACGGGACTCTGGGACTCGCAGGTGCAGTACTGGGAACCGGCAAAGTACGTCGCGAAGCTGCGGACGCTCGACGGGTCCGCGTCACCGGTGCTGTTCCGGATCAACATGGAGGCCGGTCACGGCGGCCGGTCGGGCCGGTTCCAGCGGCTCGAGCAGGTGGCGCTGGAGTACGCATTCCTGCTGCAGCAACTCGGCAGGACGTCGGCGGCGCCCGCGACGTCTTCCGGTAGCCGGTAGGGCGCGTTCCCCGAACGCGCCTGTCGATGATCAATGTCGTCGGCCTGATCGGCCGACGCCGACTGATGGGCCGTTCGGGGAACGGCCCCTACCTTCGTGACACGAGGCCGGAATGATCCCCATCAGCGATGACAACACCGGCCGGGTGCGGACGCCGTTCGTCACGTACGTCCTGATCGCGGTCAACGTGCTGGTGTTCGTGCTGCTGCAGGGCATGGGCACCAACGAGCGCTTCACGTACGCGTTCTCCACGGTGCCGCAGGAGATTGCCACGGGCGAGGACGTGGCCCGCGACGTGCGCATCGAGGCGGCCGGCGAGTCGGCCGTCATCCCGCTGCAGCCGACGCCGGGGCCGGTCTATTTCACGCTGCTGTCGTCGATGTTCATGCACGGCGGTGTCATGCACCTGCTCGGCAACATGCTGTTCCTGTGGATCTTCGGCGACAACGTCGAGGACGACCTCGGGCACGGGCGCTACGCGGCGTTCTATCTGACCACCGGCCTGCTCGCATCGATCGCCCACGTCGTCGCCACGTTCGTCCTCGGCGACAACCCCTTCATTCCGAGCCTCGGGGCATCGGGCGCGATCTCCGGCGTGATGGGAGGCTACCTGGTCCTGCATCCGCACCGGCGCGTGCGCGTCCTGGTGCTGCGGGCGATCACCGAGGTGCCGGCCTACGTCGCGGTCGGCCTGTGGTTCGTCTTCCAGTTGATCAGTGCGTTCGGCGTGATCGGGCAGGGACCGCAGGCGACCGGCGGCGTCGCGTTCATGGCGCACATCGGCGGGTTCATCGCCGGCGTGGCGCTCGTGAAGGTGTTTGCCGTGGGAGCAGGACGCCCCGCGGCCAGGGTGAGGTAGGGCCCGTTGCCTGGCGCGCCGAAGCCCAACGGCGAAAGGCGGGTCCCAACGCGGCCCTCGCCCGCCCTACCTACCTATTTCAGCTTCTTGTCGAAGCTGCGGACCTTCCGCGCCAGCGCAGCGATCTCGCCGGGCGTGAACTGCGTTTTGAACGGCATCATCGCGGTGCCGGCGACGCCTTCTGAGATGGTGGTCATCAATTCCTTCACCGACGACCCGTGCTTCCAGACACCGTCGGTGAAGTTCATCTGCTCGATCGGCGAATTGCCGTCGGGGGTGTGGCACACCGCGCACTTGGTCTTGTAGCCCTCTTCGGCCGACGCGACCTCGGCGGCCGTGGGCACCGGCCCGGCCGCGGAGCCCTTGGCTGCGCTCTTCTTCTTGGCAGCCTGCGCCAGCGCAAGCGAGCTGCTGGCTCCGATCACCATCGTCAGCGCCAGCGCGGCGGCGCCCACCATCCGTCCATTCACCATCGTCGTCGTCGTCTCCGGTCCGAAGGTAGGGCCGCGTCCCACGGCGGCCTGACGTT